>NZ_JBSFKD010000003.1:0-360114 GCF_053598395.1 Streptomyces sp. NPDC001135 | reverse complement strand
CGCGGTGGCGCCGAGCCGGGCGAAACGCGGCACGTCGTCCGGGTGCACGACCTGCTGGTGCGCGAGGTGCGGCCGGGCCCCTGTTCCCCTCTTCCCTCACCCCCCGTCACGCTCCGGCTCCACGAGCCGGAGACCCGGAGGTCCACAAGGAGCGAAACCACGCCGCGTCAGCCGCAGTTACGGGGGCTCCGCAGGGGCGGTGCGCGTCGATCGCCTCCTTCTCCCCCCACCAGGAAACACCCGTTCAGGTGAACCCTCCACCGGAGAGCGCGGTCGCCGGTGCCGCCAAGGGGTGCGGCCCGCAGGACACCCGTTCGGCCCGGCCGTCGCCCGAACGCACGCGCCCCGCTCGCGACCGCGTTCCGCGGGCCGTTGTCTGGAAGCGTGCCCCCACGTCTCAGGAGCGCCCTGTCGGCCGTACTGCTCGCCCTGTCCTGCCTCCTCGTGCCGTTCGGCGCGCTGGCGGCCTGGGCGGCGTACGGGCTCGCCGACACGGGCCGGTACGTCACCACGATGGCGCCGCTCGCCACCGACCCGGACGTGCGGGAGGCCGTCGCGGACACGGTCGGTGACGACATCCTGCGCGCGGTGGACCAGCACCTGGACGTCCGGCCGGTACGCGGCTCCGTCCGCCCGTTCGTGCACGACGCGGTGCGCTCCTTCACCCAGACCGAGGCCTTCCAGCTGGCCTGGGACACCGGTAACCGGGTCACCCACGACGCGGTGCTGCGCGCCCTGCGCGACGACGGTGACGGCGGCCCGGCCGGGGGTGCGGTCACCGTCGACCTCGCCCCCGTGACCGACCAGGTGAAGCGTCGGCTGACCCGGGACCATGTGCCGCTCGCCGCACGCATCCCGGTGGAACACACCACGGTCCCGGTGCTCCCGGCTGAACGACTGGCCTTTCTCCGGAAGGGGTTCCACGTGCTCGAAGTCGCCGGTTTCTGGCTCCCGGTGGCCGCGCTCGCCTTCGCCGCCACCGGTATCGCCCTGGCGGTCCGCCGCCGCCGCGCCGTCGCCGCGACCGCGCTGGGCACGGCCCTGGGCGGCGGACTGCTCGCCCTGGCCCTGGCCGTGGGCCGCGGCCTCACCCTCGCCGACCTGCCCGACGGCGTGTCCCACCCGGCGGTCGGCGCGGTCTACGACGCGCTCACCGGCACCCTGCGCACGGTCTCCTGGCTCCTGCTCGGCCTGGGCCTCGCAGTCGCCCTCACCACCTGGCTGACCCGCCGTGTGCGCCGGGCCGGCCCGGCGGGACCCCGACCCGCACCGGCCCCACCCCCACCGGCGTCGGCATCGGCGTCGGCGTCGGCGTCGGCACCGCCGGTATCCACAACCTGTAGATGACGCCGGCGGTTCACCCGGAACCCTCCGGTGTCCACGCCGCTATCCACAACCTGTAGACGGCACCGCCCAGTTGCCCGCGGCCCTCGGGAAGTTCCTGGCGCGGGCGGACGGTCCGCCGTAGGCTCGGCCCGTGGACCGACGCCCCGGACGCAGGCTCGGCGTCTGGTGTGCCGGACTGCT
Source organism: Streptomyces sp. NPDC001135 (assembly GCF_053598395.1). Taxonomy (NCBI): domain Bacteria; kingdom Bacillati; phylum Actinomycetota; class Actinomycetes; order Kitasatosporales; family Streptomycetaceae; genus Streptomyces; species Streptomyces sp. NPDC001135. Next base: position 358,587 of record NZ_JBSFKD010000003.1, on the reverse strand, counting down.
GCTGGCCGCGGTGGGTGTGGTGGCCGGCTGCCGGGCCGCCGACACCGACGGCGTCACCCCCGTACCCCAGCTGCTCGCCTTCCTGCCCTGGCTGCTCGTGCCGACCTGCCTCGCCCTGCTGTGCGCGCTGCTGGCCCGCTGGTGGCCGGGCCTGGTGTGCGGGGTCGCCGTACTCGGCCTGCTCGCCTGGTACCAGGAGCCGTACGGCAAGGACACCGAGCCCGGCGGTCCGCCGCTCGCCACCCTGCGCGTGCTGACCTCCAACGTGGAGTTCGGACGCGGCACCCCCGCCCTGGTCCCACGGATCCGCGGCCTGCGTCCGGACGTCGTCTTCGTCGAGGAGTGCGAGTACACCTGCCAGTCCACCCTGGAAGGCGACTTCGGGACCGACTACCCGTACCGGCGGGCGGTCCGCGCGGCCGGCTCCCACGGCTCCCTCGTCCTCAGCCGCTTCCCGCTGCGGCCCACCGCGGGCGTGCGCGGCACGATGGGCATGCCCGGCGCCGTCGCCGACGTGCGCGGGCACGCCGTACGCCTCCAACTCGCCCACCCCATGCCCCCGCTGCCACGCCAGGTCGGCCTGTGGCGGCGCGAACTCGGCCGGCTCCGCGCCTTCGCGGCCGCCGGCACCCGCACGCCCACCGTCCTCGCCGGCGACTTCAACGCCACCCAGGACCACGCGGCCTTCCGCCGCATCCTCGACACGGGTATGACCGACGCCGCCCGCCTCGCCGGACACGACCGCGCCGCCAGCTGGCCCGCGCGCACCGCCTCCGTCTTCGGCGCCCAGATCGACCATGTCCTGCTCTCCCCGGACTTCACCACGACCGGCGCCCGCTTCCTGCGCGTGGCCGGCACCGACCACCGCGCCCTCGTCGTGGATCTCACCCTCCACCAGCGCGGATGACTCCGGGAGAGGGCGGCGGACCGGTGATAATGGCGACATGTCGCGCGAGTTCCCCATCGGCCTGACCCCTCCCGACTGGCTGGTCCGGAACCTCCGCCCCCAGCAGGCTCCCCTCAACAAGGCCGCCATGGCCCGCGCCGCCGTGGCCATGGCCCTCCCCCTCGCCATCGGCCTGGCCGCCGGATACCCGGCGTACGGCGCCCTCGCCTCCATGGGCGCCCTGTCCGGTGTCATCGGCGACACCGCCGACGCCTACCGGATGCGCATCCTCAACATCGCCGTCCCGCAGCTCTTCGGCGCGGTCGGCGTGACGCTGGGCACGCTGGCGTACGGCCACGGCTGGTACGCGGTCGCGGCCGTCACCGGCATCGCGCTGCTGTCCGGCATGATCTCGACGATCGGCGCGGTGGCCTCGGTCTCCGGCCTGCTGCTGCTCCTGAACTGCGTGGTCGGAGCGGGCCTGCCCCTGCCCCGCCCGTGGTGGCTGGCCCCGGCCCTGATGACCGGCGGCGGCCTGCTGGTCCTCCTCCTGGCCCTGCTGGCCTGGCCGTTGCGCTCCGGCGTCCCCGAACGCGCGGCGGTGGCGGCCGCCTACCGCACGGCCGCCACGCTCCTCACCGTGGCCGGCACGGACCGCACCGAGGAGTACGACGACGCCCGCCGCGCCGTCACCCAGTCCCTCAACCAGTGCTACGACCTGATCCTGGCCCGACGCGCCCGCCAGCACGGCCGCAGCAGCGAACTCACCCGTCTGCTGGCCCAGTTGAACGCCATCACACCCGTGGTGGAGGCGGCCCCCGCGGCCCACCTGGCCGGCCGGCCCCTGCCGTCCCGGATCCCCGAGGCGCTCCAGCACCTGGCGCAGGCCGTCGAAACCGGCTACACGGGCCCGATAGCCCTCGACCTGCCGGCACCGGTGTCGGAGACCGCCCGCGCGGTGGACCACGCCCTGCGTCACACGGCGGAGGTCGTCACGGCCCCCGACGTCGACCCCCGGGGCATCGACGACCGCCTGGGCCGCCCGGCAGCGCTCGGCATCCGCACGGCGCGAGCGGCCCGCAACGTCGTCCTGTCCGCCAACTCCTGGCGTTACGGCCTGCGCCTCGCGGTCTGCATCGGCATCGCCCAGGCCCTGGTGTCGTTGATCCCCGTACCCCGCTCCTACTGGGTGGCCCTGACGATCACCTTCGTCCTCAAGCCCGACTTCGGCTCGGTCTTCTCCCGCGCCCTGCTGCGCGCCCTCGGCACGGTGGCGGGCCTGGTGATCGCGGCGGTGGTCCTGGCGGAGGTCCCGCTGGGCTGGTGGGACGTCCCGGCGATGCTGCTCCTGGCCCCGCTGATCCCGGCACTGACCCCGCGCGGCTACGGCTACCAGACGATGGCGATCACGCCGGTGATCCTCCTCCTGTCGGACATCCTGAACCACCAGGGCACGGCGCTGCTCCTGCCCCGCCTGACGGACTCGCTGCTGGGCTGCGGCATCGCCCTGACCGCCGGCTACCTGCTCTGGCCGGAGAGCTGGCGCACCCGGGTCGGCGACCGCCTGGCCGACGCGGTGGCGGACACGGCGACGTATCTGGAGGCGGCCTTCGCCCCGGCCGACGACCCCTCCGCCAGGGCCCGCATGCGCCGCCGCCTCTACCGCGACCTGTCGATGATCCGTACGGAGTTCCAGCGGGCCCTGACCGAACCACCGCCGACCGGCCGCCGCGCCGCCGCGTGGTGGCCGCTGGTCGTGGCGGTGGAACGTATCGTCGACGCGACCACGGCGGCCCGCGTCCGCGTCGGGCACGGGGCGCCGCCTCCCTCACCGGCCGAGATCGCCCAGATCTCCCTGCAGCTCAGGGAGCTGTCCGAGGGCGTACGGGACGCGGAAACCCTGACACCGGTCCGCACGGATCTCACCGGGCCGGCGGACAGTGTCCTGGAACCCCTCCGGCAGGAGGTCGCGGCGGCCCGGTCACTCGCTTCCCCCCGCTGACCGCTTCGCTAACCTTACGTGTCCGTCCTGGCCAGGGATCGACGGGCATCACCTCATGAAGGGTTGCGCACATGGGCATTCTCACTCTCCTGCGGAACGCATTCGGCCGCTCACGCAAGGCACGCGCCGCCGAGGCAGAGGGTGCGGACCGCCTGCCGGCCCAACAGCCCGCACCGACCGCACAGACCCCCGAGCCCCACGAGCCGACGCCCACCGTCCCGGAGCCCCGCCGCTCGACCCCCGACGAACACGACCTGGTGTCAGCGGCCTTCGACAACATCCAGGCACCCCACCCCTCGGACCCGACAGCCCCCAAGCCCGAACCCCGGACCAAGCCGGCCACCACCCCGCAGCCCGAGGAGAAGGCAGAAGCCGAGCCCCCGGCGAACGAGACGGCGCAGGCCGCGGCCCCAGCCGAGGAGAAGGCCGCCGAGGAGACGGCACAGGCCGAGACCCCGGCCGAGACGGCGGCGGAAGCCGAGACCCCGACCGACGAGACGGCACAGGCCGAGACCCCGACTGAGGAGAAGCCGGAGGCCGAGGCACCGGCTGAGGAGACCGCATCCGAGGCCAGCACCGGCCCGGAACACGAGCCGAAGGCCGTGGAGGCGGCGGAAGCCGAGACCCCGCCCGAGGAGACGGCGCAGGCCGAGACCCCGGCCGACGAGACCGCATCCGAGGCCAGCACCGGCCCGGAACACGAGCCGAAGGCCGTGAAGGCGGCGGAAGCCGAGACCCCGCCCGAGGAGACGGCGCAGGCCGGGTCCCTGGCCGAGGAGACGGCGGAAGCCGAGGCACCGGCTGAGGAGAAGGCCGAGGAGAAGGCGGAGGCCGAGGCGCCGGTCCAAGAGGCGGCCGCCGCGAACGGCGTCGAGCCCGACGCCGGGGAGGCGGTCGGGACCGCGACGCCGGTCGAGGAGCCGACCGCGGGGGAGGCCGAGGAGACTCGGGCGGAGGCGGAGGCGGAGGCGGAGTCCGCGGAGGCGAGCGGACCGCAGGCCGCCGACGGCGAGGACGCCCCACAGGGGCCACCCGCACCCGACGACGAGACCCGCACGGGTGGTGCGGGTGGGAACGACGCGGACGCCGAAGGCGAAGCCGAGGCGAAGGTCATCCACACCGCCGAAGCGCCGCAGGCGGACGCGCCGCAGGCCGACGCGCCGAAGAAGACCCCCGCCACCCCCCTCACCAAGGTCAAGTCCCGCACCCCCTCCCTCGCCACCGCCTACAAGGCCGCCACCGCCACCCTCAAGAAGACCGACCTCACCGGCACCCGAGCGAAGCTCTACCTCGTCCTGGACCGCTCCGCGAGCATGCGCCCGTACTACAAGGACGGCTCCGCCCAGGCCCTCGCCGACCAGACCCTCGCCCTCGCCGCCCACCTGGACCCCGAGGCAACGGTCCACGTCGTCTTCTTCTCCACGGAGGTCGACGGCACCACCGACCTCACCCTCGACCCGGACCACGAGACCAAGATCGACGACGTCCACGCCGGCCTGGGCCGCATGGGCCGTACCAGCTACCACGCCGCCGTGGAAGCCGTACTGGCCCACTACGACAAGCACCACGAGAGCGGCACCCCCGCCCTCGTCGTCTTCCAGACCGACGGCGCCCCGGACGCGAAGACCCCCGCGACCGAGGCCCTCACCGCGGCCGCGCAGACCCACCCCGCCGTCTTCTTCTCCTTCGTCGCCTTCGGAGACCACGACAACAGGGCCTTCGACTACGCCCGCAAGCTGAAGACCGGCACCACGTCCTTCTTCCACGCGGGCCCCACCCCCCGCGAGCTGACGGACACGGAACTGTACGAGGGCGTACTCGCCGCCTGGCGCCCGTAACGGACGGTCACCGCCGACAACCCCTCGGGCCGCCCCTTCCCACCCTGCAAAACGGGAAGCGGGCGGCCCACCCCTGTCGGCTACGATTTCAAGGTTCGAAACCGCAGAAAACGCGACCTGGGAGCAGCCACGATGGCTCGACACCTCATCACCAGCGCCCTTCCGTACATCAACGGGATCAAGCACCTGGGCAACATGGTGGGGTCCATGCTCCCGGCCGACGTGTACGCGCGGTACCTCCGCCAGCGCGGCCACGACGTCCTGTACATCTGCGCGACCGACGAGCACGGCACCCCGGCCGAGCTGGCCGCCAAGGAGCAGGGCCTGCCGGTCGACGAGTTCTGCGCCCAGGCGCACGACGCGCAGAAGGCCGTCTACGACGGCTTCGCGCTCGCGTTCGACTACTTCGGCCGCAGCTCCAGCCCCGAGAACCGCGAGATCACCCAGCACTTCGCCCGCAAGCTGCACGAGAACGGCTTCATCGAGGAGCGGGCCATCCGTCAGGTGTACAGCCCCACGGACGGCCGCTTCCTCCCCGACCGCTACGTCGAGGGCACCTGCCCGCACTGCGGCTACGACAAGGCCCGCGGCGACCAGTGCGAGAACTGCACCCGGGTGCTCGACCCGACGGACCTGATCGACCCCCGCTCGGCGATCTCGGGCAGCACGGATCTCGAGGTGAGGGAGACCAAGCACCTCTTCCTGCTCCAGTCGAAGCTGGAGAACGAGGTCCGCGAGTGGGTCGCCCGGCACGACAAGGACTGGCCGCAGCTGGCCTCCTCCATCGCCCACAAGTGGCTGACCGAGGGCCTGCACGACCGCGCGATCACCCGTGACCTGGACTGGGGCGTCCCGGTCCCGGCCGACACCTGGCCGGAGCTGGCGGCCGAGGGCAAGGTCTTCTACGTCTGGTTCGACGCCCCGATCGAGTACATCGGCGCGACGAAGGAGTGGGCCGACCAGGACCCGGAGAACCGCGACTGGAAGTCGTGGTGGTACGAGGCGGACGCCGGCGACAACCCCGTCCGGTACACCGAGTTCATGGCCAAGGACAACGTCCCCTTCCACACGGTGATGTTCCCGGCCACGGAGCTCGGCATCCGCGAGCCCTGGAAGATGGTCGACTACGTCAAGGCCTTCAACTGGCTGACGTACTACGGCGGGAAGTTCTCCACCAGCCAGAAGCGCGGTGTCTTCACCGACCAGGCGCTGGACATCCTCCCGGCCGACTACTGGCGGTACTTCCTCATCGCCAACGCGCCCGAATCGGACGACTCGTCCTTCACCTGGGAGCACTTCACCGCCACGGTCAACAAGGACCTCGCCGACACCCTCGGCAACTTCGTCAACCGTGTGCTGTCCTTCTCGAAGAAGCGCTTCGGCGACGAGGTCCCGGCCGGCGGCGAGGCGGGCGAGGCGGAGGCCCGGCTCGGCGAGGAGATCGCCCGGCTGCTCGCCGAGTACGAGGAGCACATGGAGGCGCTGCAGTTCCGCAAGGCGGCCTCCGCCCTGCGCGCCCTGTGGTCGGCCGGCAACTCCTACCTGGAGGAGAAGGCCCCCTGGCTGCAGATCAAGACCGACAAGGACGCCGCGGCCCTCACGCTGCGTACGGCGATGAACCTGATCCACCTGTACGCGGTGGTGTCGGAGCCGCTGATCCCGGCCACGTCCGCCGCCATGCGCCAGGCCTTCTCCCTCCCCGACGACAGCGCGGCCTGGGTCACCGCGGCCGAGGCGAAGTCCCTCACCGCCGTCCCGGCCGGCACGCCCTTCACGGTCCCGCCGGTGCTGTTCGCCAAGCTGACGGACGAGGACCTGGCGGCGTACAAGGAGCGCTTCGGCGGCGAGGGCGCCTGAGCCCCGGACGGACAACACGGGCAAGGCCCCGGCGCACGGTGCGCCGGGGCCTTGCCCTTGCCGCTACCGTCCGCTCACTTGGCCACGGTCCGCGCGAAGTACTGCTGCTCGGGCGTGAGCCCGAACGTCCGGGGGCCGACGGAGACGGAGCCGCTGGTGGTCAGGCCGGAGCTGCCCGACTTGAAGTACCAGAGGTTGCCTTCGTAGGTGTTCTCGGAGTCCGTGCCGACGACGAGTTCGCTGCGGCCGTCGCCGTTCATGTCGGCGAGGGAGACCTGCTGCCCCCACCTGTCGTACGCCTCGTCGACACCCGCCACACCGGCGGTGTTCTGGTGCCAGGACACCGCGCCGGTGGCGGTCAGGCCCTTGGCGGAGCCGCGCAGCACGGTCACCGCACCCGTGGTGCTGACTCCCGAGATGCTCTCCTGCTCCACACCGATCGCCACATCGGCGTAGCCGTCGCCGTTGACGTCCCCGGTGTCGACGTTGAAGCCGAACCGGTCGTACTTCTCGCCGGCTCCGGGCACGCCCGTGGTGTCCTGGCTGATGCGCACCGCGGGGCGGGTGGTGCTGATCCCGTCGGCGCTGCCGTACCGGACGACGATGGAGCCGCCCACGACGCCCGCCGGCTGGTAGCCCTCCAGCCCGGCACCGAGAACCACGTCCCCGTATCCGTCGCCGTCGACGTCGGCGATGGAGCCGGAGTTGACCTTGGTGGAGAAGACCTTGGCGGGGCCGAAGCCGCTGTTGGAGCCGAGCACCAGGCTGGCGTCGGCGGAGTCGCTGGCGTTCCTGCCCACGGACAGCAGATCGGCCACATGGTCACCGTTCACGTCCCCGGCGACCAGGCGGCCGGGGTAGATCTTGTTGTCGACGGGGCTGGTCGAGGCGTTCGCGCCGTCCCGGGTGAAGGGTCCCCGGAGCAGCTCGGTGTGCCAATAGGAGTCGCCGACGACCAGGTCGTCCTTGCCGTCGCCGTCGAAGTCGGCCGCGACGATCGGGCTCGAGAAGGTCGCCTTGAGCGCGAGCTGTGTGGGGGAGGACAGGCCGGTGGGGCCGCCCCAGTCGACCGTCACGGCCGAGGTCGTGTGGTCGACGGACACGAGGTCGTCGTAGCCGTCGCCGTCCAGGTCGCCCGTGGTCATCGTGAGGCCGAAGCCCCAGGGCTGGTTCGGGCCGGTGCAGTGGCCGACGGTCTGGTGCCGGGAGGCGGTGAGACCGGTCGCCGTGCCGTACATCACCACGACGCAGCCGTGCGCGGACACGGCCAGGTCGCCGTACCCGTCCTTGTTGAAGTCCGCCGTCTTCCCCGCGGCGGAGGCCGTCGTGGCCGTGGAGCCGGCCGCGCCGGCGGGCCCGCCGGCGCCGAGCACCACACTGCCCGCCGAGACGAGCGTGGCGGTGGCGAGCGCCGCGACTGTACGAACTCTGCGCATGTACACGTCCGTTCCCCTGCTGTTCCTCTTGATCACATCGCTGCGTCAAGGAGACTCCCCAGAGACCCGCACGGTTGTACGACCCTTGGAGTGCGCCCCGTTGTAGGCGGCGACCAGGTCGGTGACCAGAGGGAGCTGCCACGGAGGAGTCCTCAGGGGTGTGCTGACCTGCTTACGACTCCTCAGTGGCCGCCGCTGGCGGGGACGTTGCCGCGCGGGGCGGATTGTCTTCAGGCGGCGCGCCCGAGGACGAGCGCGCCGACGACGGGGGCCGCGTAGACGAGGGGGAACGGGATGTGGGAGTACCAGCGGGCGTGGGCGACGGTGACGGCGGCTCCGAGGAAGTAGAGCACCAGCCCGATCCCGGCCGCCACGCCGATCACCGGCACGAACAGCCCGGCCACCAGCCCGACGGCCCCGGCGGTCTTGGCCACGCCGAGCGGGGTCCACCAGCGCTGCGGCACCGCGTAGTCGGTGAGCGCCCGCACGATCCACTGGGCCCGCAGCAGCAGCACCGCACCGGAGAAACCGGCCATCAGCGCGGCGAGCAGGGTGACGACGATCTGGGCGGTACGCATGAGAGGCTCCCATCGAGCATCGAGCGGTCGAAGAACTCCGGACACCTCTTTGAACCCCCAGCCCGCACCCGTGTGACAGGAACCCGGAAAAAATCTTGAACGTCCCCGAACCCCACCACCGCCTCCTCGCCGACGTCGTCACCGCGGGCGGTGCGTACGGGCTGGTGCTCGCCGGTGGATACGCCCTGCAGGCGCACGGTCTGGTGCGGCGTCCGCACGGCAATCTCGACTTCGCCACGGAGAGTTCCGAGGGCATGGACCGGATCGCCGCCGCCGTCGGCGCCACCCTGGAGGCCCGCGGCCGGCAGGTGCGGGCGGGTGCCGTCGCCACGCTCACCGCCCAGCTGACGGTCACCGACCCGCCGACCGGCGAACCCTGCGCCCTCGCCCTGCACAAGGAGGCCTTCTGGCAGCCGCCGGAGCTGACCGAGTACGGCCCCGCCCTCTCCCTGGAGGACGCCGTGGGTACGAAGATCCGGGCACTGTACGACCGGGGCGCGGCGGTCGACCTGATCGACGCGCGGGCCGCCGCGGCCCGGTTCTCCCTGCCCGACCTGGAGGAACTGGGCCGCAGACACGCCCACGACCCGTTCGACCTGCCGACTCTGCAGTCCCGGCTGACGGGCACGGACTTCTACTCCGACCTGGACTTCCTCCGCCAGGGCCTGGACGAAGCCGAGATCCCCGCCCTGCGCGCCTGGGCCCAGCAGTGGTCCGACGACATCGCCGAACGACTGCTGGAGGACGGGACGTTCCCGGACAGCGAGGAGGATCAGGGGGACTGAGCCGTGTCAGCTACCTCGTGCGTCTCGTCCGGGGCCACACCCAGCGTCAGACGGGACCGCACTCCGCGCGCGATGTGCTTCCGGCCCCGGTACCAGCCGGGGAACACCGTCCGGAAGGTGACGTACCCGCGCTTGTCCGCCCGGAGACGGCTGTGCGCGCCGGCCGTCAAGAGCGAGTCAGGACAGATCGGCGCGCACGGCGGTGCTTGCTACTTCGGCTGCGGCTTCCTGATGCTCAGGTGCAGCTCGCGCAGGCGGGCCTCCTCGAGCTCGGTCGGGGCGCCCATCATCAGGTCCTGGGCGTTGCCGTTGAGCGGGAAGGCGATCGTCTCGCGGATGTTGGGCTCGTCCGCGAGGAGCATGACGATGCGGTCCACGCCGGGGGCGATGCCGCCGTGCGGCGGGGCGCCGAAGCGGAAGGCGCGGAGCATGCCCGCGAACTTCTCCTCGACGGTCTCACGGTCGTAGCCCGCGATCTCGAAGGCCTTGAGCATGATCTCCGGCTCGTGGTTCCGGATGGCACCGGAGGACAGCTCCACACCGTTGCAGACGATGTCGTACTGCCAGCCCAGGATGTCCAGCGGGTCCTGGGTCTCCAGGGCCTCCAGGCCGCCCTGCGGCATGGAGAAGGGGTTGTGCGAGAAGTCGATCGCGCCGGTCTCCTCGTCCTTCTCGTACATCGGGAAGTCGACGATCCAGCAGAAGCGGAAGACGCCCTCCTCGAAGTGGCCCGCGCGCTTGGCCGCCTCGACCCGCACGCCGCCCATGATCTTCGAGACCTCGTCGTACTCACCCGCGCCGAAGAAGACCGCGTGGCCGGGGGCCAGGGAGAGACGCTTGGTCAGCTCGGCGACGTTCTCCTCGGTGAGGAACTTCGCGATCGGGCCGGAGAGGGAACCGTCCTCGGCGACGCGGACCCAGGCCAGGCCCTTCGCGCCCAGGGAGACCGCGAACTCACCGAGCTGGTCGAAGAACTTGCGCGGCTGGTCCTGGACCGCGGGCACCGGCAGCGCACGCACGTGCTTGCCGGCGAACGCCTTGAACTCCGAGCCCTCGAAGACGTCGGTGATGTCCACCAGCTCCAGCTTGGCGCGCAGGTCCGGCTTGTCGGAGCCGTACTTCAGCATCGCCTCGCGGAACGGGATCCGCGGGAAGGGGGAGGTGACGTGCCGGCCGCCGCCGAACTCCTCGAACAGCTCGGTCATGAGCTTCTCGATCGGCTGGAAGACGTCCTCCTGCTCGACGAAGCTCATCTCGACGTCGAGCTGGTAGAACTCGCCGGGCGAGCGGTCGGCGCGGGCGTCCTCGTCGCGGAAGCAGGGCGCGATCTGGAAGTAGCGGTCGAAGCCGGAGATCATCAGCAGCTGCTTGAACTGCTGGGGGGCCTGCGGCAGCGCGTAGAACTTGCCGGGGTTGAGGCGCGAGGGGACCACGAAGTCACGCGCGCCCTCGGGGGAGGTGGCGGACAGGATCGGCGTCGCCATCTCGTTGAAGCCCATCGCGACCATCTTGTGCCGGATCGCCGAGATGACCTGCGTACGCAGCATGATGTTGCGGTGCATGCGCTCGCGGCGCAGGTCCAGGAAGCGGTACTCCAGGCGCCGCTCCTCGTTGACCCCGTCCTCGGCGTTGATCGTGAACGGCAGCGGGGCGGCGGCGCCGAGCAGCTCGACCTCGGCCACCTCGACCTCGATCTCGCCCGTCGGCAGATCGGGGTTCACGTTCTCGGTTCCACGTGAAACAACGCGGCCGTCGATGCGGACCGTGGACTCCTTGGAGATCTTGTCCAGGGCCTCGTACGCGGGCGTGCCGGGGCGGGCGACCAGCTGCGTGATGCCGTAGTGGTCGCGCAGATCGATGAAGAGGATGCCGCCCAGGTCGCGCCGATTGTGCAGCCAGCCACTGAGCCGGACGTCGGTGCCGACGTCAGAGGCGCGGAGCTGGCCGCAGGTGTGGGACCTGTACCGGTGCATCGTCGTTCATCGTCCTTCGTGTGTGAGGTCTGCGGGGCGTGTTCTCCCCCGCGAGAACGGGCACGGGGCCCGGACCCATCAAGGGTACCGGGCACCCCAAGATCGGCTCCCCACCATTACCGCGGCCCACCGCACACCGGTCCTGGCCTTCGGCGGCACCTCCAAAGTGATACTCATCCCATCAGACATACATACAGTGGCACCTATCAATCACAGCTCAATAAAGTGGGGCAATGCTCACAGGCGAGCCTCTCCCGTCCGTCGGAGATGTCCTCGCCGCCCTCGCGACCGGCCTGTGGCGCTGGGACACGGCCGCCGGACTGGTCACCATGGACGCGGAGGCGGCGCGACTGCTCGGGCTGCCCGCAGAGGCGACCACGCTCACCGAGGCCCAGACCCGGGCCCGGCTGCACCCCGAGGACTGGAACGAGATCACCGGGGTGGTCCCGCTGGCGGTCGACGAGGGCACGCTCGCCGAGGTGCGCATCCGGATCATGGACGAGCGGGGGAAGGTCCTGCGGGTCGCCCGCAGCCGCTCGAAGCCCTCCTTCGATCCGGTGCGGCAGGCGTACGAGCTGATCGGCACGCTTCAGGAGGTCACCGAGCCGACCCCGGGCACGGCGGCGGCCCGCAGCGCGGTCACCGGTGACTGGCGGCGCTCACGGGAGGCGTTCCTGCTGGACGCGGGCCGGGCGCTGGCGCAGGCCCGGTCCACCGCGGAGGTGCTGCGGGTGGCCGGCGGCCTGTCGATGCCGGGCTTCTCGCCGGACGGCCTCGTGGTGTTCGGGGCGGAGGGCGACCGGCTGACGATCATCGGTCAGCACGGGCACGAGCCGGGCGACCTGGGGCCCTTCTCGCACATGCCGCTGACCACCGGCTATCCCGCCGCCCAGGTCGTGCGCACCGGCCGCGCGGTGTACCTGTCCTCGCCCGAGGAGTACAAGGAGCGCTACCCGTCGACCTGGCCGCTCGCCCAGCCCTTCGGCCGCCGTTCCTGGGCCTTCCTGCCGCTGACGGTGGCCGGGCGCACGATGGGCGCCTGGTTGGCGGCCTTCACCTACCCCGTGGCGTTCACCCCCGACGAGCGCGCGGTGCTGACCACGGTGGCCCGGATGCTCGCCCAGGCGCTGTCCCGGGCCGGCGCCGCCGAGTCGGAGCGGGAGCTGACGGAGGGCCTGCAGCGCTCCATGCTGCCCTCGCTCGGCCCGGAGATCCCCGGGATGCAGGTGGCCGCCCGGTACATCCCGACCGGCGGCGGACTCCAGGTCGGCGGCGACTGGTACGACCTGATCCCGCTGCCCTCCGGCCGGACCGCGCTGGTCATGGGGGACGTCCAGGGCCATGACGTACGGGCCGCGGGTCTCATGGGCCAGCTGCGCATCGCCCTGCGCGCCTACGCCTCCGAGGGCCACCGCCCGGACGCCGTCCTCTCCCGGGCGTCCCGGTTCCTGCACGGCATCACGCACGACGACGACCAGTTGGCCGACCTCCGCTTCGCGACCTGCGTGTACGTGGAGGCCGACCCGGCGACCGGGATGCTGGAGATGGCTCGTGCCGGGCACCCGCACCCGGCGATCCGGATGGCCGACGGCACGGTGATGATGCGGCCGACGGCGGGCGGACTGCCGCTGGGCATCGACCCGGACGCGGACTACCCGACGACCCGGTTCACCCTGGGACCCGGCGAGACGCTGATGCTCTGCACCGACGGTCTGATCGAGACCGGCGGCCACGACATGGAGAGCGGCTGGCGCCGGCTGCGCGCGATCCTGGAGGATCACCGGGGGGCTGACGGACCCGGGCTGGAATCGCTGGCCGACGCGCTGGTGCAGGGCGTGCACGGGCCGTCCTCGCACCACACCACCGGCCCCCTGACCGACCGCCGCGAGGACGACATCGCGCTGGTGCTGCTGAGCCGCCCGCTTCAGGACACGGCACGGCCCGCGGTCCGGCGCACGCTGCTGTCGGTGGCGCAGGACGAGCCGGACCGGATCGCCGAGGCCCGCCGGCACCTGCGCGAGCTGCTGCACGACTGGGCCGGCGCGGACCAGGTCGACTCGGCGGTGCTGCTGGTCTCGGAGATGGTCACCAACGTCCTCGTTCACACCGACGCCGATGCGCTGCTGCTCGCCGAGGTGACCGGCGAGGCGGCGGCGCGGCGGCTGCGGGTGCAGGTCACCGACGCGGGCGACGACCTGCCGCACAAGCGCCGGCCCGGTGAGCTCGCCTCCTCCGGCCGCGGCCTGATGCTGATCGAACTCCTCGCGGACGCCTGGGGGGTGAACCCCCGGGGCGAGGGCAAGAGCATCTGGTTCGAGCTCTACGAGTCGGCCGAGCTGTCGGACGAGGTGCCGGACGAGGTGCCGGGGGACGTCTCGGCGGACGACGCGTCGGAGGGTGTCGCGTAACGCGCCCGCAGCTCCTGTACGACCCCGAAGGCGGCCGCGGTCACCGGGACCGCGAGCAGCATCCCGAGGATCCCCGCGACGGACGCCCCGGCGGTGATCGTGAGCATCACCACGGCCGGATGCATCTGCACGGTCCGGCTCTGGATGACCGGCTGCAGCACATGCCCCTCCAGCACCTGCACCGCCAGGACGACACCGAGCGCCCACAGCGCGATGACGAACCCGCGGTCGGCGAGGGCGACCAGGACGGCGACCGCGCCGGAGACGAAGGCACCGAGGTAGGGGATGTAGGCGCCGACGAAGACCAGTGCGCCCAGCCCGATCGCACCGGGCACCTGGAGGATCAGCAGGCCGACGGTGATGCACAGGGCGTCGATGAACGCGATGACGGTCGTCCCCCGCATGAAGCCCTCCACGGCCTCGAAGGCGCGCCGGGCGATGGCCTCCAGGGTGTCGGCGGTGCCGGCGGTGCCGCCGGGCACGAGGGAGCGGAGGACGACGACGGCCCGGTGGGAGTCGCGCAGGAAGAAGAAGACCAGCAGCAGGGCGAGCACGGCCATCGCGATGCTCTCGCCGACGACGCTGACCCCGCTGATGACGTTGGACGCGGCCGTGGCGCCGAACCTGCTCAGCAGCGTGCGCGCGTTGACGGCGAGGTCGTCGAGGCCGGTGCCGGCGGCTCCGAAGTGCCGCGAGACGCCCTTGGCGGCGTCCCGGAGCGAGGCGGTGATCTGGTCACCGGTGTCGATGAGCGCGGCGACGACGATGTACACGGCACCGCCGACGACGGCCACCACGGCGACACAGGTGAGCCCGGCCGCCAGCGACGCCTGCACCCCGGCCCGCACGAGCTGCCGGTACAGCGGGCCGAGCAGCGCGGTCCCGAGCAGGGCCAGCAGCACCGGCGTGACGGCCGTACGGAACTCCCCGCACAGCCGCACCCCCACCCAGCCGACCCCGGCGACGAGCAGCAGCACGGCACACCAGGCGGCGAGGCGGCGCACGGGGTCGGGCAACAGCGACACGCCTCCAGCGGATCACGGCCGACGGCGGGTGTCCCGCCGCACGGGTCCGGGCGGGTGAGGCGGCCGGCACCGGTGCCCCACGGACTCGGGTCCCCAGCGCCGGCCACGGGCGTCTCCCCCGGCGACCCCAACGGCGCGCGCCCCGCCGCCGGGGTCGGCCGGCACACGCAACCGCGTGAGCGGCCGCCTCTCTCGGGGCGGCCGCTCACGCGGTGGCTGGCCGGGCGCTGCCGGAGTGTCCTCAGCCGAGGAGGCCACCGAGGAGACCCTGGAGGAGGCAGCCGAGGCCGAGGAGACCGCAGTTGGTGCCGTTGCCGTTCCCGTTCCCGTTCCCGTTCGCGTTCCCGTTGCCGTTGCCGTTGTCGTTGCCGGTACCGGTGCTGGTGTCCGTGCCGGTGTCGCTGCTCGTGGCGGTGCTCGAGTCGCTGCTCGTGCCGGTTCCGGTGCCGTCGTCGGCGAAGACCGTGACCGTCGTGCTCTGCGGGGCGACGCCCGTCTGGGCCTGGGCGGGGGCGGCCAGCGCGACCCCGCCGACGGTGAGGAGGACGCTTGCCGCGGTGCACGCCAGGGCGCTGCGGATGCTGCTCATATGTGACTCCTGAACTGGGGGTGTGTGTGCGTGGTGTCGGCCACCAGGCGCGACCACTCGTGCGCGCTGTGGAACGAGGCGCGCAGTTGCGACGCTAGGGGCCCGCTCGGCGCGACGCCTTCCGGAACTAGTCCATCCGGGTCGGCGCGCCTCCTTGCACCGCGCCCGGGAAGGGCTCTCACCGCGCACACGAAGATCCCTGCCGCGCACCCGGGCACACCCCCGGCCGGCACACCGAAAAGCCCCGTCCGGCACCCGGACGGGGCTTTCCCTCAGCGGGTCGGCGAGGCCTACAGCCCGCCCCCGGTCATGCCGTGCACCGCCGGGACGGTCCCCAGGCGCCCCTTCTGGAAGTCCTCGAAGGCCTGCATCAGCTCTTCCTTGGTGTTCATGACGAACGGGCCGTAGTGGGCCATGGGCTCACGGATCGGCTGTCCGCCGAGGAGGACGACCTCCAGGTCCGGTGTGCGGGAGTCCTGCTTCTCGTCCGCGCGGACGGTCAGCGAGGTACCGGACCCGAACACCGCGGTCTGCCCGGAGTGGACCGGCCGGCGGTTCGTACCGACGCTGCCGCGGCCCGCGAGGACGTAGGCCAGGCCGTTGAACTCCTCCCGCCAGGGCAGGGTGATCTCCGCACCCGGCGCGAGCGTCGCGTGGATCATCGTGATCGGGGTGTGCGTGATACCGGGGCCGGCGTGGCCGTCCAGCTCACCGGCGATGACCCGCAGCAGCGCGCCGCCGTCGGGGGAGGTGAGCAGCTGGACGTTGCCGCCGCGGATGTCCTGGTAGCGCGGCGCCATCATCTTGTCCTTGGCGGGGAGGTTCACCCACAGCTGCAGGCCGTGGAAGAGGCCGCCGGACATGACCAGGGACTCCGGCGGCGCCTCGATGTGCAGCAGGCCCGAACCGGCCGTCATCCACTGGGTGTCGCCGTTGGTGATGGTGCCGCCACCGCCCTGGGAGTCCTGGTGGTCGAAGATCCCGTCGATGATGTACGTGACGGTCTCGAAGCCGCGGTGCGGGTGCCACGGGGTGCCCTTGGGCTCGCCCGGCGCGTACTCCACCTCCCCCATCTGGTCCATCATGATGAACGGGTCGAGGTGGCGGTAGTTGATCCCGGCGAACGCCCGGCGCACCGGGAATCCCTCGCCCTCGAAGCCGCTCGGGGCGGTCGTGACGGCCAGCACCGGACGCGCCACCGCATCGGCGGGTGCGGTCACGCGGGGCAGCGTCAACGGGTTCTCGACGGTCACTGCAGGCATGGTCGGTACCTCCTTGTGCGCCCACATTAGTTGAGCATTGAACTTCCTGCCACCCACAACAGAGAGAGCCCGGAGGGAATTCCCTCCGGGCTCTCGGCGAGGAGCTTCGGCTAGCCGTACATCCGGCGCATCGCGAAGTCGACCATCTGCTCGACCGCCTTCGCGTCGAACACCATCCGGTGCTCGCCCTCCATGTCCAGGACGAAGCCGTAGCCGGTGGGGAGCAGGTCGATCACCTCGGCACCGGTGATCACGAAGTACTTGGACTCCTTGCCCGCGTACCGGCGCAGCTCCTTGAGCGAGGTGAACATCGGGATCACCGGCTGCTGGGTGTTGTGCAGGGCGAGGAAGCCGGGGGTGTCGCCGCGCGGGCAGTACACCTTCGACGTGGCGAAGATCTGCTGGAAGTCCTCGGCGGACATCTGCCCGGTGGTGAAGGCGCGCACCGCGTCCGCGAGGGAGGGCGGGGACGGCTCTGGATACAGCGGCGGCTGCTGCCCGTAGCCGCCGGCCATCGGCTGCTGGGGTGCGGCGTACTGCTGCTGAGCACCGACGTTCTGGTCGTAGCCGTACATGGGCGCAAGCGTACCGAGCGGGAGCGGCGCGGTGACCCCCGGGACAATTTATGTAGCGGTCACTAGATAAACTTGCTACGGTTTTTATATCGACCGCTACAGATAGAGACCCGGGAGTACCCATGTCCGACGCCGGCCCGCGTCCCACCCTGCTCCTCGCCCACGGCGCAGGCGGCTCCCTCGCCGCCAACTACGGCCCGGTGATGGCCGGGCTGACGGCCCGGTACCGGGTGATCGGCGCCGACTACCCGGGCTCGGGCGGCACCCCGCGCGCGAGCCGGCCACTGGAACTGGACGAGCTGGCCGACCAGCTGGCGGCCGTCGCCGACGCGGAGGGAGTCGAGCGGTACACCGTCTCGGGGTTCTCGCTGGGCGGGGCGGTGGCGGTACGGCTGGCCGTGCGGCACCCGGAGCGGGTCACGGCGCTCGTCCTCACCGCCCCCTTCGCCCGCGCGGACGCGCAGGTCCGGCTGACCGCGCGCGTGTGGCGGTCGCTCATAGAGGCCGGCGACCCGGACACGCTCGGACGGTTCCTGCTCGCCCACAGCCTGAGCCCGGCCGCACTGGAGGCGATGGGCCCGCGGGAGCTGGAGAGCGCGGTGAAGGAGACGGGCGCGGGCGTCCCGCCGGGCACTCCGGAGCACGTGGAGCTGGCGGAGCGGCTCGACGTGACCGCGGACCTGGCCCGGATCACGGTGCCCACACTGGTCGTCTCGCCCGCCGACGACCCGCTCGTCGCACCCCGGCTGCACCGGGAGGTGGCGGCGGGGATCCCGGGAGCCCGGCTGATGCGGATACCGGGCGGTCACCTGCCTTTCGCCGAACATCCGGACCAGTGGGCGACGCTGCTCACGACCCCCTTCCCGGACAGGAAGGAGTAGACCCTTCTCACACTTGCGCCGACAGGGGTTGCTTCTTATTACCGGCGGGTAGCATCATCGGAGCTACTTGTTGGTACGTGAACTAGGTGCGAGGAGTCAGTGCCTCGCCGATCCCTCTACGGAGCCGTCGCCATGGGGCACTACAAGTCGAATCTCCGCGACATCGAGTTCAACCTCTTCGAAGTACTGGGGCGCGACAAGGTGTACGGCACCGGCCCGTTCGAGGAGATGGACGTCGACACCGCCAAGAGCATCCTGGAGGAGATGACCCGCCTCTCGGAGAACGAGCTGGCCGAGTCCTTCGCCGACGCCGACCGCAACCCGCCGGTCTTCGACCCGGAGACCAACACCGCGCCGGTCCCGGCGTCCTTCAAGAAGAGCTACAAGGCCTTCATGGACTCCGAGTACTGGCGGCTCGGCCTCCCCGAGGAGATCGGCGGCACCACCGCCCCGCGCTCCCTGATCTGGGCCTACGCCGAGCTGATCCTGGGCGCCAACCCGGCCGTGTGGATGTACTCCTCGGGCCCCGCGTTCGCCGGCATCCTCTTCGAGGAGGGCAACGAGGTCCAGAAGCACATCGCCAAGATCGCGGTCGAGAAGCAGTGGGGCTCCACCATGGTGCTCACCGAGCCCGACGCGGGCTCCGACGTGGGCGCCGGCCGCACCAAGGCGATCCAGCAGGAGGACGGCTCCTGGCACATCGAGGGCGTGAAGCGCTTCATCACCTCCGGTGAGCACGACATGGAGGAGAACATCCTCCACTACGTCCTCGCCCGTCCCGAGGGTGCCGGCGCCGGCACCAAGGGCCTGTCCCTCTTCCTCGTCCCGAAGTACCTCTTCGACTTCGAGACCGGCGAGCTGGGCGAGCGCAACGGCGTCTACGCCACCAACGTCGAGCACAAGATGGGCCTGAAGGCCTCCAACACGTGCGAGATGACCTTCGGCGACCAGCACCCCGCCAAGGGCTGGCTCATCGGTGACAAGCACGACGGCATCCGCCAGATGTTCCGCATCATCGAGTTCGCCCGCATGATGGTCGGCACGAAGGCGATCTCCACGCTGTCCACCGGCTACCTGAACGCCCTGGAGTACGCCAAGGAGCGCGTCCAGGGTCCCGACCTGGCGAACTTCATGGACAAGACCGCGCCGAAGGTCACCATCACCCACCACCCGGACGTGCGCCGCTCGCTGATGACGCAGAAGGCGTACGCGGAGGGCATGCGCGCGCTCGTCCTCTACACCGCCTCCGTCCAGGACGCGATCCAGGTCAAGGAGGCCGCCGGCGAGGACGCCTCCGCCGAGCACGCGCTGAACGACCTGCTGCTGCCGATCGTCAAGGGCTACGGCTCCGAGAAGGGCTACGAGCAGCTCGCCCAGTCGCTGCAGACCTTCGGCGGCTCCGGCTTCCTGCAGGAGTACCCGATCGAGCAGTACATCCGGGACTCCAAGATCGACACCCTGTACGAGGGCACCACCGCGATCCAGGGCCAGGACTTCTTCTTCCGGAAGATCGTCCGCAACCAGGGCGCCGCGCTGAACTCCCTCGCCGAGGACATCAAGAAGTTCCTGGCCCTCGGCACCGGCGGCGAGGAGCTGTCCGGCGCCCGTGAGCACCTGGCCAAGGCGGCCGTGGAGCTGGAGGCGATCGTCGGCCTGATGCTGACCGACCTCGCCGCCACCGAGCAGGACACCAAGAACATCTACAAGGTGGGCCTGAACACCACCCGCCTGCTGATGGCCTCCGGTGACGTCGTCGTCGGCTACCTGCTGCTGAAGGGCGCCGCGATAGCCGCCGAGAAGCTGACCACGGCCTCCGCCAAGGACCAGGCGTTCTACACCGGCAAGATCGCCGCGGCGAAGTTCTTCGCGGCGAACGTCCTGCCGGGCGTCACGCTGGCCCGCAAGGTCGCCTCGGGTGTCGAGCTGGACCTGATGGAGCTGGACGAGGCCGCGTTCTAGCAGACGTCCCCACCGGACGTCCCCACGGACACGTCACGGATACACCGCGGCAGACCCCTGCGGCTACGTCCCTGTAGATACTGTGCGGGCCCGCTCTCTTTCCGGGAGCGGGCCCGTGCACGTCGTTAAGGTGAATCCCATGAGCGCAGCAGCCCGCTTCGACCGCGGCCACACCGACGACCTGATGTCCTTCCTGGCGGCCGGCCCGTCGCCGTACCACGCGGTGGCCAATGCCGCCGAACGGCTGGAGAAGGCGGGCTTCAGGCAGGTCGCGGAGACGGACGCCTGGGACGCGTCGAGCGGGGGCAAGTACGTGCTGCGCGGCGGTGCGATCGTCGCCTGGTACGTCCCCGAGGGGGCCGAGGCGCACACGCCGTTCCACATCGTCGGCGCGCACACCGACTCCCCGAACCTCAGGATCAAGCCGCGCCCGGACAGCGGGGCGCACGGCTGGCGTCAGGTCGCCGTCGAGATCTACGGCGGACCGCTGATGAACTCCTGGCTCGACCGCGACCTGGGCCTGGCCGGCCGGCTCAGCCTGCGCGACGGCTCCACGGTGCTGGTCAACGTGGACCGTCCGCTGCTGCGGGTGCCGCAGCTCGCCATCCACCTGGACCGTTCGGTCAGCACCGAGGGTCTCAAGCTCGACAAGCAGCGCCATCTCCAGCCGATCTGGGGCCTCGGCGACGATGTCCGCGACGGCGATCTGATCGCCTTCCTGGAGCAGGAGGCGGGGCTCGCGGCCGGCTCGGTCACCGGCTGGGACCTGATGACCCACCCGGTGGAGGCCCCGGCCTACCTCGGCCGGGACCGGGAGCTGGTCGCCGGACCGCGCATGGACAACCTGCTGTCGGTGCACGCGGGCACAGCCGCGCTGGCCGCCGTCGCGACCTCCGGCACCCCGCTCACCCGCATCCCCGTGCTGGCCGCCTTCGACCACGAGGAGAACGGCTCCCAGTCGGACACCGGCGCGGACGGCCCGCTGCTCGGAACCGTGCTGGAACGCTCGGTCTTCGCGCGCGGCGGCTCGTACGAGGACCGGGCCCGCGCCTTCGCCGGCACGGTGTGCCTGTCCTCCGACACCGGCCACGCCGTCCACCCCAACTACGCGGAACGGCACGACCCGACCCACCACCCGCGGGTCAACGGCGGCCCGATCCTCAAGGTCAACGTCAACAACCGCTACGCCACGGACGGTTCGGGCCGCGCCGTCTTCGCCGCCGCCTGTGAGAAGGCCGGCGTGCCGTTCCAGAGCTTCGTCTCCAACAACTCCATGCCGTGCGGCACCACCATCGGCCCGATCACCGCGGCCCGGCACGGGATCCGGACCGTGGACATCGGCGTCGCGATCCTCTCGATGCACAGCGTGCGCGAACTGTGCGGCGCCGACGACCCGTTCCTGCTGGCGAACGCCCTCGGGGCCTTCCTGGAGGGCTAGCCGGGACGGCCCCGGGTACCCGGACGGCACCGGAGATTCCGGAACCGAAAGGGGAGGCGACTTCTCATGGGGCTCGGAGGATGCATCATCCTCATCGCCGTGGGGGCCATCCTCACGTTCGCGACCGACTGGCACATGCACGGGGTCAACCTCACGGTCGTCGGCCTGATCCTGATGGCCGTGGGGCTGATCGGCGTGGCGACCTTCAGTGGCATCGCACGGCGCCGCCGGGTCGTGATGCCACCGACCCCGGTGGTGGAGGAGGAACCCCGCCATCACCACCACCGCGTCGACGGCTACAGCGACGGTTACGGCGTCTGACGCGGGCGCCTGATCGCAGGACCGCGCCGGTCAGGACAGGGCGTGGCCGGTGGTCGCGTCCACGTGGTCCGGCACCTCCTCGTGCCGGTCGCCGACCGTCGCGGTGCCGCTGGGTTCCACGACGAGGATCGAGGTGGGCACGCGCGCGTACGGCTTGTGCTCGGTCCCGCGCGGGACGGTGAAGACCGAGCCCCTGGGCAGGACGACCGTGCGCTCCCCGGCCGGCTCCCGCAGGCCGATGTGCAGTTCGCCGTCGAGGACCAGGAAGAACTCGTCGGTGTGGTCGTGGACGTGCCAGAGGTGTTCGCCCCGCACCTTCGCCACGCGGACGTCGTAGTCGTTGACGGTGGTGACGATGCGGGGGCTCCACTGCTCGGTGAAGGAGGCGAGGGCCTGGTCGAGGGAGATCGGTTCCATGCGGTCATCGTGCGGGTGGCCGGGGCCGCCGTGCGAGTGCTAGGAATCGCACATGCCGCAAGGATCCTCTCACCGCGTCGTGCTGATGGTCGACGAGAACTCCAACCCCTTCGAGATGAGCTGCGCCATCGAGGTCTTCGGGCTGCGGCGGCCCGAACTGGGGCGGGACCTGTACGACTTCGGGCTGTGCGCCGCCGAGCCCGAGACCCGGATGCGGGACGGTTTCTTCACGCTCACCGGGGTCGCCGGTCTCGAAGCCGCCGAGGACGCCGACACCCTGATCGTGCCGAACCGGCCCGACACCGAGGTCCCGCGCACGGAGCGCGTCCTGGACGTCGTGCGCCGCGCACACGCGCGTGGCGCCCGGCTCGTCGGTTTCT
The DNA here is from genome assembly GCF_053598395.1 of Streptomyces sp. NPDC001135. Taxonomy (NCBI): domain Bacteria; kingdom Bacillati; phylum Actinomycetota; class Actinomycetes; order Kitasatosporales; family Streptomycetaceae; genus Streptomyces; species Streptomyces sp. NPDC001135. The sequence continues at coordinate 335,977 of NZ_JBSFKD010000003.1, read as the reverse complement.
GCTCGGGCGCGTTCACCCTCGCGGAGGCCGGGCTGCTGGACGGGCGCCGGGCGGCCTGCCACTGGATGTGGGCGCAGTCCTTCCGCAGCCGCTTCCCCCGGGTGCGCCTGGAGCCGGACGTGCTCTTCGTGGACGACGGCGACATCCTGACCGCCTCCGGCAGCGCCTCGGCGCTCGACCTGGGCCTGCACCTCGTACGCCGGGACCACGGCGCGGAGATCGCCAACCATGTCTCGCGGCGCCTGGTCTTCGCCGCCCACCGGGACGGCGGTCAGCGGCAGTTCGTGGAGCGTCCGGTGCCCGACGTGCCCGACACCTCGCTCGGCCCGCTGCTGGCCTGGGCGCAGGAACGGCTGGGCGATCCGCTGACGGTGGCGGACCTCGCCGCCCGCGCGGCCGTCAGCCCCGCCACGCTGCACCGCCGCTTCCGCGCCCAGCTGGGCACGACACCGCTGGCCTGGCTCTCCGGGGAGCGGGTGGCGCTGGCCTGCCGGCTGATCGAGCGGGGCGAGGAGCGCCTGGACGTCGTCGCGGCCCGCAGCGGCCTGGGGACGGCGGCCAACCTCCGGGCGCGGCTGCGCCGGGAGACGGGGCTGAGCCCATCGGGCTACCGCAGGCGTTTCGGACCGGCGCAGCCGTGAGGATCAACTCGCGGCGGGGAACGGGTCACGGCATGAGACTCCTCGTACGCGACCGGCTCCTCGGCATCGGTGACGACTACTGGATCGAGGACGAGCACGGCCGGAAGGTGTTCCTCGTCGACGGCAAGGCCATGCGGCTGCGGGACACCTTCGAGCTGAAGGACGCCCAGGGCCGCGTCCTGGTCGACATCCACCAGAAGATGTTCGCGCTGCGCGGCACCATGGTGATCGAGCGGGACGGCGAGGGCCTGGCCACCATCCGGCGCAAACGGCTGTCCCTGTTGCGCAACCACTACCGGGTGTCCCTGGCCGACGGCACCGGGCTGGACGTCAGCGGCAGGATCCTCGACCACGAGTTCGCCGTCGAGTACGACGGCGAACTCCTCGCGGTGATTTCCCGCCGCCGACTGCACCTGCGCGACACCTACGGCGTCGACATCGTGCGCGACGACGCCGATCCGGCGCTGCTCATCGCGGTGGCGGTGTGCGTGATCCACCTGGCGCAGAAGGAAGGGGAGGACGACTGAGCAGCCGGCTGTGCTGCTCTCACCGGCGCGGCGGCTCCAGGCCGAGCACCCGGTCCTTCAGCGCGGGGAACTGCTCGCGCGTGGCCGCCACCTTCGCCGGGTCGAAGTCGACGGTGAGGACCTCCTCGTCCGGGCCCGCCTCGGCGAGCACCTCGCCCCAGGGATCCACCACGATCGAGTGACCAGCCTGGGGAACCCCCGCATGCGTCCCGGCCGTTCCACAGGCGAGCACGAACGCCTGGTTCTCCACCGCCCGCGCCTGAGCCAGCAGCGTCCAGTGCGCCCGTCGCCGCTCGGGCCAGCCCGCCGGGACCACCAGGGTCTCGGCTCCGGCGTCGACGAGTGAGCGGAAGAGTTCGGGGAAGCGGAGGTCGTAGCAGGTGGCCACGCCGAGCGTGGTCCCGGGCAGCCGGACCGTCACCAGGTCCCGCCCGGCACCCATCAGCACGGCCTCGCCCTTGTCGAAACCGAAGCGGTGGATCTTGCGGTAGGCGGCGGCGAGCTCACCGGAGGGGGAGAAGATGAGAGAGGTGTTGTAGAGCGGTCCCTCGGGGTCCCGTTCGGGAACCGACCCGGCGTGCAGCCACACGCCCGCGTCGCTCGCCGCCTTGGCCATGGCCTGGTACGTCGGCCCTTCGAGCGGCTCGGCCGCACGGCCGAACTCCTCGTAGGCGAAGGCACCGGTGGTCCACAGCTCGGGCAGGACCACGAGGTCGGCACCGGACTGCTCCCGCACCAGCGCGGCCACTCGCTGCCGTCGGGAGTCGACCGATTCGTCCTCGTTCACGGCGATCTGGATCAGCGAGGCGCGCACACTACCACCGTCCTGGCATTCGAGTTGTCCACACGGGCCTACGATCGTCACACGAAAGCACTGCCGGGGTGCCTGGAGGCAGCGTAACTTGGGGGTCCCCCCGGTTCGAGCGAAGCCGAGAACCAGGGGGACTCCCAGACACCCGCCGAAGCGCAGCCGCCGCCCGCTGGCAACGCCGCCACCACCTGCCCGTGTACCGACCGCCGAGGGGTCCCGTTCCGTGAGTCTGCATCCCACCCTCCAGCCCTACGCCGACGCCTGGACCCACTCCATCGACGCGATATCCGAGATGGTCCAGTCGCTTGCGGAAGGCGAGTGGAACCGGCGGACACCGTGCCCGGGCTGGTCGGTTCGGGACATCGTGTCCCATGTGATCGGCATGGACTGCGAGATGCTCGGCGACCCGCGGCCGATCCACTCCCTCCCCCGTGACCTCTTCCACGTCACCAACGAGCACCAGCGGTACATGGAGATGCAGGTCGACGTCCGCCGCCACCACACGGCGCCGGAGATGACGGCCGAGCTGGAGTACACGGTCATCCGCCGCAACCGCCAGCTGCGCACCGAGTCCCGCGACCCCGGCACCACGGTACGCGGCCCCCTGAGCTCGGAGATCACCCTGGAACAGGCCTACCGCACCCGCGCGTTCGACGTGTGGGTGCACGAGCAGGACCTGCGCACGGCCCTCGGCCGGCCGGGCAACCTGGACTCGCCGGGCGCGCACGTCGTGCGGGACGTCCTGCTGGAGGCACTGCCCAGGGTCGTCGCCAAGGAGGCGAACGCGCCGCGCAGCTCGGCGATCGTGTTCGACGTGCACGGCCCGGTGGAGTTCCTGCGCACGATTCGCGTCGACATCCAGGGCCGCGGCACCCTGGAAACCGCCCCGGCCCTAGGCCCCGCCGCCACCCTCACCCTCGACTGGGAGACCTACGTCCGCCTCGCGTGCGGTCGTGTCACCCCGGAGGCGGTGGCGGACCGGGTGAAGACGGAGGGCGACCAGGACGTGGCAGCGGCGATCCTGCGCGCCTTCGCGGTGACGCCGTAGGAAGCGGCCCCGCCCACCACCGGCCCAGGGCACCTATGCGGGAACGTGCACCGTCTCCACCCGGCTGGCGACCAACCGCTCCCGCTCCCGCCGAGCCGCCCGCCCCCGCAGCCGCAGGATCTGGGACACCCCGAGCGCCTGCAGCACGAACACGGCACTGAACGCGACGGCGTAGTCGTCCCCGGTGGCGTCCAGCAGCACCCCGACCGCGAACAGCGTCGTCATCGAGGCGACGAATCCCCCCATGTTGGTGATGCCGGACGCCGTGCCCTGTCGCTCGGGCGGGTTGGCCGGCCGCGCGAAGTCGAACCCGATCATCGAGGCCGGCCCGCAGGCGCCCAGCACCGCGCACAACGCCACCAGCAGCCACATGGGCGCGTGCTCGCCGGGACACAGCAGCGTCGTCGCCCACAGCAACGCGGTCGCCCCGACCGTGCCCAGTGCCAGTGGCAGCCGCGCCGCGTGGTGCCGGGCGACGATCTGGCCGTAGACGAGCCCGATCACCATGTTGGACAGCACGACCAGGGTGAGCAGCTCACCGCCCGTGGCGCGGCTGAGCCCCTGGGCCTGGACCAGGAACGGCAGGCCCCACAGCAGCAGGAACACCATCGCCGGGAACTGGGTGGTGAAGTGCACCCACAGCCCCAGGCGCGTGCCGGGCTCCCGCCAGGCCGCCGCGATCTGCCGGCGCACGTACGCCGCGCCCTGGTGCGGCGACGGCTCGGGCTCGTGCCCGTCGGGGTGGTCCCGCAGGAACAGCAGGGTCAGGACGAGGACGACGACACCGGCGAACGCACTGCCGGCGAACGCCGGGGTCCAGCCGATGCCGTGCAGCAGCCGGGCGAGGACCAGGGTGGAGACCAGGTTGCCGGCCATGCCGACCAGCCCGGCGAGCTGCGCGACCAGCGGCCCGCGCCGGGCCGGGAACCAGCGGCTGCCGAGCCGCAGGACGCTGATGAAGGTCATCGCGTCACCGCAGCCCAGCAGGGCCCGGGAGGCGAGGGCGGTGCCGTACGAGGGCGAGAAGGCGAAGCCCAGCTGCCCGGCGGTGAAGAGGATCGCCCCGATGCTCAGCACCTTCTTGGTGCCGAGCCGGTCGACCAGCAGGCCGACGGGTATCTGCATGCCTGCGTAGACCAGCAGCTGGAGGATGGAGAACGTCGACAGGGCGGAGGCGCCCACATGGAAACGGTCGGCCGCGTCGAGGCCGGCCACGCCCAGCGACGTACGGAAGATGACGGCGACGAAGTACACCGCCACGCCTATGGACCACACGGTGACGGCGCGCCGGCCGCCCGGCGGATCACCCGGAAGAGTGGCGTTCCTGGACGGGCTGCTCATCGCACCTCGCCCCGGGCGAGGTGCGAGAACCAGCTCACATGCCGGTGCACGACGTCGACGGCCGCCTCCGCGTCCCCGGCGCGCAGCGCGTCGAGGATCTCCTCGTGCTCGGCGAGGGTCTTGGCGATCCGGTCGGGGTGGGAGTGCATGACGGCGACCCCCATCCGCAGCTGCCGGTCGCGCAGCTGGTCGTAGAGCCGGGACAGGATCTCGTTGCCGCCGCTGCGCACGATCTCGGCGTGGAAGGAGCGGTCGGTCACCGCGGCGGCGGCCAGGTCACCGGCGGCGGCCTGCGCCTTCTGCAGCTCCAGCAGCTCGGACAGCCGCTCCAGCAGACCGGGCGGGGCGGGTACGGCCTTGCGGGCGGCGTGCTCCTCGACCAGCTGGCGGGTCTCCACCACGTCGGCGATCTCCTGTGCGGAGACGGGCAGGACCAGGGCGCCCTTCTTCGGGTAGAGCCGGATCAGGCCCTCGGCCTCCAGCCGCAGCAGCGCCTCCCGCACGGGGGTGCGCGAGACCCCGACGGCCTCGGCGAGCTCGCCCTCGGTGAGCAGGGTCCCGCCCTCGTAGCGACGGTCGAGGACGCCCTGTTTGACATGGGCGTACACACGGTCGGCGGCGGGCGGCGGCTTGTCGTGCCGGCGTGCGGGCTGCTGAACGGCCGTCTTCATGTCCACAGGATAGATACAAGACGTACGCGTACGACAGCGGCGTCCAGCATCCGGGCGTGGCGAAAATCACCCGCAGCAACGACACAACTTTCTGTGCTACTTACGTGTCTCACACGTGCGGCCTCCTGCCCCCGCCACCTCAACTCGGCCGCACTCCAGGGGCATTCACGACAATCGGGGTATTTCACTTTGATTACCGGCATTAAGGGCGCACGCAGCACTCGACTCCGCAGAGCCGCCGCCGTCGCCGTCACCTCCGGCGCACTGCTGGCGACCGGTGCCCTCACCGCGGCGCCCGCGCAGGCCGTCACGACGCCCTCGATCGTGGCCAAGGGCGGCTACGTGATGAACAACGCGAACCACGCGACGCTGTTCAACAAGAACATGGACACGCCGCTCTCCACGGGTTCCACCACCAAGATCATGACCGCCAAGGTCGTGCTCGCGCAGTCGAACCTGAACCTCGACAAGAAGGTGACGATCCAGGCGGCGTACAGCGACTACGTCGTCAAGAACAACGCCTCCCAGGCCCACCTGATCGTCGGCGACAAGGTCACCGTCCGCCAGCTGCTGTACGGCCTGATGCTGCCGTCCGGCTGCGACGCCGCCTACGCCCTCGCCGACACCTACGGCTCCGGCTCCACCCGTGCCGCGCGTGTCAGCAACTTCATCGGCAAGATGAACGCCGCCGCCAAGAGCCTGAACCTGAAGCACACGCACTTCGACTCCTTCGACGGCATCGGCAACGGCAACAACTACTCGTCGCCGCGCGACCTGACGCTCATCGCCAGCAGCGCGATGACGAACGCGACGTTCCGCACGGTCGTCAAGACGAAGGCCTACACGGCGAAGACCATCACCAAGTCGGGCGGCACCCGCACCATGCAGACGTGGACGAATACCAACACGCTGCTCTCCAGCTACAGCGGTGCCATCGGCGTGAAGACCGGTTCCGGCCCGGAGGCCCAGTACTGCCTGGTCTTCGCCGCGACCCGGAACGGCAAGACCGTCATCGGCACGGTCCTCGCCTCCAGCTCCAAGGCGCAGCGCGCGGCGGACGCCACGAAGCTCCTCAACTACGGCTTCGCCAGGCTCGGCTGACGCACCCCCTGCCACTGACGGGCCCGTCGCGGAAAGCGGCGGGCCCGTCGCGTTGCCCGGGCGCGAGATGAAACCGATGGTGCTAGTGTCATTGGCACCATGCTGCTGCATCTGGACACGTCCGACACCCGCCCCCTGCACGAGCAGGTCGCGGCGGCGATCCGGCGGGCCGTCGCCGAGGGCGAGTGCCGCGCCGGCGATCGGCTGCCCTCGGCCCGTGAGCTCTCCGCCGCGCTGGACATCAACGTCAACACGGTCCTGCGCGGCCTGCGCGAACTGCGGGACGAGGGCCTGCTGGAGTTCCGCCGGGGCCGGGGGATCACCGTGGCCGAGGGAGCCGCCCGGCGTTCCGGACTGCAGATCAGGGTGCGGGAGCTGGTCGCGGAGGCATCCCGGCTCGGCTACAGCCGCACCGACCTCATCGAGATGATCCGGGGGATGACGACATGACGGACGGGGACGATCTCGAAGGCGGCCGTAGCCGCGCAACCCGCTGGGGGCCCTCGGGGTGCGCGGCGGCCGTCGCGGCGCTCCTCGCGGGCCTGCCCTGGGCCGTGCACGACCGGCTGCCCGACCGGCTGGCGACCCACTGGAGCGGCGGCGCCACCCCCGACGGCTCGATGCCGCTGTGGGCCGCCTCCCTGTTCCCGGCCGGGTTCTGGTTGCTGATCGCCCTGGCGGTGAGCGTGCGCCGGCGTCCTTCCCGGCCGGCCGCACGCTCTTGGCGGGTGATCGCACTGGCGCCCACGGCGACGGCACTCGTCGGCGCACAGGCGTCCCTCGTCCGCGCGAACCTCGACCGCGCCGACTGGCACGAGGCCCGCGAGCCGGCCCTGGACATCGTCCTGGTCCTGCTGGTGACGGCGGTCGCGGGCGTGCTGGCCTGGCGCTGGAGCACCCGGACGGGCACCGCGCCGGTCCCGGGCACCCCGGGACTGGACCTGCCGGAGGGCGAGCGGCTGGTGTGGTTCTCCCGCGCGACCAACCCCTGGCTGCAGCTGGTGGCCGCGCTGAGCGGCCTGATCGCCGCCGGCGCCCTGGTGGCTCTGGCCGTCGGCCTGGCCGACCCCACCGCACTGTGGCCGGTGTGCGCCTGCTGCGGCGTCGCCGCCCTCGCCGGTGCCGCGTTCTCCTCCGTCCAGGCGAAGGTCTCCGAAGGGGGCCTGGAGGTGTCGTTCGGCCCGCTCGGCTGGCCCGCCCGCCGCTGGGCCCCGGCCGCCATCGAGTCCGCCCGGGCCGAACACCGGCTGCCGTCCCAGGTCGGCGGCTGGGGCTACCGCCTCAGCGGCCTCGGCACGACGGTGATGCTCCGCGCCGGCGACTGTCTGGTCGTACGCCCCCGGGGCCGCCGTACCGACTTCGCGGTGAGCGTGGACGACGCCGAACGGGGCGCGGCCCTGCTGAACGCGCTGCGGCAGCGGGCCTGAGCCCGGCATGGAGATCCGGGGGACACAGGGCGGCCAGGGGGAGGGCGGTGGCCGGGCGACGCCCTGGGACACGGCAGTGCCCCTGGTCCGGGCCGCGCAGGACGGGGACGCCCTGGCCATGGACGACCTGCTCGCGCTGGTGACGCCGTACGTGACCCGGCTGTGCCGCCCGATCGCGCCGCACGACGTGGCCGACGCCGTACAGGAGTCGCTGCTGGCGGTCTTCAAAGGCCTGCACACGCTCCGCGATCCCCGGGCCTTCTACGGCTGGGTGCGGACGGCCACCGTGCGCGAGGCGGTACGGATCGCCCGCCGCGCCCGCGCCGAGGAACCGGCCGACCCCGCCGACCTGGCCCGTCTCGGCGGACTGCGCACGGACGCCGACGGGGAGTTGCCGGCGGACGTGCGGGACGTACTGGCCCGGCTGCCCGTGCGGCACCGCGCGGTCCTGGTGCTGCGCGAGCTGGAGGGCCTGGACGAGGCCACCGTCGCCGGTCTGCTCGGCGTACCCCAGGGCACCGTCAAGTCCCGGCTCAGCCGGGCCCGTTCCTCGTTCCGGAAAGCGTGGTCGCGATGAGTTCCTCCGATCCGGTGCTGCGGCTGCGGGTGCTGGCCGCGGGGCTGCACGCCGGCCTGTACGCCGAGGAGCATCTGGCGCTGCCCTACGACAGGGTGTGGGCGGTGGTCGCCGACCTGCAGGCGGAACTGCCGCATCTGGTCCCGTTTCTGCGGGAGTTCCGGGTGTCGCCCGGCGACGCCGACCGCAAACCGGCGCTGGCCGTGGGCCGTTCCGGCGTGACGGAGTCCTTCGAGGTCCGGCTGTCTCCCGGCTGGTGCCTGATGCAGTCCCGTCTGATCGTCGGCGGCATGGCGGCCGTCCCGGAGGCGGGCGGCACCCGCTTCGCCGTCCTCGGCGCCACCCGCCCCACCGCCCTGCGCCCCGCCCAGTGGCTCTACGGCCGCCTGCTCGGCGAACGGCACGGACGGGCGTTCACCGGCCGGGTCGCCGAGCGGGCGAGTCTGCGTTAGACCTCCCGGGCCCGGTCAGGCCGCCCGGATCTCATCGGCGAGGGGGCGAACAGTTCACGGATCGCCTCCGCCACCTCCTCCGGCCGCTCCTGCGGCAGAAAGTGTCCGGCCCCCGGCACCAGCCGGACCCGCAGCTCGTCGGCGTACGGCTCGGCGCCGGCCAGCATCGACGGTACGACGACGTTGTCCCGCTCCCCGCCGAGCAGCAGGGTCGGTACGGCCAGCCGCTGCCGCCGCGCCGTGCCCCGCAGCAACGCCGGTATGTCGCGCAGGACGTACTGCCAGAACATCGCCTGGCCCGCGACGGCGCTGTGCGAGGTGGCGGCGGCGTACTCGGCTATCTCCGCCCGCGTCCACACGGCCGCCGGGTCGGCGACCTGGTGGCGCAGCAGGAAGCGGGTGAAGCCGGGCCAGTGCCGCAGCACGGCCCGCCCCAGCACCGGGTACTCGACGAACGCGGTGAACCACAGCCGCCACAGGTTGGGCAGGACGGCGCGATGCCGGGGCCAGGGGTGCGACATGTTGAGCGCGAGATACCCGGTGAACCGCTCCGGTGCGCGCAGGCACAGCCGGAAGCCGAGATGCGCTCCCCAGTCGTGCCCGACCAGCCCGACCCGCTCCAGCCCGAGCGTGTCGAGCAGCGCGAGGGCGTCGTCCGCCAGGCCGTCCATGTCGTAACCGCGCCGTGTGCTCTGCGACCAGCCGAAGCCGCGCAGGTCCGGGCAGAGCAGCCGGTACCCGTCGGGCAGCTGCCCGGCGACCTTGTGCCAGGCGTACCAGTGCTGCGGGAAGCCGTGCAGCATCAGCAGCGCGGTGCCGGTGCCGCCGTACTCGGCGAGATGCAGTCGGGTGCCGCGAACGGTCGGCCAATGGTGCTCGGCACGCTCGTCGTACGGCAGCGGACGTGCGGTGCGCGGTGGCATCCGCGCCCCCCTTCGGGCCGGTGCGGTCCCCCGTCGGGCCCGCATCGCCGGGTCAGGAGTGCGGGTCAGCGCGAAAGGTTCCCTCCTTTCCGGTCCTTGTCCTCCCCCTTGGCCAGGAGCTGGTCGTAGGTCTTGAAGGTGTACGAGGCGTCGTACGACAGCAGGTTGCCCGTGGCGGCCGGCAGGCCGAGCCGCCGGTTGAGGGGTGCGGTGAGCGGCCCGCAGTGACCGGCGGCCGGGGCCGCGAACGTGTCGTCGTACGCCGAGAACTCGATCACCGGGGGATCCTGGGAGACCCACTTGGAGGGACCCGACCGCTTCATCTGGAAGTCGACGGGAGCACCCGCCCCGATGACGCAGCCGTGCGGCAGCAGCGGGCCAAGGAGCCGGAAGCGGAGGCTGAACTGTCCGGTGTAGGCGCCGAACCGGCCCCCGTACTCCGGCTGTATCGCCAGGCCCAGGACGGCCGCGCGATCGCCCGACGGGGTGCCGGTCAGCCCTCCCGGTACGGCGGTCGGGGAGCTGTGCATCGCGCCCCACACCTGCCCTTTGCTGCCGTCCGGCATCGGGCCTTCGGCGTGCGTCATGGTGATCGTGCCGAGTTTCACCGTGACGCTGCCGAGGGTCACCAGCGGGGCGGCCGTGTGCACTTCGCATCTCCACCGGGCCGGGTCGACACCCTCGGGCAGGGGTGGGCAGTCACTGAAATCGGTCGTCGTCGCGGCGGTGGCGCGTGGCGCGGAGTGGGCGACGCCCGGCGCGCACACCGCCGCCGCACCGGCGAGGACGGCGGCGCCCGCAACGGCGGCGACACGACGGGCGGAAGAGGGACCCGGGCGGGCGACAGCGAATTTCGTCATGTCACCAGCGTGCCGCCGCGACCGCTTCACCACTATCCGTGACGTCCCCCACGCCACCCCGAGCCTCCCCTGAGACACCATCAGGGTCGAGACGTTCGCGCCGGATCCGGCGAAGGATACGGTGCCGAAGACGCTTGCCACCCCTGTGTGGGAGCCGACGATGAACGGCACATGGTCCGAGGCCCCGTCCGCTCTCGTGTCCCCGTCCGCCATGCGCCGAGGAGGAGCACCCATGTCTGTCGTCACCGCATCCCGCCTGGCTCTCGTCGGCGGCGGATTCTCCACCGACGACGACGGGCTGCTGGACGACTGGGTGCTCGGTCACGCGCGCACCGCGCACCCCAAGGTGTGCTTCGTACCGACGGCCAGCGGAGACTCCCCCGCCTACATCGACCAGTTCCTCACCGCCTACCGGGCCCGAGCCTGCGAGCCCAGTGTCCTGCCGCTGTTCCGGCGGGAACTCGACGACGACGCGCTGCGGGAGTTCCTCCTCGCTCAGGACGTCCTCTATGTAGGGGGCGGCAACACCGCGAACCTGCTGGCGGTGTGGCGAGCACATGGCGTGGACCGGCTGCTGTGCGAGGCCTACGACCGTGGCACCTTGCTCTGCGGCATCAGCGCCGGCGCCACCTGCTGGGCCGAGGGCTCCCACACCGACTCCTTCGGCCCGCTGACATTCCTGCCCGACGGCCTGGGCCTGCTCCCCGGCTCGGTCTGCCCGCACTACGACAGCGAGCCGGGCCGCCGTTCCTCCTACCGAGCAGCCGTGGCGACCGGTGCGCTCCCCGCCGGATGGGCGGTGGAGGACGGCGTCGGCGCCCTCTTCACCGGCGGGGCCCTGACGGAGGTGGTGACGCGTGCACCGCGGGCCCGCTTGTACCGGGTGGAGCCGGACGGGAACGGCCGAGCGGCGGAACGCGTGCTGTCCTGCCGGCTCCTTCCCCACGGTGACACCGTGTGAAGCCGGCCCCGTCCGGCCGACCCGGAAAGTCGATTGTCCGTACGGCCCCCGCCGTCTACCGTCGCCCCATCGACGTGTAGCTCAGCAGCAGAGCACCGGGCTCCTAACCCGGAGGGCGCGGGGGCGGGACCCGCCACGTCGGCTGTGAACGACGACGTGTAGCTCAGTAGCAGAGCACCGGGCTCGGGACCCGGAGGGCGCGGGGGCGGAACCCGCCACGTCGGCTATGAACGACGACGCTGAGCAGCAGCACCCCGCCCAGGCGAACCCCGGATACGCGGCCGGTCAGCTGGCCGCCGCGTTCCGTACGGCCGCCGCACACCCGAACCCGCAGACCCGCCGACGCGGCGAGGAACGCGGACGCAGGTGGCGTGCGGTCCTGGACGGGATGACGAACGGCCTGCTGACGATCGGTTCCCGCACGCCCGTCGCCGGACTGCCCGCGTGGGTCACGCCGGAGGTCGTCCGGGGCGGCTTCGCCACCGGTGAGCCGAGCGCGGGCGGCCCCCTGCTCGACTTCGAGATCGTGGCCGCGCGCCGGGCCGGTGTGCCGGAGGAACGACGCGCGCTGTTCGGTCACTTCCTGTCCGAGGAGGGGCTCACCCATCTCTACGGCCTTCTCGACACCGGTTGTTACGAGGTGACCGTCCCCGAGGAGGCCGCCCTGCTCACCGTGGCCTGGCTGGTACGGGCCGGGGAGCCGGACGCCGCCCTGGACCTGGTGGAGGAGCTGGCGCCGTTCGCGGACCGGCTGCGGTTCAGCCCGCGGCCGGCCGAGCGGCCCGCGCCCCGGCCCGACGCCGTACACCGCTCCACCGTCGCCGACGCCGCCGCCGCACTCGCGCGCCGGCGCCCCAGCACGGCCGTCGAGACCCAGCGCGAGGCCCTCGCCGTCTGGCAGCCCTTCGGCGACGAACTGCTGTCGCACTGGCTGGAGGTCACCGACGAGGAGGGGTGCGTTCGCGTCCCCGGGCCCGCCGAAGACCGCGCGTGGCACGCCCGCTCCGCGGAACTGCTGTACCGGTACCAGGACCTGGCCCGGCGCCACACCCACTGCACCAAGCACCGCAAGCCCAAGGAGAACCTCGGCATACTGCGCGGCGCGCTGGAGGAGACCGTCGCCGGACGGGAACTGCAACCGCGGCGGCTGGGACTGCTGCGGCACGCCCTCGCCGCCATGGTCCGGCGACGCGGCCGGCCCGGCTCCGCCGAGCACACCGCGCTGCGCCGGGAGCAGGCCGCCCAGGCCGCGCTGCCCTCACACCACGCGCTGGCCCGCGTGGTGCTGACGCGACTGTCCGCTCTCCCGCAGGACGGCGGAGTGACCGAGACCGCGCCGGTCATCGCGCCGGTGAGCCCCGAGGAAGCCGGCGGGACCGGCGAAACCGGGCTTGCCGCGGGGATGGCGATACCTCCCGCCGTACGCCGGCCCGTCGAGGCGGCACTCAGCGCACCCGTGGGCACGCTCGTGGAGCGCGGGGTGGTCCCCTCGGCGGAGGTCCTGGCCGAGCTGGTCCCCCAGCTCGTCGCCGCCACCACCGCTGCCGCACACCCCGATCCGACCCTGCGCACGCTGGCCGCCGCGCACTACCGAGCGTTCCGCAACCGCCGCTCCCTGCTGCTGCTCAACCTCCAGCGGCAGGTACGGGTGGAGGAACTGCCATGGGTACGGGCCCTCGCCGCCCACCGTGCCGACGCGGGGGCGGACGAGGTGGCGGCCGGCACGCTGCGGGAACTGGGCGGTCTCGCGGTGCGGGCCTTCCCCGGCACGATCCTGCCCAACCCGCTGATCCGCGAACTGTCCGTACTCGCCCGCCAGGCCGAGCTGGGGGCGCCCTTCGTCGAGGAACTCGCGGCGGACATCTTCATGGGCACCTTCACCCCCAAGTTCCTGACGGCGGCACAGGTCGCGGCGGAACTCCTCGGCGGTGGCTCGCTGTACGAGCGGTACTACGCCATCGACTACCGGGCGGTGCGCAACCTCGCCGTCGTCGAGGCGGGGGATGCGGCACTCCGGCCCCACGCGGCGCGTACGACGCCGGGGTTCGCCACGCTGTGCCGGCAGCGGGCCGCGGAGTTCGCACCGGGCACGAGCGCCGATGCGGGCACGGGCGCGTCGGGTTCCTGGGTCGCCGGGAACGGCACGGTGATCGAGCAGGCTCAGATCCTCACCACCCACAACCTGGCCACCCTCGTCCACCGGGTCGGCATCCGGCCCCGTGCCGGCTGGGACGAGCTGGCGCTGCGCTGCTTCGACGCCGTGTGCCTGCTGACCGGGCGCGTGCACCACAACCCCCGGCCGCTCGGCACCATCAAGGATGTCGCCTACGCCTGGCGCCAGATGGTGTTCTTTCTGTCGCTGTGCACGCCGTGGGAGCAGCAGCGCGTGGTGGACCGCATGGCCGAGGAGACCGCCCGTCGGCCCCGGCACGTCGCCGGCCGCCTCGCCCCCGCCCTCACCGGGCTCCGCCAGACCATGGACGGTGCCCCGGCCGACGCCGGCACGGGCCGTCGCCTGCTGGGCTGGAGCACCGGGGGCCACTGGCTCCGTGCGGATCCTGGTCCGTCTGCCACGGGGTGCTGAAGTGCCCTGCCGCCGCGATGAGTTGTCCCCGCTGATGACCCGGCTCGCCCCACCGTGAGCGCGTGTACGTCCGCTCGGGCCGACTCCCGTCGACGACCGGCGGCCTGGACGGGGTTCGGCCGCCGTCGCCGTTCCCTGTCTGGGGTTTTCCGCAGACTTCACCCTCAATCGTGAACATCACGCATGCAAGTGGCATATTCGAATTCCCCCGCTCTACGTTCCGCTGCGGAGGTGGTTCACATGAGCGAACCCAGCAGGCTCTCGCCGATCACGTACCCGAAAGGCATCGAGAGATTCTCGAGACCGTAACTGGAGCTTACGGTCTCAGCGTTCCCGCAGGTCGGGAGTGGCGTCGAGACCTGAATCTCATCGATCTGCAGGGTCTCATCCTCCTCGTGAACGCCTGCACCAAACCCGCCTGCGCCCCCTTCAAGCAGTGGGCCGCGGAAGTGATCGAGACCGTGCAGCGGGAGGGTTCCTACACCCTGGAAGAGGCCGAGGTGCAGCCCGTCGAACCGGGCGCTCCGATCGCGTACGCCATGCCCGAGCAGGTCGCCGAGGCCATCGTCCGGCTGGAGGCGCACAACCTTCAGCTGGATGAGGAACTCGCGAACGGGCAGCGCAAATCGATCGAGCTGCAGCAGGAAACGCTGGCCCTGCAGCATGAGGCGCTGACCCTGCAGCGGGAGATGCTGGCCACCCGAAAGGCCACCCTCGCCGTGCAGCAGGCCATGGTCCGGGCGATGGAACGGATCGCGGACCGGCTCGACGCCCTGGTGACGGGCGGCCGGGCACCTGGTGAGCAGGTCATGGCATGGCCCACCACAGCCTCCGTACTGGCCGACTGGCGGCAGCGCCTGTCGGTGACCGAGGACGTGTGGACCGTGGCCGTGGTCATCGCGCCCGTCCTCGTCGAGAAGGGTGAGCTGCGCGAGCCGCTGGAGTCCATCGCGGCCCGTACGGGACTCTCCGTGCACCGCGTCAACGAATGTCTGCGGCTGCTGCGCAAGCACGCCTGCATCCGCTCGCGTGGCGGAGCCGAGGACGGGGTGCCGGTGTACGTGCTCCACCAGGTCTGAGAGACGAACCCGAAGCTGAGGGGACGGCCGCAAGACAAAGTTGCGGCCGTCCCCTCAGGCTTTACAACGCTACCCGTCCCGGACCGTCACGCCCAGGTGATGAGCCTCTTCGGCTGCTCCAGAATCGCCGCCACGTCCGCCAGCAGCTTGGAGCCCAGCTCGCCGTCGACCAGGCGGTGGTCGAAGCTCAGCGCCAGGGTGGTGACCTGTCGCGGCTTCACCTTGCCCTTGTGGACCCACGGCTGGAGCTTGATCGTGCCGACCGCGAGGATCGCCGACTCGCCGGGGTTGAGGATCGGCGTGCCGGTGTCGACGCCGAAGACGCCGACGTTGGTGATCGTCACCGTGCCGCCCTGCATGGCCCCGGGGGAGGTCTTGCCCTCCCTCGCCGTCGAGACCAGCTCGCCGAGTGCCGCGGCCAGTTGCGGGAGCGTCTTGTCGTGCGCGTCCTTGATGTTCGGCACGATCAGGCCGCGCGGGGTGGCCGCCGCGATGCCCAGGTTGACGTAGTGCTTCTGCACGATCTCCTGGTTCGCCTCGTCCCAGGACGCGTTGATCTCGGGGTTGCGCTTGATGGCCACCAGCAGGGCCTTGGCGATGAGCAGGAGCGGATTGACCCGCAGACCCTGCATCTCCTTGTCCTGCTTGAGCTCCTCGACCAGCTTCATCGTGCGGGTCACGTCGACCGTCACGAACTCCGTGACGTGCGGCGCCGTGAACGCCGAGCCGACCATCGCCGCCGCCGTGGCCTTGCGGACACCCTTCACCGGGATGCGGGTCTCGCGCGTGCCGTCGTACGAGGCGACCGGCGCCGGCGTCACCGGGGCCGCGGCGACCGGGGCCGCCGGCTCGGCGGGCTTCGGTGCGGCCGCCGCGTGGACGTCCTCGCGCGTGATGACGCCGTCGGGGCCGGACGGGGTGACCGTCTGCAGGTCGACGCCGAGGTCCTTGGCCAGCTTGCGCACCGGCGGCTTGGCCAGCGGGCGGGGCTTCTCGGCGACCGGCGCGTGGCCGTTCAGCTCGGTCTGGACG
Source organism: Streptomyces sp. NPDC001135 (assembly GCF_053598395.1). Taxonomy (NCBI): domain Bacteria; kingdom Bacillati; phylum Actinomycetota; class Actinomycetes; order Kitasatosporales; family Streptomycetaceae; genus Streptomyces; species Streptomyces sp. NPDC001135. The sequence goes on along the minus strand of NZ_JBSFKD010000003.1, from coordinate 319,942 downwards.
GCCGGGGCCGGGGCCGGGACGGTGATCTCCGGGCCCTTGCGGGGGCGGCGCTTGGTGGAGGAGGTCGCCACGCCGTAGCCGACGAGGACCGGCTGGCGGCCCTGCTGCTTCGGCTCCTCCTCGGCCGGCTGAGCGGGCTCGGCCTGGGGCTGTTCCGCCTCCGGTGCCGCCGCGCCGCCCGCCACGTCCACCGCGATGATGGCCGTGCCCACGTCCACCGTGGTGCCCTCGGGGAAGTGCAGGGCGCGGACCACGCCGTCGTAGGGGATGGGGAGTTCGACGGCCGCCTTGGCGGTCTCGACCTCGCACACCACCTGGCCGTCGGTGACCGTGTCGCCCGGCTGGACGTACCACTTGAGGATCTCGGCCTCGGTGAGTCCCTCGCCTACGTCCGGCATCTTGAACTCGCGTACGGACGCTTCCGTCATCGTCGTCACGACCCTCTCCTCAGTACGCCAGCGAGCGGTCGACGGCGTCGAGCACGCGGTCCAGGTCCGGCAGGTACTCCTCCTCCAGGCGCGCCGGCGGGTACGGGGCGTGGTAGCCGCCGACCCGGAGCACGGGGGCTTCGAGGTGGTAGAAGCAGCGCTCGGTGATCCGGGCGGCGATCTCCGCGCCGGAGCCGAAGAACACCGGGGCCTCGTGGACCACGACCAGGCGGCGGGTCTTCTCCACCGAGGCCTGGATGGCGTCGAAGTCGAGGGGGGAGACCGAGCGCAGGTCCAGGACCTCCAGTGACTTGCCCTCCTCGGCCGCCGCCGCGGCGACCTCCTGGCAGAGCTTCACCATCGGACCGTAGGCGGCCAGGGTCAGGTCGGTGCCCTCGCGGACGACCTGCGCCTTGTGCAGGGGCGCGGGGATCGCCTCGACGTCCACTTCCGCCTTGTCCCAGTAGCGGCGCTTGGGCTCGAAGTAGATCACCGGGTCGTCGCTCTGGATGGCCTGCTGCATCATCCAGTACGCGTCCGACGCGTTCGACGGGGACACGATCTTCAGGCCCGCCACGTGGGCGAACAGGGCCTCGGGGGACTCCGAGTGGTGCTCGACCGCGCCGATGCCGCCGCCGTAGGGGATGCGGACGACGACCGGCATCTTGACCTTGCCCAGCGAGCGCGCGTGCATCTTCGCGAGCTGGGTGACGATCTGGTCGTAGGCCGGGAAGACGAAGCCGTCGAACTGGATCTCCACCACCGGGCGGTAGCCGCGCAGGGCGAGGCCGATCGCGGTGCCGACGATGCCGGACTCCGCGAGGGGGGTGTCGATGACGCGGCTCTCGCCGAAGTCCTTCTGCAGGCCGTCCGTCACCCGGAACACGCCGCCGAGCTTGCCGACGTCCTCACCCATGACCAGGACCTTGGGGTCGGTGTCCAGGGCGCGGCGCAGCGACTCGTTGATGGCCTTGGCCATCGCCATCTTCTCGGCCATCTCAGTGACCCCCTTCTGCGTCCGCGAACGACGCCTGGTAGGCGGCGAACTGGGCTCGCTCCTCGTCGACGAGCGCGTGCCCGTCCGCGTACACGTTCTCGAAGATGGCGAAGTGGTCCGGGTCGGGCATGGCGCGGACCGCTTCGCGCACTCGCTTGCCCAACGTCTCGGACTCGGCCTCGAGTTCCGCGAAGAATCCGTCGTCCGCGAGGTTCGCGGCCTCCAGGTACCGGCGAAGGCGCAGGATCGGGTCCTTCGCCTCCCAGGCCTGCCGCTCCTCGTCGCCCCGGTAGCGGGTGGGGTCGTCGGAGGTGGTGTGGGCGCCCATGCGGTAGGTGTACGCCTCGACCAGGGTGGGGCCCTCGCCCTCGCGGGCGCGCTCCAGCGCCCACTTGGTGACCGCGAGGCAGGCCAGCACGTCGTTGCCGTCCACGCGTACACCGGGGAAGCCGTAGCCCTGCGCCCGCTGGTACAGCGGCACGCGGGTCTGCTTCTCGGTCGGCTCGGAGATCGCCCACTGGTTGTTCTGGCAGAAGAACACCACGGGCGCGTTGTAGACCGCGGAGAAGGTGAACGATTCAGCGACGTCGCCCTGGCTGCTCGCGCCGTCGCCGAAGTAGGCGATCACCGCGCTGTCCGCGCCGTCCTTGGCGATGCCCATCGCGTAGCCGGTGGCGTGCAGCGTCTGGGAGCCGATGACGATCGTGTACAGGTGGAAGTTGTTGCTGTTGGGGTCCCAGCCGCCGTTGTTCACGCCGCGGAACATGCCGAGCAGGTTGGTCGGGTCGACGTCGCGGCACCAGGCGACGCCGTGCTCGCGGTACGTCGGGAAGACGTAGTCGTCGTCGCGCAGCGCCCGGCCGGAGCCGATCTGGGCGGCCTCCTGGCCCAGCAGGGAGGCCCACAGGCCCAGCTCGCCCTGGCGCTGCAGGGCGGTGGCCTCGGCGTCGAAGCGGCGGGTGAGCACCATGTCGCGGTACAGGCCGCGCAGCTCGTCGGGGGTGATGCCGGCGACGTAGGCGTCGTACTCGGCGTTCTTGACCCGCTTGCCCTCGGGTGTCAGCAGCTGTACGAGCTCCGGCTCGGTGTCCTTCTTCGCGCGCGTGGCGCGCCCGGCGGTGCTGCGGGTGCCGGTCTTGGTGCCGGTGGTGCCGGCCTTGCCTGCGGCGCTGCGTCGCGGCTTGCGCGCGGCACTGCTGTCCACGGTCACGTGTGCTCCTCCGTCGTTCCGGCCCCCGGGGTTGCCGGTAGGCCAGTGCGGCTCACCTGTTTCGACCACCGGGCACGGGGTGGGTGCCACTCGGCCGGGAACAGGCGTGACAGGTGCCCCGGCGAGCGCCCTGCAACCATCACGTTACCCAGTGCTCCACATATCTGTGAAACCCCACCTGACCTGCGATTTTGCTTGGATTTCCAAGTAAATCGGAGAAGCCTGGAAGCGCGCTGGTCACAGCCTTGCGAAAGGCCGGAGCACCGGCACGTTATCCCGCTGACCCAGCTCACGGGAAGAGTTTGTGTGTGAGACTGATTCTGTGCACAGAGAGGGAAAAATCAGGGTATTTCTCCTCGACGACCATGAAGTCGTCCGCCGCGGCGTCCACGAGCTGCTCTCCGTGGAGCCGGACATCGAGGTGGTCGGTGAGGCCGGCACGGCGGCCGACGCGCTGGTGCGTATTCCGGCCACCCGCCCCGACGTGGCGGTGCTGGACGTGCGGCTGCCGGACGGCAGCGGGGTCGCGGTGTGCCGGGAGGTCCGCTCCGAGGACGCGACGGTGCGGTGCCTGATGCTGACCTCGTTCGCGGACGACGAGGCCCTCTTAGACGCGATCGTGGCGGGCGCCTCGGGCTTCGTCCTCAAGGCGATCCGCGGCAACGAACTGCTCCAGGCGGTACGGGACGTCGCGGCCGGGAAGTCCCTGCTGGACCCGGTCGCCACCGCGCGCGTGCTGGAGCGGCTGCGCGACGGCGGCGGCCCGCGCACGGACGACAGGCTCGCGCGGCTGACCGGGCAGGAGCGGAAAATCCTCGGACTGATCGGCGAAGGACTCACCAACCGCCAGATCGGCGAGCGTTTGCATCTCGCCGAGAAGACGATCAAGAATTACGTTTCGGGTCTGCTTTCCAAACTCGGTATGCAGCGCCGCTCGCAGGCCGCCGCTTATGTCGCCCGTATGCAGGCGGAAAAGAGCGGAAGCGACGGAACTCTCTGATAAAGCCTGCCACGTGACCGAAAGCGATCATCGGCGACTGCCTGTGACAAGCCCCAGCTCACAGCGGCTTTTCGTGCCCTAGCATCTGCGGCGTGCCGCGCTCTTGTGTACCACCCCCCGTACCCCATGCGCCCCCTCTCAGCGCCCTGCTCCGCCTGTACGCCGCCGGTACCGCCCTCACCTGTGAGCCCGTCGACCAGGGCCTGCTGAACCGCGGTTACCGGCTGTGCACCACCCGCGGCCGCTACTTCCTCAAGCACCACTTCGACCCCGACACCGCCGACCCGGCCGCCATCGAGCGCCGCAACCGCGCCACCCAGCGCCTGGCCGACCTCGGCGTCCCGGTCTCCGTACCGCTCGCGCACCGCGAGGGCCGCACGGTCGCCGTCGTCGGCGGCCATGCCTACGCCCTGCACCCCTGGATCGACGGCAGGCACCGGCACGGCGGCCAGCTCACGCGCGGGGAGAGCGCACGGCTCGGGGCGCTCCTGGGCGCCGTGCACGCCTGTCTGGAGCGCGTGATGCCACCCAAGGGGCGCACGCGGCCGGCCACGAGCCCCCACCCCGTGGAGAGCGCCGACCCGGACGACACCTTCGCCCTCATCGACGACCTGCTCGCCCAGGTGCGCCGGCACCGCCCCGCCGACGCCTTCGACGAACTCGCCCGGCACCGCCTGCTGGAACGCCGCGCGCTCCTGGAACAGCACGCGGACCGGCGCCCGCCGCGCGGCGGGCCGGTGGGCTGGGTGCACGGCGACTTCCACCCGTTCAACCTGCTCTACAAGGACGACGCCCCGGCGGCCATCGTCGACTGGGACCGGCTCGGGGTGCAGCCCCGCGCCGAGGAGGCCGTACGCGCCGCCGCGATCTTCTTCGTACGGGCCGCGGGCGCCCTGGACCTGCCGAAGGTGCGCGCGTACGCGCGCGCGTACCGGCGCGCGGCCGGCGCCACGCCCTCGGAGCTGGCGGCGGCCGTGCACCGGGTGTGGTGGGAGCGGCTGAACGACTTCTGGATGCTGCGCTGGCACTACGAACGCGGTGACACGCGCGCGGACTGCCAGTTCCCGGCCGCGTCGGCGCTCGCGGTGTGGTGGACCCGCGAGTACGACGCGGTCTGCGACGCGTTCGTCCGGTGAGCGCCCCCGGCCACGGGCCGGGTCACCTCGGCACGACCGCGTCCGCGCCCGGGGACTTCAGGGGGTCGCTGTCCCGTGCGCGGTGGGTGTCCTTCAACCGGTGGGGACGCCGGTGCCGCCGTCCGCGGTGGTCCCGGCGGTGGTCCCGGCGTCGGTGGTACCGGCGTCCGTGCCGCCGTCCGCGGTGTTCCCGGTGGTCGTGCCGCCGTCGGTGGTACCCGCGTCCGTGCCGCCGTCGGTGGTACCCGCGTCCGTGCCGCCGGTCGTGGGGTCCGTGGACTGCGACGGGCTGGTCTGCGGGTCCGACGGCTCGTCCGTGGGCCCCGTGGACTGCGACTGCGAGGTCTGCGGGTCCGACGGCGTGTAGCCGGAGCCGCCCGAGCTCGTGTCCGAGCCGTTGTCGGTGGTGGTGTCCGAGGGCTCGTCGGTGGTGTCGTCCGACGGCGTCGGGGAGTCCGAGTGCTCCTTGGCGGGCTTCGAGTGCGTCGTCGTCGGCTTGGTGTCCGTGCCGGTGCCGGTGTGGCTGCCCGTGCTCTTGAGCGCGATCGCGACGCCCGCCGCGATCGCGATGACCGCGAGGACGGCGAGGATCCACACCTTGCCGCGGCCGCTGCCCTTGTTGCCGTGCCCCTCGAATCCGCCGTCGTCGCCTCTGCCGTAGCCCTGGGGCAGGATCGGCTGCGGGATCTGCGCGGTCCCGGGGCCGAACTCGCCCGGGTGCTGCATCGCGGTGGTGCCGGTGAAGCCGCCCGCCGGGGTGTGCCGGCCGTCGTGCGCCTCCACCGGGCCGGTGTTCCAGGTGCCGGTGTGACCGCCCGCCTCGTAGAGCATCTGCAGGCCGTACTGGACCAGGCCGCGCATCTCCTCGGCCGTCTGGAACCGGTCGTCCGGCTCCTTGGCGAGCGAGCGCATGACCAGGCCGTCCAGCTCCGGCGGGCAGCCGTCGGAGAACTCCGAGGGCGGGGTCGGGATGTCCTGGACGTGCTGGTAGACCACCGACAGCGGGGTCTCGCCGGTGAACGGGGGCCGGAGGGCGAGCAGTTCGTACAGCAGGCAGCCGGTCGCGTACAGGTCGGAGCGGTGGTCCACGGCCTTGCCGAGCGCCTGCTCCGGGGAGAGGTACTGGGGCGTGCCCATGACCATGCCGGTCTGCGTCATCGTTGTCGAGGCGCCGTGCAGGGCGCGCGCGATGCCGAAGTCCATCACCTTGACCGCACCGCTGTGGGTGATGATCACGTTGGCGGGCTTGATGTCGCGGTGCACGATGCCGTGCTGGTGCGAGTAGGCAAGCGCTTCCAGCACCCCGGAGACGATGATCAGGGCCTGCTCGGGACCCGGCGCCTCGGCGTTCAGCAGCAGATCGCGGATGGTGCGGCCCTCGACCAGCTCCATGACGATGTACGGCACGGACTGGCCGCCGACGACGTCCTCGCCGGAGTCGTACACGGCGACGATCGCATGGTGGTTGAGGCCGGCGACCGACTGTGCCTCGCGCGTGAAGCGGGCCTTGGAGACCGGGTCCTCGGCAAGATCCGCGCGGAGCAGCTTGACCGCGACCGTACGGCCCAGACGGACGTCCTCGGCCGCGAACACCTCGGCCATGCCGCCCCGGCCGAGCCGGTGGGTCAGCCGGTAGCGGCCGTCGCCGACGAGCCCGCCGTTGCCCCACATCTCCGGCGCGTCCGACATACCGCCGCCACTCGCCTCGGGGTCGGACGGGCCCTGGGCGCGCTGCGTCTGTGCCATCAGTCCTCGCCGTCGTTTCTGCCCGCGGTGCGCGCGGTGTTGTCACGGTCTCCGTCGGCCACGCTACAGCCTCCGCGCGAGCCACCGGTTCGGAACCGGAACCCGGACCGGCCGGAGCCGGACCGGCCATGAAACCTGTAGCACGCGCTGTCGTGCAAATTCTGTGCACCCGTCGTACGCCCCCTGTAACGCTTGCGCGACGCTTCTTGCGCGTACGGTCACGGAACGGGCACCGCGCTTGACGTGTCGGTGCCCTGGGGCAGACTTGGCCGGGAATGACACATTCGATCAAGGCCCGTGCGATGAGTGAACACGCCGGACGGCCAGTGGGGGACGCGGAAAGATGAGCCAGGACGGCGCACACGGGCGGTACGCGGGGCAGGCGCTGGCCGGCGGCCGCTACCAGCTGCGCGACTTGCTCGGCGAGGGCGGCATGGCCTCGGTGCACCTGGCGTACGACGCCGTGCTCGACCGCCAGGTCGCGATCAAGACGCTCCACACGGAACTCGGCCGGGAACAGGCATTCCGTGAGCGCTTTCGCCGCGAGGCCCAGGCCGTGGCCAAGCTCACGCACACCAACATCGTCTCCGTCTTCGACACCGGCGAGGACGACCTCGGCGGTCTGACGACTCCGTACATCGTCATGGAGTACGTCGAGGGCCGCCCGCTGGGCTCCGTCCTCGAGGAGGACATCCGGCAGTACGGCGCGATGCCCGCCGACAAGGCGCTCAAGGTCACCGCGGACGTGCTGGCGGCGCTGGAGATCAGCCACGAGATGGGGCTGGTCCACCGCGACATCAAACCGGGCAACGTGATGGTGACCAAGCGCGGCGTGGTCAAGGTCATGGACTTCGGCATCGCCCGCGCCATGCAGTCCGGTGTGACGTCGATGACGCAGACCGGCATGGTCGTCGGCACCCCGCAGTACCTCTCGCCCGAGCAGGCCCTCGGCCGCGGCGTGGACGCCCGCTCCGACCTGTACTCGGTCGGCATCATGCTGTTCCAGCTGGTCACCGGACGGCTGCCGTTCGAGGCGGACTCACCGCTGGCGATCGCCTACGCCCATGTCCAGGAGGAGCCGGTGGCTCCTTCGTCGATCAACCGGTCCCTGCCCCCGGCGGTGGACGCCCTGGTCGCCCGCGCGCTGAAGAAGAACCCGAACGAGCGTTTCCCGACCTCCGAGGCCATGCGCGACGAGTGCCTGCGCGTCGCCGCCTCCTTCCAGGCGACCGCGCCCAGCATCGTGCCGGGCGCCGCGCCGACGCAGAGCGGCGCGGGCGTCGGCTCCGCGGTGTTCCCGCCGGTAGGCCAGACCGCCCAGACGGCCCCCGGACCGGTCCAGACGCCGTACACGGCCGGTCCGTACGGCGCGCCGCAGACCCCCGCCCCCGCCCCGTCCTACGGCTACCCGCAGCAGGGCGGCTACCAGACGCCGCCTCCCCTGGGTTACGGCCCGCAGGCTCCGCAGGCCGCGCCGACCCCGCCGCCGTACACGGTCTCGCCGCAGCCGTCCGCTCCGGTCTCCGGCGGGGGCAGGAGCAACAAGCCGGTGATCATCGGCTCGGTCGCGGTCTCGCTCGTCGCGGTCGTCGCCCTGGTGATCGCGCTGACGCTGAACAACGGCAGTGACGACAAGGGCGGCCAGGGCGGGGCGAGTGCCTCCGCGTCCAGCTCCCACAAGCCGGGCTATCGCGGGCCGGACACGAGCCGGGTGATCGACAAGGAGAAGTGCACGGAGCCGGAGGAGTCGATCAGCGACCCCAACAAGGTCGAAGTGCCCAACTTCCAGTACAAGGACATCACCTCCGTGAAGGCGTGCTTCCAGGCCGCGAAATGGAAGTACACGATCAAGCCCGTGGAGGGCAACACCTGGGGCGACGGCACGGTGCTGGACCAGTTCCCCAGCGCGGGCACGGACGTGGACCCGAAGGGCCCGGTCACCATCGAGCTGAGCGTCTCGACCGGCAATCCCGCCTGAGAACCGAGGTACTGACGGGCTTCTCGCCCAAAGGCCGGGCCCGGCACCTTCCGTGCCGGGCCCCGCTCGTTTCAGGTACGGCCCGGGGCGTTTCCGGTACGGCCCGGGTTGATTCAGGTACGGCCCGGGCTGTTGCAGCCACAGCCCGGGGTGTTACAGGTACGGTCCGCCCGAACGGCCGCCGGTGCGGTGGTCGTCGCCGCCCTCATGGCCGGTCATGCCCGGCGGAAGCGCGCGGCGCATCTGCTCCAGCTGGGCCCGCGCGGCCATCTGCTGGGCGAACAGCGTCGTCTGGATCCCGTGGAAGAGGCCTTCCAACCAGCCCACCAACTGTGCCTGGGCGATCCGCAGTTCCGCGTCGCTCGGGGTCACGTCGTCGGTGAACGGCAGGGAGAGCCGCTCGAGTTCCTCGACCAGCTCCGGCGCGAGGCCGTCCTCCAGCTCCTTCACCGAGCTGGCGTGGATCTCCTTGAGCCGCACCCGGCTCGCCTCGTCCAGGGGAGCCACGCGCACCTCCTCCAGGAGCTGCTTGATCATGCTGCCGATCCGCATGACCTTGGCAGGCTGCTCGACCTGCTCCGTCAGCGGAGTCTCTCGGGAGTCGTCGTCCCCGTTGCCGCCGCCGAGCGCCATCCCGTCCTGGCCCACGACGAGGATCTGGGGACTCTCCGGCGACCGTTCGTTCCTCGGCATCTCCATGCCGCCATTCTCTCGCACCCGTACACCTCATCACCGTGGTGCCCCCTCATGGGGCTGATCCACCGTTTAGACCCAACGGAGCATTCTGAAATGCCCTGTTTGCCATTGAATGTGAGGCTTATTTCCGTCCGTTATTCATCGATCACGACATCGGGGCTCAGGGAGGTCACCGACGTGACTCCATGGCTGCGCATCACGTTCCCCTGCGTACGACTGCTGCTCGCCCTCGGGGCGGCCCTTCCCGCGTACGGCACCGTCGCCCTGTACGGCACGGTCGCGTACGCCGCCGGGCCCGCACCCGGGAACGCCACCGCCCCGGGACACCCACCCCGTCCCGCCTCCGCGGAGCCCTCGGGGCATCCAGGGTCCTTTGGGCCCTCGGTCCACGCACACGCGGGGGGTGCCGGTGCCGAGCGCCCCGAGCCCCCGGAGCGCACGAAGCCACCCGGTCACGATCATGACCACCAGGGGCCGCCCACCGCCGGTCCCACCCTCGTTCCCATACCCTCCGATTCCGCCTCCGCCTCGTACCGCCCGGCGGCCGTCGAGCCGACCCGTGCGGGCAGCCGTGCGGGCGAGGGCCGGCTGAGGCCCGGCCGACCGGACGGGCCGGCGGCGGAGGTGGAGGGCGACGACGACCCCGTGCCCACCCGGGCGCCGGACTCCGGCCGGCCGGAGGAGCCGGAGACCGCGGACCTCCCGGCCGCGACACCGTCGGCCGTCCCCCACGAGGCCGGCCTCGACCCCGCCAGCGCCCCGGCCCAGAACGCGGCCCGGCAGAACGAGAACACCACCGGGCCGGTCCTGCAGATCCTCCCCCTGGGCAGCGGCCTGGTCCTCATAGGCCTCGGCCTCGGCCTGGCCTTCCTGGCCCTCAGACTCCGCAGGGGCTGACGCGGTCACGGACGCACACCTGACCGGCCGCCGTACGCGGAACCCGCAGGCAGTCGCGGACAGCCGCACCGGTGAGGCGGCACAGGCGGGCGCTGAAGGAACGCTCTGCGGGGGAGGCACCCGTAGACGCCGGCGAGCGGAACCCAGCCCCGGCCGCCGACGCAGAGCGCCGCACCAGCGCCCCGGCGTTACGACGTCACCAGCAGCACCTTGCCGACATGCCCGCTCTCCTCCACCACCCGGTGGCCCTCAGCCGCCTCCCCCATCGCCAGCTCCCGATCGACAACCGGCCGGACATGCCCCCCGGCAAGCAACGGCCACACATGCTCCCGCACCGCGGCCACGATCGCCGCCTTCTCCGTGAGCGGCCGTGCCCGCAGCGAGGTCGCACTGATCGCGGCCCGCTTGCCGAGCAGCGCACCGATGTTCAACTCACCCTTGACCCCGCCCTGCAGACCGATGATCGAGAGGCGCCCGTTGACGGCGAGCGCCTGGACATTGCGGTCCAGGTACTTCGCCCCCATGTTGTCGAGGATCACATCGGCCCCCGCACCCTCGGTGGCCTGCTTGATCTCGGCGACGAAGTCCTGCTCGCGGTAGTTGATGAGGATGTCCGCGCCCAGCGCGGCACAGCGCTCCAGCTTCTCCTTCGTACCGGCCGTCACCGCGACCTTGGCGCCGACGGCCTTGGCGAGCTGGATGGCCATGGTCCCGATGCCGCTGGACCCCCCGTGCACGAGGAGCGTCTCACCGGGCCGCAGATGGGAGACCATGAACACGTTGGACCAGACCGTGCAGACCACCTCGGGCAGCGCGGCCGCCTGCTTGAGGTCGACGCCCTCGGGCACGGGCAGCAGCTGCCCGGCCGGTACGACGACCTTCTCGGCGTAACCGCCGCCCGCGAGCAGCGCACACACCTCGTCGCCGACGGCCCAGCCGGACACACCGGAGCCGAGCGCGGCGATCCTGCCCGAGCACTCCAGGCCGGGGTAGGGGGAGGCGCCGGGCGGCGGGTCGTAGAAGCCCTGCCGCTGCATGATGTCGGCACGGTTGACGGCGCTGGCCACCACCTCGACCAGCACTTCGCCCTCGCCGGGCTCCGGGTCGGGGACCTCCGCCCACACCAGTGCCTCGGGACCACCAGGTTCGGGAATCGTGATCGCATGCATGCGCGCGACGCTACTCCCCAGGCATGGCGTCCTGGCGGCAGACCCGCTCCCTCCCGGATGGGCGCCCCGGGTGTTTCACGTGAAACACACCCCGATTCCGGCCGCCGCCCACGGCAGATCGATCAGCTCCGCCTCCTCGCCCTGCCGGGCCCCGCCCGGCGGTACGACAGCCAGCGCGTCGGCGGCGGCGACGCCGCGGAGCATGGCCGGACCGTTGTAGTGCAGCGGTACGGCAAGGTCGCCGCGCAGCACCACGGGGATGAGCCGGGTGTCGTACGGGTGCCCCTGGACCGCCTCCCTGAGCGGCAGCGTGTACGGCTCGGGCGCCGGGTGGGCGGCGAGGGTGCGCAGCAGCGGCTCCGCGAGCGTGAGCAGGCCGGAGACGGCCGCGAGGGGGTTGCCGGGCAGGCCGACGAGGTGCTGGCAGTCCTTGGTGCGAGCCAGCAGCATGGGGTGGCCGGGGCGCACCTTGACGCCGTCGACGAGGAGTTCGGCGCCGATGCGTTCCAGGACGGGATGGACATGGTCCACGGGGCCGGCCGCCGTGCCGCCGGTGGTCACGATGAGGTCGGCTTCGGAGTCGGTGACGGCCCGGTGCAGGTCCTCGGCGTCGTCGCCGATCCGGCGCACCGCGACGACCTCGGCGCCGAGCGCGCGCAGCCAGGGCGGCAGCATGGGACCGAGCGCGTCCCGGATCAGCCCGTCGTGCGGCAGGCCCGCGTTCAGCAATTCGCCGCCAAGCACGAGGACTTCGGCGCGCGGGCGCGGCACGGCGGTGACGGTGTCGTATCCGGCCGCCGCGGCCAGGCCCAGGACGGCGGGGGTGACCACGGTGCCGAGGGGGAGCAGCTGGTCACCGCTGCGGCACTCCTGGGCGCGTGGGCGGATGTCCTGGCCGTGCGCCATCTCCCGGGTGGCGTGGAGCCGGCCCTGTGCGTCGATCCGGCCGTGCTCGCTGCGCAGGACGCCCGTGGTGTCGGCCGGGATACGCGCGCCGGTCGCGATGCGGACCGCCTCGCCGTCGGTGAGCGGCTCGGGCTGCGCATGCCCGGCGAGCACCCCCTCGTCCCGTACGTCCCAGGGACCGGGTCCGGCGACCGCCCAGCCGTCCATCGCGGAGGTGTCGAAGGAGGGCAGGTCGGTCAGCGCGTCGAGCGGGGCGGCCAGGGCGAGGCCGAGGGCGTCGGCGAGCGGCACGGTGACGGGGGCGGGGCGGACGCGGGTACGGGCGGCGCGAGCGGCGATCTCACGGGCCTGGGGCCAGGGCGTGGCCCGGTGCCGCTCGCTGTGTGCGTCCGGTGCCGGGGCGGGCACCTGGCCCTGGCTCCCGTGGTCGTCCTTGGCTTCCCTCACCAGGGCCAGGGCCTCCTCGACGTCGAGGTCGTCGCTGTCCTCGGCGGGCGCCGCGGCCCGCGTTCCGGGGGCGGTCATCAGGCGTCCGGGGCGCTCGGGCCCCCGCTGTCGCCCTGGTTGTTCTCCTCTTCCCAGCGCAGCGCGAGCGCGGCCGCCTTGCGGGCGGCCTCGGCGACCGCCTCGGGGCCTCCCTTGCCCTGGGCCGCGGCATAGCCGACGAGGAAGGTGGTCAGTGGGGCGGCGGGCCGGGCCACGCCGTGCGCGGCGTCACGCGCCAGGTCGAGCAGGACGCCGGTGTCGACATCCAGGTCGATGCCCAGTTCGGCCTTGACTGCGGAGATCCATTCATCCAACACGTGCCCATGCTCCCTGATGCGTGCCCTGGCGTCGGCGATGTCGTCCCAGGTGTCGCAGTCGAAGGACGCGAGCGGGTCCGGGACGCGGGTGAGGCGGAGGGTGCCGGTCAGCCGGCGCAGGGGCAGCCCGGTCAGGCCGTCCGGGCCGGAAGCGAGGGCGGCCAGCTCGCGGCGGAGCGCGGCGGTGCGGTAGGCGGCCACGAGCGGCTGATCGCGGCCGTCGGCGTCGGTGAGCAGCGCGCCCTCGGCCCCGGTGCCGCCCAGGGCGGTCAGCAGGCGCCGCAGCGTGTCCGGCCGGAGAAAGGGCAGGTCGGCGGAGAGGACGACGGTGTGCTCGGCGGTGGTGAGTCCGAGGCCGGCCGCCAGCGCGGCGACCGGTCCGGCGCCGGGCGGCTCCTCGCGCGCCCAGCGCACCGGCCGCGCGGTGGGCCGCCGGTCGGCCACCACGACGGTCGTACGGGCGCCCGCGCAGGCCGTGAGAACCCGGTCGAGCAGCGCCCGGCCGCCGACCCGCAGACCGGGCTTGTCGGCCCCGCCGAGCCGCCGGGCGGCGCCGCCGGCCAGCACGACGGCGTCGTACGGCACCGGCGCTTCCGGGGCGGCGGGGGCGTTGTCGGTCACCCCCCGAGTATGTCCCGAGGAGCCCCGCGGGCGTCACAGGGTGCGCAGGAGCACCGCCGGATGTTCCACGCAGTCCGCCACGTACCGCAGGAATCCGCCCGCTGTGCCGCCGTCGCACACCCGGTGGTCGAAGGTGAGCGAAAGCTGGACGACCTGTCGTACCGCCAGCTCGCCTTCGTGTACCCAGGGTTTGGGGACGATCCGGCCGACGCCGAGCATGGCCGCCTCGGGGTGGTTGATGATCGGCGTGGAACCGTCGACCCCGAAGACCCCGTAGTTGTTCAGCGTGAAGGTCCCGCCGGTGAGTTCCCCGGGCGTCAGCTTCCCTGCGCGGGCGGCCTCGGTGAGCCGGGCGAACTCGGCGGTCAGTGACTCGGCGTCGCGTGCGTGCGCGTCCCGGACGACCGGCACGACGAGCCCGCGCTCGGTCTGTGCGGCGAACCCGAGGTGGACATGGTCGAGCTGGACGACCTCACGGGCCTCGGTGTCGACGTACGAGTTCAGTTCGGGGAACCGGGCGAGTGCGGCCGTGCAGACGCGGGCGAGCAGCGCGAGCAGGGAGATCTTCGGCCCTCCCGCGGCGTTCATCGCGGCACGCGCGCGCATGAGTTCGGTCGCGTCGGCGTCGACCCAGCAGGTGGCGTCCGGGATCTCCCGGCGGCTGCGGGAGAGCTTGTCGGCGACGGCACCGCGCACGCCCTTGAGGGGGACGCGGATGCCCGCGCCGGGCGTGCCCGAAGCGGCGGCGGGTGCCGGCAGGGCCGCGGCGGGGCTGTGCGTCGCCGGGGCGGGCACGTCGGCCGTACGGCTGCCCAGGGTCACCCTGGTCCGCAGGGCGTCCTCGACGTCCGCGCGCAGGATCAGCCCGTCCGGGCCGGAGCCCGCCAGCTGCCGCAGGTCCACACCGCCCTCGCGGGCCAGCCGGCGCACCAGCGGGGAGATCACGGGCACCGGACCGTCGACGTGCCGTGCGCCCGCACGCGCGTGGGCCGTCCCGTTGGGCGTCGTCCCCGCCAAGGCCGCGGTTGCGTCCGGTCGCCCCGCCCGGGAGGCCGCGGCCGGGCCGTGCCGCCTGTCCGGGCCGGTCCCCGAGGGCGCGCTCGTGGCCCGCGCGCTGTCGGCACCGGCGCTGCCGTTCGCGGTACCCGTCACCGCCGGGGCCGGCCGTACCCTGCGGCGCCGGGCCGGCGTTTCCGAGGTGCCGTACCCGACCAGGACGTTGCCGGATCCCTGCGGCTCGGCGGCCGCGTCCGGTTCGCCGACGGCCACCGTCAACAGCGGTGCGCCAACGGGCAGTTCGGTGCCCTCCTCGCCGAACCGGGCGGTGACGACACCGCCGTAGGGGCAGGGCACCTCGACCATCGCCTTGGCCGTCTCGACCTCGACGACCGGCTGGTCGACGGCGACGACGTCGCCGACCTGGACCAGCCAGCGGACGATCTCCGCCTCGGTGAGTCCCTCGCCGAGGTCGGGGAGCTTGAACTCCAGCACCTGTGCCATCAGCCCTCGGCCTCCCACTGCAACCGGGCCACGGCGTCCAGGATGCGGTCGACGCCGGGCAGGTGGTGCCGCTCCACCATGGGGGGCGGGTAGGGGATGTCGAAGCCGGCCACGCGCAGCACCGGCGCCTCCAGGTGGTGGAAGCAGCGCTCGGTGATCCGGGCCGCGATCTCGCCGCCCGGTCCGCCGAAGCCGGTGGCCTCGTGGACGACGACCGCACGTCCGGTGCGCCGCACCGCCGCGCAGACCGTCTCGTCGTCGAACGGCACCAGCGAGCGCAGGTCGACCACTTCCAGGTCCCAGCCCTCGGCCTGTGCGGCCTCGGCGGCCTCCAGGCAGACCGGCAGGGAGGGGCCGTAGGTGATGAGCGTGGCGCCGGTGCCGGGGCGGCGCACCACCGCGCGGCCGATGGGTTCCACGGCCGTGGGGTGCTCGGGGTTCCAGGAGTCCTTGGACCAGTACAGCCGCTTGGGCTCCAGGAAGACGACCGGGTCGTCGGAGGCGATGGCCTGGCGCAGCAGGCCGTAGGCGTCGGAGACCGTCGCGGGCGTGACCACGTGCAGGCCCGGGGTGGCCATGTAGTAGGCCTCGGAGGAGTCGCTGTGGTGCTCGACGCCGCCGATGCCGCCGCCGTAGGGGACGCGCACGGTGATCGGCAGGGGCATCCTCCCGCGGGTGCGGTTGCGCATCCGGGAGACATGGCTGATGAGCTGCTCGAACGCCGGGTAGGCGAACGCGTCGAACTGCATCTCCACCACCGGGCGCAGGCCGTACATGGCCATGCCGACGGCGGTGCCGAGAATGCCGGCCTCGGCGAGCGGGGTGTCCGTGCAGCGGTCCTCGCCGAACTCCTTGGCGAGGCCGTCGGTGACCCGGAACACGCCACCGAGGGTGCCGACGTCCTCGCCCATGACGTGCACGGAGGGGTCGGCGGCCATCGCGTCGCGCAGCGCGCGCGTGAGGGCCTGCGCCATGGTGGCGGGCTTGACGGCGACGGTGGTCATCGGGCGCCGCCTTCCTGTGCGCCGTGCTGCTCCTGCTCGGCTTCCAGCTCGGCCCTGAGCAGGTCGCGCTGTTCGCGCAGCTGCGCGGTGGTCTCGGCGTAGACGTGGTCGAAGAGGGCCATGGGGTCCAGTTCGGGGTCGCGGTTCATGCGTTCACGCAGGGATGCGGCCATCGCCTCGGCGTCCTGCCGGGCGGCCTCGATCCCGGTCTCGTCGAGCAGACCACGCGCGGTGAGCTCGGATTCCAGCAGGCGGATCGGGTCGTGGGCGCGCCAGGCCTCGACCTCGGTGTCGCCTCGGTAGCGGGTGGCGTCGTCGGCGTTGGTGTGGGCGTCGATCCGGTACGTCACCGCCTCCACCAGGGTCGGGCCGCCGCCTGCGCGCGCGTGCCGTACCGCGTCGCTGAGGACCTCGTGCACGGCTGCGGCGTCGTTGCCGTCGACCAGCCGGCCCGGCATGCCGTATCCGACGGCCTTGTGGGCCAGGGAGGGCGCGGCGGTCTGCTTGGCGAGCGGGACGGAGATGGCGAAGCCGTTGTTCTGCACGAGGAAGACGACCGGCGCCTGCCAGACGGCGGCGAAGTTCAGGGCCTCGTGGAAGTCGCCCTCGCTGGTGCCGCCGTCGCCGACCAGGGCGAGCGCGACCACGTCGTCGCCCTTGAGGCGGGCGGCGTGCGCGAGGCCGACGGCGTGCGGGAGCTGGGTGGCCAGCGGGGTGGAGAGGGGGGCCACGCGGTGCGTGTGGGGGTCGTAGCCGTTGTGCCAGTCGCCGCGCAGCAGGGTGAGGGCCTCGACGGGGTCCACACCGCGGGCGACGACGGCGAGGGTGTCGCGGTAGCTGGGGAAGAGCCAGTCGCGCTCTTCGAGCGCCAGGGCGGCGGCGACCTCGCAGGCCTCCTGGCCGGTGCTGGAGGGGTAGACGGCGAGGCGGCCCTGCTTGGTGAGTGCGGTGGCCTGCGTGTTGTAGCGGCGGCCGCGCACCAGCTGGGCGTACAGCCGGCGCAGCAGGTCCGGGTCGGCCTTGGCGGCCGCCTCGGTGCCGAGGACGCGATAGGGCTCGGCGTCGGGCAGCAGCGGCGCGGGGTCCATACGGGGCTGCCAGGCGGGCGGCGGCGATGGCCGGTACGCGCCCCGCTGCTCCAGAACCGTCATGACGGCACCTCCTCGTGGGAGCGGCTACGGGAGACGCGTCGACTGTGAGGCGCCTCACCAACCGATTGTTCGGTCGTCGGCACATTTTGGCTACAGGCGCCTCCAGGCTGTGGACAAACGGTTCTCCACAACCTGGAATGAATGCAGGACGTCCACGGCGAGGGAGCGGGGGGCAATGTCAGCTGAACAAATGGCCGACGGGCCGCAGGACGGCGCCCCGCTGCCGCCCCGTCCACTGGACGCCATCGACCAGGACATCCTGAAGATCCTCCAGGCGGACGGCCGTGCCTCGATACGTTCCGTCGCCGAACGCGTCCACGTCTCACGCGCCAACGCCTACGCGCGTATCAACCGGCTCGTGGAGGACGGCGTCATCCGCGGGTTCAGCGCGCGCGTGGACCACGAGCGGGCGGGTCACGGCACGTCGGCGTACATCACGCTGAAGATCGTCCAGAACACCTGGCGCACGGTCCGCGAGCAGCTCAGACAGCTGCCCGGCGCCTCCCACATCGCCCTCGTGGGCGGCGACTTCGACGTCCTGCTGCTGGTGCACACGCCCGACAACCGGGCGCTGCGCGAGCTGGTCCTCACCCGGCTCCAGGCGATCCCCGAGGTGCTCAGCACCCGCACGCTGCTGGTGTTCGAGGAGGAGGACCTGGAGCCCGACGGGTGAGGGTCAGTCCCGGCCCAGGCCCGTGAAGGCCAGCCGGACCACCGCGTCGGCCACCTCTCGGTCGCCGGCGCCCCGCGGGTCCGGCCGGTACCACTCCACGATCGAGTTGATCATTCCGAAGACCAGCCGGGTGGCCAGACGGACCTCGACGTCGCCGCGTACGTCCCCGTCGGCCGCAGCCGCCTTCAGCAGTTCCGCGACCCGGTGGTCGAAGTCGCGGCGCCGCTCCAGCGCCCACCGCTCGGTGGCGGTGTTGCCGCGCACCCGCAGCAGCAGCGTCACGTACGGCAGCTCGCCTATGAGCACCTCGACCATGCGCCGCACGACGTGTTCCAGCCGGTCGACGGGGCGCCCCACGCACGCGTGCTCCTCCGCCAGGATGGCGAACAGACCGTCCAGGGCGCGGCTGACCGCCCGGCGCAGCAGCTCTTCCTTGCCACTGACGTGGTGGTAGATCGAGGACTTGGAGATGCCGGCCGCCTTGGACAGGTGCTCCATGGAGGTGCCGTCGTAGCCGCGCTCGTTGAAGACCTGCACGGCCACGGAGAGCAGCGTCTCGGGGGTGTACGTGTCGCGCCTGGCCGTGGTCATGAGGTGCCCTCCCGCTTGTCGTCGATGGCGTACGCGTGGCGGTAGAGCGCGAGGGAGGGTGCGTAACGTCCGGAGGGGTCGCGCTCGTGCATCTCGTCCAGGACGTCGAAGGCGAACTCGCGGCCGAGCCGGCGGTCCCACTCGAACGGGCCGAGCGGGTAGTTCACCCCGAGGCGCATGGCCGTGTCGACGTCCTCCTCGGTGGCCACACCCTTGGCGACGGCGTCATGGGCGAGGTCGATGATCCGGGCGACCGTACGGGCGACGATCATGCCGGGGACGTCGCCGATGACGCTGACGTCCTTGCCGAGGGCCTGGAAGAGGCCGGTGGCCTCGGCCAGGGTCCGCGGCGAGGTGTCGGAGGACGCGGACAGCGCGACCCGGGTGGCCGCGCGGTAGTCCAGGGCGAGGTCGAACTGGACGACGTCCCGGAACTCGACACAGGTCTGCCCGTCGGCCAGGACCAGCTGGCCACCGCTCGGCAGCACCAGGCGGGTGCCGTTGTCCTCGTCCTCCTCGCGGACCTGGATTCCCGCCTCGCGGATCAGCGTGAGCAGTTCGGCCGCGGGGCCGAGGCCGCCCTCGGCGACGACGTACGCGGGCGGCTGCTCCTTGTCGGCGGTGTGCGGCTCGGGGCGCTCGGCGCCTTCGGCGTGGTCGTACCAGCCGTGCCCGGTCTTGCGGCCGAGGCGGCCGGACTCCACCAGCCGGCGCTGGGCCAGGGACGGGGTGAAGCGCACGTCCTGGAAGAAGGCCTGCCACACGGAGTGGGTCACGGACTCGTTGACGTCCTGCCCGATCAGGTCGGTCAGCTCGAAGGCGCCCATCCTGAAGCCGCCGGACCCGCGCAGGACCGCGTCGATGGTGGCCGGGTCGGCGGCCTGGGCCTCGTAGACCGCGAAGGCCTCGGCGTAGAACGGCCGGGCGATCCGGTTGACGATGAAACCCGGGGTGTCGGCGCAGGCCACCGGGGTCTTGCCCCAGGCGCGGGCGGTCTCGTACGCGCGCGTGGCCGACGTGACGTCGGTGGCGAACCCGGAGACGACCTCGACCAGCGGCAGGAGCGGCGCCGGGTTGAAGAAGTGCAGGCCCGCGAAGCGGCCGGGATGGCGCAGGGCGCCGCCGATGGCGGTCACCGACAGCGAGGAGGTGTTGGTGGCCAGCAGGCAGTCCTCGGCGACGATCTCCTCCAGTTCGCCGAAGAGCTGCTGTTTGACGTCCAGCCGCTCCAGGACGGCCTCGACGACCAGGCCGCAGTCCGCCAGCTCCGCGAGGCTCTCCGCCGGATCGAGGCGGGCGCGGGCCGCGTCCCGGTCGGCGCCGGTGAGCTGTCCCTTCGCCACGAGCCGGTCGAGGCGGGCGCCGATCGCTGCGGCCGCGTCCCGGGCGCGCCCGGCGACGGCGTCGTACAGCCGCACCGGGTGGCCGGCGACCAGCGCGACCTGGGCGATGCCCTGGCCCATGGTGCCGGTGCCGACGACGGCCACGGGGCTGCTGAGGTCGAGTGCTGTCATGTGCGCGATCCTCCCGCACGACGTTTTCCACAGATGCGGCGGACCCCCTTGTCCCGACCGATCGTTCGGTTACTCTAGCTCTGACCGCCCGATCCCGCTGCTCTTTCTGCCAGGTCGACGAACTCGACGAAGAGTTCTCCAGACGAGGAGTTGGTCCCGCATGGCCACCGCCGAACTGCCCACCGACGAGCTGATCGCCAAGCACCGGCCCACCCTTGACCAGGCGCTGGAAGCGATCCGTACGCGCGCGTACTGGTCCCCGCACCCCGAGCATCCCAAGGCCTACGGCGAGAACGGCAGCCTGGACGCGGCGGCGGGCAAGGCCGCCTTCGACGCCCTGCTGAACACCCGCCTCGACCTCGGCCAGCCCGGCACGGACGACTGGGTGGGCGGTGAGGTCTCGCCGTACGGCATCGAGCTGGGCGTGACCTACCCGCACGCGGACATCGACACCCTGCTGCCGGCGATGAAGGCCGGGCAGCGGGCCTGGCGGGACGCGGGCGCCGAGCTGCGGGCCGCGGTCTGTGTGGAGATCCTCAAGCGGATCAGCGACCGGACGCACGAGTTCGCGCACGCGGTCATGCACACCAGCGGCCAGGCGTTCATGATGGCGTTCCAGGCGGGCGGCCCGCACGCCCAGGACCGCGGCCTGGAGGCGGTGGCGTACGCGTACGCGGAGCAGGTCCGCACGCCCGGGACGGCGGAGTGGAACAAGCCCCAGGGCAAGCGCGACCCGCTCGTCCTCAGCAAGCAGTTCACCCCGGTGCCGCGCGGCATCGGCCTGGTCATCGGCTGCAACACCTTCCCGACCTGGAACGGCTACCCGGGCCTGTTCGCCTCCCTGGCGACCGGCAACGCGGTCCTGGTCAAGCCGCACCCGCGCGCGGTGCTGCCGCTCGCGCTGACCGTGCAGGTGGCCCGGGACGTGCTCGCCGCGGCCGGCTTCGACCCGAACCTGGTCGCGCTGGCCGCCGAGCGCCCCGGCGAGGGCATCGCCAAGACCCTCGCCACCCGCCCCGAGATCCGGATCATCGACTACACCGGGTCGACGTCCTTCGGCGACTGGCTGGAGGCCAACGCCCGCCAGGCGCAGGTCTACACCGAGAAGGCCGGCGTCAACACGGTGATCGTGCACTCCACGGACAACTACAAGGGCATGCTGTCCAACCTGGCGTTCTCGCTGTCCCTGTACAGCGGCCAGATGTGCACCACCCCGCAGAACCTGCTGATCCCCCGGGACGGCATCCGGACCGAGCAGGGCGCCAAGACCTTCGACGAGGTCAGCGCCGACATCGCCCGCGCGGTCGACGGCCTCCTCGGCGACGACACGCGCGCGAACGCGCTGCTGGGCGCCATCGTCAACCCCGACGTCAAGGCCCGCCTGGAAGCCGCCGCCGGCCTCGGTGAAGTCGCCCTCGCCTCCCGGGAGATCACCAACCCGGAGTTCCCGGACGCGGTGGTCCGCACGCCCGTTCTCGTCAAGCTGGACGGCGCCAAGCCGGACGACGAGGCCGCCTACATGAGCGAGTGCTTCGGCCCGGTCTCCTTCGCCGTGGCCGTCGACTCGGTGACCGACGCGGTGGAGCTGCTGCGCCGCACGGTCCGCGAGAAGGGCGCGATGACGGTCGGCGCCTACACCACCGACCCCGAGGTCGAGCAGGCCGTCGAGGAGGTGTGCCTGCAGGAGGCGGCCCAGCTGTCGCTCAACCTGACCGGCGGGGTGTACGTCAACCAGACGGCGGCGTTCTCCGACTTCCACGGCTCGGGCGGCAACCCGGCGGCGAACGCCGCACTGTGCGACGGCGCGTTCGTGGCGAACCGGTTCCGGGTCGTCGAGGTGCGCCGGGAGGCCTAGGGAGCCGGGACCGCGCCCCCGGTGGCGCTCCAGTGGTACAGCGTCATCGCCACGCTGGTGGCGAGGTTGTAGCTGGAGACCTGGGGGCGCATCGGCAGGGCCAGCAGATGGTCGGCACGCGCGCGCAGCTCGGCCGACAGTCCGCTGCGCTCCGAGCCGAACGCCAGCACGGCGTCGTCGGGCAGCTCGGTGCCCCGGATGTCCTCGCCCTCCGGGTCGAGCGCGAACAGGGGGCCGGCCGGCAACTCGTCGACGCCGAGGCGTTCCACGGCGGTCGCGAAGTGCAGGCCGGCGCCGCCGCGGACCACCGTGGGATGCCAGGGGTCGAGCGTGCCCGTGGTGACCACCCCGGTCGCCCCGAAACCGGCGGCCAGCCGGATCACGGCCCCGGCGTTGCCCAGGTTGCGGGGGTTGTCCAGGACCACGACCGGGGCGGTGCGCGGCGTGCGGGCCAGCGCGCGCAGGTTGTCCTCGCGTGACGGCCGTACGGCGAGCGCGGCCACGCCGGTCGGGTGGGGCCGCGGGACGAGGGAGGCGTACGTCTGCGCGGACACCTCCGTGAGCAGCGCGTCCAGCGCCTCCCGTACGTCTTCGGCCAGTTCCCCGGCGAGGGCGAGCGCGGCCCGCCGGTCGGTGGTGACCGCCACCGGGATCTCGGCCCCGAAGCGCAGCGCGTGCTTGAGGGCATGGAAGCCGTCGAGCAGCACGGCGGCACCGGCGTGCGCGCGCCAGCGGGTCAGCGGGTCGGTCATGCCGTGAACCCTCCCCCACCCTCGGCCGCGCTCGCACGGGCAGGCCCCCGTCGGCCCTGCGCGCTTCCCTCAGGCGTCTCTTCGAGTGTCGCTTCGGACGTCTCTTCAGGCGTCGCTTCGGGGGAGGTGCGGGGCGCGGGCACCGTACGGTCGCCACGCCGGACGATCCGCGCACGCCCGCGTGCCACCAGCGCACCCAGCCGGCGCAGGAACGGTGTGGGCAGGAAGACCGCGTCCGCGGTGATCATCGCCAGCGAGAAGAACGGCAGCCCGAGGACGACTGCGATCACCGCGTGCTCGAGCATCATCACCACCAGCAGGACGTTCTTGACCCGCCGGTTGAACAGGGTGAAGGGGAAGGCGACCTGCACCATGACCGTGCCGTAGGCGGCGACCAACATGATCGTCCCGCTGGAGGACATCAGGTCGGCGAGTCCGGGCCAGGGCGAGAAGTAGTCCAGGTGGAGGGGGTAGTAGACGGCGGTGCCGTCCTGCCAGCGCGAGCCCTGGATCTTGTACCAGCCGGCCGTCGCGTAGATCAGACAGGCCTCCGCCATGATCACGAACAGCGCGCCGTTGTGCAGGACGTTGGCGACGACGTCCAGCAGCATCCGCGGCTCGGGGGACTTCGCCCAGCGGCCGACGGCCCACCACAGGCCGAGCACGGCCCAGGCCGTCCACAGCAGCGCCGGGATCAGCCAGCCGTTGTCGAAGCGGCCGGTGAACGTCGCCAGGAGCAGCGCCAGGCCGAGCACTGCCCACAGCGCCGGCCCCAACCGGTCGGCGGAAACCCGCTCCCCACGCGCGCGTGCCGCCCCGGCGCGCGCCACCCGCCGTGCGTCCAGTGACCACACCTGTCCACACCGCGTGAACACGAGATACAGGGACATCAGGTGCAGGACGTTGTCGCCGCCGTCACCGACGAAGACGCTGCGGTTCTGCAGCGACAGCACACCCACCATGAACAGCACGGACGCCGTCCGGGTGCGCCAGCCGAGCAGCAGCGCCGCACTGGCGAGGACCGCCAGCGCGTAGCAGCACTCGAACCACAGTTGCCCCTCCGACCACAGCAGGGTCGTGAAGGCGTGGTTGTCGGCGGTCAGCTCCTTGGCGAGGTTCCAGCCCCACGGCCCGGCCGGGCCGTACAGCTCCTGGCGGTGGGGGAACTCGCGCAGCAGGAACAGCAGCCAGGTCCCGGCGAAGCCGATACGGATCACGGCACTCTGGTACGGCCCCAGGGCCGCCCCGGTCACACGGGCGATCCCGCGCGACAGGCTCAGGGAGAACTGGTTCACCGCACACCTCCGGCGGCCTCTTCGGCGGTCACCGTCCACCAGGGCACCACGCGGTAGACCGGTTTGTCGGACACCCGCTCACGGCTCCAGGCGGGCGGCTGCACGTTGGTGGTGCCGGAACGGACCTGCACCCGCTGGATGACGCCGTCCCGGCTGATCGGATCGGTCCGGTACAGGCGCATCACGACGATCCGGCGCACGTACTGCTCGGAGAGGGAACCGCGCATGCCGACGGGACGGTTGTCGGCGGTGTGCGTGGCGACGAAGAAGTCCCAGGCGCGGCGCAGCTCGTTCTGCTGGGTGTGACTGGGCACCGGGTTGCCGTCGATGGCGGCACCGTCCTGGGCGGACAGGTCGGTCCAGCCGGTGGTGCGCAGGCTGCCGTCCTTCATCCGCACCTCGGCCCGCGCCTGGACGGCGATGTTCTGCTGCAGCGGGTTGGGGGCGAACAGCTTCCAGTTCTGCTCGAACTCCGGGTACACCCACTGCTCCACCGCCTTGCCGTGCTGCTTGGTGACCGTGTTCGCGGGGGCAAGGCTGAGAAACACCATCAGCAGATGCACGCAGGCGGCGACACCGACCACCGCGAGCGCCAGCGCCGCGGCGACCTGGTAGCGGGGGGAGAGAGCGGCTACGCCGGTACGGGGGGCGGAGGGCGGCGGAGTGACGTCGGACTCGTCCCCTGGGGCGGGGGGCGCGGGCATACCGGGCTCGTCCGTCGGAGCCGTCGCGACCGCCGAGGCCGGCGCGGCTGATGTGGCCGGCGCGGCTGATGTGGCCGGCGCGGCTGGTGTGGCTGGCGTAGTGGCTGATGTGGCTGATGTGGCTGATGTGGTCGGCGTGGCCGATATGGCCCGGAGGTCTTCCTGAAGGTCTTTCTGCGCTGCCCGGGCCTGCCGAGGTCCCCGGTTCCCGCGGGCCTCTTGGGAAGGCACAGCTCCTCCGACCGCTCGCCCTCCCCGCCCCACCGGGGCCGGCGGCGCGCCGTCCGCGTCGCGGGAGTCGTCGTCCGCGGCGGCATCCTCACGATCCGCCGCGTCCGCGTCCTCCGGGGCGTTGACGTCAGCCGGGGCGTCTGCGTCGGCCGGGAAGTCGGCGTCGGCCGGGGGTTTCTCCGGGACACGCGCCCCCGCCGGCCCGCTGGGCCCGGGTCGGGCCCCCGGATCCTCGTCGTACGCGTCCATTCCGCCCCGTCCCCGTTTCGGCTCAGTCGTTCGGCTCAGTGGTCCAGCTCCGTGATGCGGCGCCCGCCACGAACGCCCCATGATTCACGTACGCCGCTCTCGGCGTCCACGGAACGGTACTCAGCCCCGGCCACCGGGCGCAGCCCCGGGTAGGGGCCCCCGGCCGTGGTCCTCGCCACGCCGTACGGCTCGGGCGCCGGGCCGTACCCGCTCTGCCACTTCCTTGTCCACAGGCCGTCCACCGAGTTTTCCACAGCGGTTGACACCCCACACCGCCCCGGCACACCATTGATTCCGCACGGACCGAACGATCGGTCGGGACAGGTTCACCGAAGAGCCCGAGGTCAGGGGGACCGCATGGCCACAGCAGCCGCGCAGCGCACGGCCCGTACGGAGGCGGACAGCGCACCGGACACCGTCGACACGGCGGCCTACCAGCACGCCTTCGACGCGGCCGTGGCCGCAGACGAACGCATCGAACCCCGCGACTGGATGCCCGACGCCTACCGCGCGACGCTGGTCCGGCAGATCGCGCAGCACGCCCACTCCGAGATCATCGGCATGCAGCCGGAGGCCAACTGGATCACTCGCGCGCCCTCCCTGCGCCGCAAGGCGATCCTGATGGCCAAGGTCCAGGACGAAGCCGGTCACGGCCTGTACCTGTACAGCGCGGCCGAGACCCTCGGCACCAGCCGCGACGAGCTGCTCGACAAGCTGCACAGCGGCCGCCAGAAGTACTCCTCGATCTTCAACTACCCGACGCTGACCTGGGCCGACGTCGGCGCGATCGGCTGGCTGGTGGACGGCGCCGCGATCACCAACCAGGTACCGCTGTGCCGCTGCTCCTACGGCCCGTACGCCCGCGCGATGGTGCGGATCTGCAAGGAGGAGTCCTTCCACCAGCGCCAGGGCTACGAGCTGCTGCTGGCCCTCGCCAAGGGCACCCCGGAACAGCACGCGATGGCACAGGACGCCGTCGACCGCTGGTGGTGGCCCTCGCTGATGATGTTCGGCCCGCCCGACGACGAGTCCCAGCACTCGGCGCAGTCGATGGAATGGAAGATCAAGCGCCACTCCAACGACGAGCTGCGCCAGCGCTTCGTCGACATCTGCGTCCCCCAGGCCGAGTCCCTGGGCCTCACCCTCCCCGACCCGGACCTGCGGTGGAACGAGGAGCGCGGGCACTACGACTTCGGCCCGATCGACTGGACGGAGTTCTGGCAGGTCCTCAAGGGCAACGGCCCGTGCAACGAACAGCGGATCACCCAGCGCCGACGCGCCCACACCGAGGGCGCATGGGTGCGGGAAGCGGCCGCCGCCTACGCGGCCAAACACACCGGCGGCACGGACGGCACCGGTGAGGCAGGACACGAGACAGGAGCGGAGCGAGCATGAGCACCACCGACTGGCCCCTGTGGGAGGTCTTCGTGCGCTCCCGGCGCGGCCTCTCCCACACCCACGCCGGCAGCCTGCACGCCCCCGACGCGGAGCTGGCCCTGCGCAACGCCCGCGACCTGTACACCCGCCGCGGTGAAGGCGTTTCGATCTGGGTCGTCCCGGCCGCCGCGATCACCGCGTCCTCGCCGGACGAGAAGGACCCGTTCTTCGAACCGGCCGCCGACAAGCCGTACCGGCACCCGACCTTCTACGAGATCCCCGAAGGGGTGAAGCACCTGTGACCGCCACCGGCCCCGCCACCGTCCCGGTGACCGCCGCGCTCGCCCTCGGCGACGACGCCCTGGTGCTCTCCCACCGGCTGGGGGAGTGGGCCGGTCACGCCCCCGTCCTGGAGGAGGAGGTCGCCCTCGCCAACATCGCCCTCGACCTGCTCGGGCAGGCCCGCCTGCTGCTGTCCCTGGCCGGCGACGAGGACGAACTGGCCTACCTGCGCGAGGAGCGGGCCTTCCGCAACCTCCAGCTGGTCGAACAGCCGAACGGCGACTTCGCCCACACGATCGCCCGCCAGCTGTACTTCTCCACCTACCAGCACCTGCTCTACGCCGAACTGGCCGCAGGAGACGGCCCGTTCGCCCCCCTCGCCGCGAAGGCGGTCAAGGAGGTCGCCTACCACCGCGACCACGCCGAGCAGTGGACGCTCCGCCTCGGTGACGGCACGGAGACCAGCCACGAGCGGATGCGCCGCGCATGCGAGGCGCTGTGGAAGTTCACCGGTGAGCCGTTCCAGCCGGTGGCAGGCCTCGACGCCGACTGGGCCGGCCTGGACGCACGCTGGCAGGAGTCCGTCACAGACGTCCTCACCCGTGCGACCCTCCCCCTCCCCGAGGGCCCCCGCGCCGGCGCCTGGTCGGCCGGGGCCGGCCGGCAGGGCCTGCACACCGAGCCGTTCGGACGGATGCTCGCCGAGATGCAGCATCTGCACCGCAGCCACCCGGGGGCGTCATGGTGACCGCCACCGCCCTGGAAGCGGAGCTGCTGGAGCTGGCCGGCTCGGTGCCCGACCCCGAACTGCCGGTGCTCACGCTCCAGGAGCTGGGCGTGGTGCGCGCGGTACGCCTCCTCGGCAGCGACACGGTCGAGGTCGATCTGACCCCCACCTACACCGGCTGCCCCGCCATCGAGGCGATGAGCGCGGACATCGAACGGGTACTGCGGGCCCACGGCATGCGCGAGGTCAGGGTCCGCACGGTGCTCGCACCGGCCTGGACGACCGACGACATCAGCGCTGAAGGACGCGCCAAACTCCGCGAGTTCGGCATCGCTCCCCCACGCGCATCCAGCGCCTCCGGCCCGGTCCCGCTGACCCTCGGCCCGACGCGCACACACGCGACACAGGCCGAACCGGTCCGCTGCCCGCACTGCGGATCCGCCGACACCGAGCTGCTGAGCAGATTCTCCTCCACCGCGTGCAAGGCCCTGCGCCGCTGCCTCGCCTGCCGCGAACCGTTCGACCACTTCAAGGAGTTGTGATGGCACGCTTCCACCCGCTCCCGGTGGCCGCGGTCGACCGGATCACCGACGACTCCGTCGCCCTGACCTTCACCGTCCCACCCGGACTGCGCGAGCAGTACCGGCACACGGCCGGCCAGCACCTGGCGCTGCGCCGACAGGTCGACGGCACCGAGATCCGGCGCACGTACTCGATCTGCTCCCCCGCGCCCGACCCGGCCGGCGCCGGCCCGGACAGCCTGAGAGTCGGCGTGCGGCTGGTGGAAGGAGGGGCCTTCTCCGCCTACGCGCTGAAGGAGATCAACGTCGGCGACGAGCTGGAGGTGATGACCCCGGCCGGCCGCTTCACCCTGGAACCGGCGCCGGGGCTGTACGCGGCGGTCGTCGGCGGCAGCGGCATCACCCCGGTCCTGTCCATCATCGCCACCCTGCTGGCACGCGAGCCGGCGTCCCGGTTCTGTCTGATACGCAGCGACCGCACGGCCGCCTCGACGATGTTCCTGGAGGAGGTCGCCGACCTGAAGGACCGCTACCCCGAGCGGCTTCAGCTGGTGACCGTGCTGTCCCGCGAGGAGCAGCAGGCGGGACTGCCGTCCGGCCGGCTCGACCGGGAGCGGCTCACCGGGCTGCTGCCCGCGCTGCTGCCGGTCGGCGAGGTCGCGGGCTGGTTCCTGTGCGGGCCGTTCGGGCTGGTGCAGGGTGCGGAGAAGGCGCTGCGCGAACTGGGCGTGGACCGGTCCCGTATCCACCAGGAGATCTTCCATGTGGACGCGGGTTCGCCGCCGGCCGCCGCCGCCCGGACACCCGCCCACAGCACGGTCACCGCCCGGCTCGACGGACGCGGTGGCACCTGGCCGGTGCGGGAGGGCGAGTCCCTGCTGGAGACGGTCCTGCGCAACCGCTCCGACGCGCCCTACGCCTGTAAGGGCGGGGTGTGCGGGACGTGCCGTGCGTTCCTGGTCTCCGGCGAGGTCCGCATGGACCGCAACTTCGCGCTGGAGGCGGAAGAGACGGAAGCCGGATACGTCCTGGCCTGCCAGTCGCATCCGCTGACGGAGCGGGTGGAGCTGGACTTCGACCGCTGAGGCCTGCACGGGGCCGACTCGGATGGGGTGGGGCGGGGGGGAGGGGGAGGGAGGGCCCCCAGGAACACAGCGACTCCGCACCGTTCCCTTCTCCTAGAAGCTGTTCTATCTTGACGCCCCGTCAGATGACCGCACCGTCGGAGGGACAGGCCGTGGACTTCACCTTCACCGAGGAGCAGAGGGCGGCGGCCGAGGCGGCGCGCGGGGTGTTCGCCGGCGTGGCACCGGACGCGGTGCCCAGTCCGGCGCTCACCACCGGTGCCGTGGCCGAGGGTTTCGACCGGGAGCTGTGGTCCCGGCTGGCCGAGGCGGACCTGCTGAGTCTGCTGCTCGACGAGGCACACGGCGGTTCCGGGCTGGACGCGATCGCGCTGTGCCTGGTGCTGCGTGAGGCCGCCAAGGTCCTCGCCCGGGTGCCGCTGCTGGAGCACAGCGCGGCGGCAGCGACCGTACAGGCCTACGGCGGGGCGCAGTTGACGGAACGCCTGCTGGCCCGGGCCGGACGCGGTGAGCTGGTGCTGACCGTCGCGGCGAACGGCCGCAGCGGCCACGACCCGGCCGAACGGGCCGTCGGTGCGCGGCGGGAGGGCTCGGCCTGGGTGCTGGACGGGGTGCAGACGGCGGTGCCGTGGGCGTACGACGCGGACCTCGTCGTCGTACCGGCCCACGTCGAGGGCACGGCCGCCGACCGGACCGTCCTCGCGCTGGTACCGCGCGAGCGGGAGGGGGTGGTCCTCGCCGAGCAGGTGTCCACCAGCGGGGAGCGGCTGGCCGAGTTGCGGCTCGCGTCGGTACGGATCGGGACGGGCGAGGTCATCGAGGCCGACGGCGCCTGGGAGTGGCTGCACGCGCTGCTGGCCACCGGCACCTGTGCGCTGGCGCTCGGTCTGGGCGAGCGGGTGCTGCGCATGACCTCCGAGTACACCGGCAAGCGGGAGCAGTTCGGGTATCCGATCGCGACCTTCCAGGCGGTGGCCGTGCAGGCCGCGGACCGGTACATCGATCTGCGCGCCATGGAGGCCACGCTCTGGCAGGCCGCCTGGCGGATCGCCTCCGGGGCCCCGGGGGCGCTGCCCGCGGCCGGGGACGTCGCGGTGGCGAAGATCTGGGCGGCGGAGGGGGTACGCCGGGTGGTGCAGACGGCGCAGCATCTGCACGGCGGGTTCGGTGCCGACACCGACTACCCGTTGCACCGCTATCACGCCTGGGCCAAGCACCTGGAGCTGGCACTCGGCCCCGCGGCGGCGCACGAGGAGAGGCTCGGGGACCTGCTGGCCGCCCACCCGCTGAGCTGACCGCGCGGCCCCGGACCGCCGAAACGGCCTGCCACACGAACCCGGGCCCGCAGCCGAGGCGGGCTACAGCACGAAGCCGGGCCGGCCGTCGTCCGTGATCACCGGGCGGCCCGCGGCCTGCCAGACCTGCATGCCGCCGTCGACGTTCACCGCGTCGATGCCCTGCTGGACCAGATACATGGTGACCTGCGCCGAGCGGCCGCCGGAGCGGCAGATGACGTGGACGCGGCCGTCCTGCGGGGCGGTGGCGGTCAGCTCGCCGTAGCGGGCCACGAACTCGCTGATCGGGATGTGCAGTGCTCCCTCGGCGTGGCCCGCCTGCCACTCGTCGTCCTCGCGGACGTCCAGCAGGAAGTCACCGTCCTTGAGGTCCGTGATCTCGACCGTGGGCACACGAGCTGCGAAGTTCATGTCCCCGACGCTACCCGAAGGTCCCGCGGTCGACCGGAACCACGGTGGGCTCAGGCCTGCCCCTGCAGGGCCGCCAGTTCCGTCTCCCGCTGGGCGATGTCGGCGCGCAGCCTGCCGGCGATCTCCTCGAGCAGCCCGTCGGGATCGTCCGGGGCGAGCCGGAGCATGCCGGCGATCGCGCCCTCCTCCAGTTCGCGGGCGACAAGGGTGAGCAGCTCCTTGCGCTGGGCGAGCCATTCGAGGCGGGCGTACAGCTCCTCGGCGGGGCTCGGGCGCCGCTCGGGCGGTACCGGGCCGGCCGCCCATTCCTCGGCCAGCTCCTTCAGCAGTGCCTCGTCACCGCGGGCGTAGGCGGCGTTGAGGCGGGTGAGGAATTCCTCACGCCGGCGGCGTTCCTCTTCCTCCTGGGCGAGGTCGGGGTGGGACTTGCGGGCCAGCTCGCGGTAGAGCTTGCGGGCCTCCTCGCTGGGCCGCACCCGCTGCGGGGGGCGTACGGCCTGGTCGGTCAGCATGGCGGCGGCTTCCGGGAACAGGCCGTTGCCGTCCATCCAGCCGTGCAGCAGTTCCTCCACGCCGGGGATCGGCATCACCCGGGCGCGGGCCTCCTCGGCGCGGCGGATGTCCTCCGGGTCACCGGTGCGGGCGGCCTTCGCCTCGGCGATCTCGGCGTCCAGCTCCTCGATGCGGGCGTAGAGCGGGCCGAGTCTCTGTTCGTGCAGCCGGGAGAAGTTCTCGACCTCGACACGGAACGTCTCGACGGCGATCTCGTACTCGATCAACGCCTGCTCGGCGGCCCGCACGGCCTGCTCGAGCCGTTCCTCGGGCCGCGGGGCCTGCTCGGCTTCCGGGGTCGTCACGCGACCAGGGTAGGCGATACGGCTCCGGGCCCCATGGGGAGAGGTGGTTCCGCCGCCGAGTCCCCCGGTCAGGCCTCAGACTCCCAGCTCAGCCGCGATCCGCCCGTCCCGGATCGCCTTGACCAGTTCGCTGTGGTCCGCCTCCGTGCGGTCGGCGTAGGTGACGGCGAAGGCGGCTGTCGCCTCGTCCAGTTCCTCGTTCTTGCCGCAGTACCCGGCGATCAGCCGTGGGTCGGCGCTGTGGGAGTGGGCGCGGGCCAGCAGGGCGCCGGTCATGCGGCCGTAGTCGTCGACCTGGTCGGCGGCGAGGGCGGCGGGGTCCACGCTGCCCTTGCGGTTGCGGAACTGGCGCACCTGGAAGGGGCGCCCCTCGACGGTGGTCCAGCCGAGCAGGATGTCGCTGACGACCTGCATGCGCTTCTGGCCGAGGACCACCCGGCGGCCCTCGTGCCGCACCGGCGGCGCCTCGAACCCGGCCGTGGCCAGGTGCGGGAGGAGCGCGGA
The DNA here is from genome assembly GCF_053598395.1 of Streptomyces sp. NPDC001135. Classification (NCBI taxonomy): domain Bacteria; kingdom Bacillati; phylum Actinomycetota; class Actinomycetes; order Kitasatosporales; family Streptomycetaceae; genus Streptomyces; species Streptomyces sp. NPDC001135. The sequence goes on along the minus strand of NZ_JBSFKD010000003.1, from coordinate 287,777 downwards.
GGGCCGGGCCTCCTTCACCTGGAGCACCAGCGGCTGCTCACGGTGGTCGAGGAGCAGCACGACGTAGGACCGGGTGCCGACGCTGCCGGTGCCGACGACCCGGAAGGCCACGTCGTGCACCGCGTGCCGGGCGAGCAGGGGGTGCCGGTCCTCGGAGAGGGTCGTCAGGTACTCCTCCAGGGACGCGGCGACGGCGTGGGCCTCGGCGTCGGGGATGCGGCGCAGGACCGGTGAGGCGTCCACGAACCGGCGTCCGCCGTCCGCCGCCGTCTCGGTGGACTTCGCCGCGAACCGGCCGCTGGTGTTGGCGCGGGCCTTCTCCGAGACGCGCTGCAGGGTGCCGAGCAGGTCGTGGGCGTCGGTGTGGGAGACCAGTTCCTCGTCGGCGATGGCGTTCCACGCGTCGAGGACGGGCAGCTTGGCCAGCAGCCGCATGGTGCGGCGGTAGGCGCCGACCGCGTCCCGTGCGGCCGCGCGGCAGGTGTCCTCGTCGGCGCCGGCCTCCCGCCCGGCGAGGACCAGTGAGGCCGCGAGCCGCTTGAGGTCCCATTCCCAGGGGCCGTGCACGGTCTCGTCGAAGTCGTTCAGGTCGATGACGAGGCCGCCGCGGGCGTCGCCGTACAGGCCGAAGTTGGCCGCGTGCGCGTCTCCGCATATCTGGGTGCCGATGCCGGTCATGGGCGTGCGGGCCAGGTCGTGGGCCATGAGTCCGGCCGAGCCGCGCAGGAAGGCGAACGGGGTGGCCGCCATCCGCCCGACGCGGATGGGGGTCAGTTCCGGGATCCGGCCGGCGTTGGACTCGGTGACCGCGGTCACCGCGTCGGGGCGGGATGCGTCCAGGTCGAGCGTGCGGTGCGCGGTGCGCGGCACGCTCGTCCGCAGCGCCCTGCCCTCCTCCTTGGGTGAGCCCTGCCGCGGCCACTGGGCGAATCCGCGCACCCGCGGCAGCCGGCGCGCGTCCGTGATCGTTTCCCCACCGGTTCCGGTCACCGCGACCGCCTCCCCCGCACGCCCTTCGGCACGAACATCAACTCGTGCAGACCGTACAACCGGCGTCCGGAACGCGTCAGGCCCTGTGGACGACGAGCTGTGGACAGCGTCCTGTGGACAACCCGGTGCCGATGGACCATCCGGTGCCGACGGCAGGTCACCGGGAGAGCTTCCTCACATCAGGGGAGGCGGGACATACGGCCACGGGTCGTACATGCGGGCACAGATACGACTACGGGCCCACCGTTTTCACGATGGGCCCGTAGCCTCTCTGTGCGCGAGGGGGGAGTTGAACCCCCACGCCCTTGCGGGCACTGGAACCTGAATCCAGCGCGTCTGCCTATTCCGCCACCCGCGCATTGGGTGTGTCTTCCGGTCCCGGCCCTTTCGGGCTGGCCCCTTCCGACATCCAGAACATTAGCACGTCGTACGGGGTGGGTTCACATCCCTTCCCGGCCCCCCGCCCGGCGGCACCGCGCCCTCCGGCACACCCCCGGCCTCCCGCAACCGCATCTCCACCATCCCGTCCTCCGCCGTCCCGGGCCCGCCATCCCGGCCCCGGCCCTCGCACCCGCCGCAGACGCCGCCCTCGCCCCCGCCCACGTCTCAGGGAGACGTGATTCACGTATCAACCTCGTACCGGTCCCGGGCATCTCCCCAGGAGGCGGGCCGGGTCCACAGCCGGGTGCGGGACACTGGTCTTCGCCCGCCTCTACGATCCATGGCAGCAGGAGTGCGTGCCGGGAGTTCGGAGGGCAGTCGCTGGGGGAACCGGCTGATTGCCGGGCGCGTAGATACGATCAGTGAGCAGTACCAGCACAACCGGGCAAGGCAGCGCACACAGCAGGGCAAGGCAACGGCAGGGACGGAGGAGGTGCCCCATGGGAGTCCTGAAGAAGTTCGAGCAGCGTCTCGAAGGTCTGGTGAACGGCACCTTCGCCAAGGTCTTCAAGTCCGAGGTGCAGCCCGTGGAGATCGCCGGCGCGCTCCAGCGCGAGTGCGACAACAACGCCACGATCTGGAACCGCGACCGGACCGTCGTACCCAACGACTTCATCGTGGAGCTGAGCGCGCCGGACTACGAGCGCCTCAGCCCGTACTCCGGGCAGCTCGGTGACGAGCTGGCCGGCATGGTGCGCGACTACGCCAAGCAGCAGCGTTACACCTTCATGGGCCCCATCAAGGTCAACCTGGAGAAGGCCGACGACCTGGACACCGGCCTGTACCGGGTGCGCTCGCGCACCCTCGCCTCCTCCAGCAGCCAGCAGGCCCCCGCGGCCCCGGCCCCCGGCCGCCCGGCGCAGGGCGGCCCGGCCGGCGGCCAGGGCTACCCGCCGGGTGCGCCCGCCGGCGCGCCCCCGATGCCGTCCGCGCCGCCGCCCGGCGCCCGCCCCGGCGGCTACGGCTACCCCCAGCCCGCCACCCAGCGGCCCGCGGCCGCCCCGATGAGCGGCGGGCACCCCCGCTACTGGATCGAGATCAACGGCACCCGCCACCAGATCTCCCGCGCGACACTGGTGATGGGCCGCAGCACCGACGCCGACGTGCGGATCGACGACCCCGGCGTCTCCCGCCGGCACTGCGAGATCCGGACCGGAACGCCCTCGACGATCCAGGATCTCGGCTCCACCAACGGCATCGTGGTGGACGGGCAGCACACCACCCGCGCTACGCTCCGCGACGGCTCGCGGATCGTCGTGGGCAGCACCACCGTTATCTATAGGCAAGCCGAAGGGTGAAGCGGGGGCAATGTCAGAGCTGACCCTCACGGTCATGCGGCTGGGTTTCCTGGCCGTACTGTGGCTGTTCGTGATCGTGGCCGTGCAGGTCATCCGGAGCGACCTGTTCGGTACGCGCGTCACCCAGCGCGGATCGCGTAGGGAGGCCGGGCGCCAGCAGCAGGCGCCCCGGCAGCAGGCCGCCGCGCCCCCGCAGCAGCGAGGCCAGCAGCGCGGCCAGCAGGGCGGCGGCCGGCGCGGTCGCAACGCCCCCAGCAAGCTGGTCGTGACGGAAGGCACACTGACCGGTACCACGGTCGCGTTGCAGGGCCAGACGATCACCCTGGGCCGGGCACACGACTCCACGATCGTGCTGGACGACGACTACGCCTCCAGCCGCCATGCCAGGATCTATCCGGACCGCGACGGTCAGTGGATCGTCGAGGATCTCGGCTCCACCAACGGCACCTACCTGGACCGGTCCCGGCTGACGACTCCCACGCCGATCCCGCTGGGCGCGCCGATCCGCATCGGCAAGACCGTCATCGAGCTGCGGAAGTAGTACGACAATGAGCGAGCGGAGCGAGCACGCAGCGGCAGGCCGCACCCTGGTCTCCGGCGCGCTCCCGACCGGAGGGTGGGCAGTGTGGCTCGACACGACCGGCTGCATTCGGAGCCGACGGGCGAGGTGCGCATGAGTCTGTCACTGCGCTTTGCCGCCGGATCGCACGAAGGCATGATCCGCGGGCACAACGAGGACTCCGGTTACGCCGGTCCGCGGCTGCTCGCGATCGCCGACGGCATGGGCGGCCAGGCCGCCGGCGAGGTCGCCTCCTCCGAGGTGATCTCCACCCTGGTCACGCTCGACGACGACGTGCCGGGCTCCGACATCCTCACCTCCCTCGGCACGGCCGTGCAGCACGCCAACGACCAGCTGCGCGCCATGGTCGCGGAGGACCCCCAGCTCGAAGGCATGGGGACGACCCTGACCGCGCTGCTGTGGACCGGGCAGCGGCTCGGTCTGGTGCACGTCGGTGACTCGCGGGCCTATCTGCTGCGGGACGGCGTCCTCACCCAGATCACCCAGGACCACACCTGGGTGCAGCGGCTCGTCGACGAGGGCCGGATCACCGAGGAGGAGGCGACCACCCATCCGCAGCGGTCGCTCCTCATGCGTGCCGTCGGCAGCAGCGACCACGTCGAGCCCGACCTGTCGATCCGCGAGGTCCGGGCCGGCGACCGCTATCTGATCTGCTCCGACGGGCTGTCCACCGTCGTCTCCCACCAGACGATCGAGGAGACCCTCGCCAGCTACCAGGGTCCGCAGGAGACCGTGCAGGAGCTGATCCAGCTCGCGCTGCGCGGCGGCGGCCCCGACAACATCACCGTCATCGTCGCCGACGTCCTCGACCTGGACACCGGCGACACCATGGCCGGGCAGCTGTCCGACCAGCCGGTCGTGGTCGGTGCGGTCGCCGAGAACCAGCACCACCTGCACGACAACGGCATCATGCAGACCCCGGCCGGCCGCGCCTCCCACCTGGGCCGGCAGCACCACGGGCACGGCGGCGGCGAGTTCGGCCCGCCCGGCTCCGGCGACACCACCGGGTACGTCCCGGACGGCGGCTTCGGCGACTACGCCGACGGCGACTTCACCAAGCCGCGCGGCGGGCGCAGGTGGCTGAAGAGATCCCTCTACGGCGTCCTGGCCCTCGCCGTCATCGGTGGTGGCCTCTACGGCGGTTACCGCTGGACGCAGACGCAGTACTACGTCGGCGCCAAGGGCGAGCACGTGGCGCTGTACCGGGGGATCAGCCAGGACCTGGCCTGGGTGTCGCTGTCGAAGGTGGAGAAGGACCATCCGGAGATCGAACTCAAGTACCTGCCGCCCTACCAGCAGAAGCAGGTGAAGGCCACGATCACCGCGGGCGGTCTGCAGCAGGCCCAGGCGAAGATCGAGGCACTGTCCGTGCAGGCCTCCGCGTGCAGGAAGCACGCGGAGCGCCAGGCCGCCGAGTCCGAGCGGAACGCGAAGACGGGTCAGGGCGAGGCCGGAGGCACCACGGGAACCACCCGTACCGCCTTCACGTCCAAGGCATCACCGACGCCGCACCCGTCGACGGGTACGGCGTCCAAGACGCCCCAGGCATCGCCGACGAAGCCCCCGTCCACGTCCCCCACTCCGAATCCCGGCCCCAGCCTCTCCGAGGATGAGAAGAAGGTCGTCGATCAGTGCGGCAAGCAGTAGCCGAGCCGCGAGAGGCCCCATCACACGATGAGCAGTACGACTAACTCACCGACGCACCACACGTCCACGATCGGCGCCATCGGTGCGCCGAGCCGCCGCAACACCGAGCTGGCCCTGCTGGTCTTCGCCGTGGCCATCCCGGTGTTCGCCTACGCCAACGTGGGCCTGGCCATCAGCAGCAAGGTGCCCGCCGGGCTGCTGGAGTACGGCCTCGGCCTCGGCCTGCTGGCCGGCGTCGCCCATCTCGCCGTGCGCAAGTTCGCGCCGTACGCCGACCCGCTGCTGCTGCCGCTGGCGACCCTGCTCAACGGGCTCGGGCTCGTCGTGATCTGGCGGCTGGACCAGTCGAAGCTGCTGCAGTCGCTGAAGGGCTACGCCCCGGCGGCGCCCCGCCAGCTGCTGTACAGCGCCCTGGGCATTGCCCTGTTCGCCGCGGTGCTGATCTTCCTGAAGGACCACCGGGTCCTGCAGCGGTACACCTACATCTCGATGTTCTGCGCCCTGGTCCTGCTGATCCTGCCGCTGGTGCCGGGCCTCGGGGCCGACATCTACGGCGCCAAGATCTGGATCCGGGTTCCCGGTCTGGGCTCCCTCCAGCCCGGTGAGTTCGCCAAGATCGTCCTCGCGGTCTTCTTCGCCGGCTACCTGATGGTCAAGCGCGACGCGCTGGCCCTCGCCAGCCGCCGCTTCATGGGCCTGTACCTGCCGCGAGGCCGCGACCTCGGCCCGATCCTGGTCGTCTGGGCGATCTCGATCCTCATCCTGGTCTTCGAGACCGACCTCGGCACCTCGCTGCTGTTCTTCGGCATGTTCGTGATCATGCTGTACGTCGCCACCGAGCGGACCAGCTGGATCGTCTTCGGTCTGCTGATGTCCGCGGTCGGCGCGGTCGGCGTGGCGAGCTTCGAGTCGCACATCAAGACGCGTGTGCAGGCCTGGCTCGACCCGATGCGCGAGTACCAGCTCAGCCGCCAGATCACCCACGACGGCTTCATCCACTCCGACCAGCTGCAGCAGTCCCTGTGGGCGTTCGGCTCCGGCGGCACCCTGGGTACCGGCTGGGGCCAGGGCCACTCGGACCTGATCAAGTTCGCCGCGAACTCCGACTTCGTCTTCGCGACCTTCGGTGAGGAACTGGGCCTGGCGGGCATCATGGCGATGCTGCTGATCTACGGCCTGATCGTGGAGCGCGGTCTGCGCACCGCCCTCGCCGCCCGCGACCCGTTCGGCAAGCTGCTCGCGGTCGGCCTGTCCGGCGCCTTCGCCCTGCAGGTGTTCGTCGTGGCCGGTGGTGTGATGGGCCTCATCCCGCTGACCGGTATGACGATGCCGTTCGTCGCCTACGGCGGTTCCTCCGTGCTGGCCAACTGGGCGCTGATCGGAATCCTGATCCGGATCAGCGACACGGCCCGCCGCCCGGCGCCCACCCCCGCGACGAACCCCGACGCCGAGATGACCCAGGTGGTCCGCCCCGGCGGCGCCGGTCCCGTCGAGTGATCCTGATCACCCCCATCAAGATCGTTGTGCTGCGGGTCACCCACTAGAGTGACGGTCGACCATCCCCGTCCCGTGATCACGGGACGAGACGACCGACACATTGGGGGATCTCATGCTTCGCATGGGTACGCGCGGCAAGCGCGTCGCGGTGGGCGCAGCCGCCGCGCTCGGCGCCGCGCTGTTCACGGTGACCAGCGCCACGAGCGCGCAGGCCGCCGGGGCGTACGGGGGCAGCTGGAACACGGACAACGTCAAGATCCGCAAGGGACCGAGCACGGACATGCCGGTCGTGGACCACGCCTACAAGGGCGACGGCGCCTTCGTGAAGTGCTGGGTCCGCGGTGAGGGCGTCTACGGCGACAACATCTGGTGGTACGTGAAGGACAACAGCTCCAGCGCGAACGTCTGGGGCTACACGTCCGACTACTACTTCAACGTGGCCAGCGGCAACCCGCCGAAGTGCTGAACGGCCCCTCGGCGCGTTCCTGACGGACGGCTTCCGGGACCGGCACCTGCCGGAACCGGAAGCCGTCCGTCGTTTCCGGAACCCGTCACGCCGCCGGTGCGTCTCCTGATCAGTCGATGGGGAAGGGCCGCCCGGGACACACAGCCGCTGCCTCTAAACTGTGGGCGGCCAAGGATGAGCGCCAGGACCATCGGCACCGAGAGACTGAAGCAACAGGCGCACCTGTTAGCTTGTGGAAAGGCCGGATGTGAACAAGCCACTGCGCCGAATCGCGATCTTCTGCGGACTCCTCGTCCTGGCGTTGTTGATCCGCGACAACTGGCTTCAGTACGTCCAGGCCGACAAACTGCGCGCCGACCCGGACAACCGCCGCGTGAACATCGAGCGATACGCCCATCAGCGGGGCGACATCATCGTCGACGGCGACCCCATAACCGGCTCGGTCGAGACCAAGCACGGCGACTTCAAGTACAAGCGCACCTACAAGGACGGGCCCATGTGGGCCCCGGTCACCGGTTACTCCTCGCAGGCCTTCCAAAGCAGCTTCCTCGAGGGCGTCGAGGACGGCATCCTCACCGGCAACGACGACCGGCTCTTCTTCCGCAAGACGCTGGACATGGTCACCGGCAAGCAGCAGCAGGGCGGCAACGTCGTCACCACGCTGAACGCGGCCGCGCAGAAGGCGGCGTTCGACGGGCTGTCCCGGCAGGGCGGCAAGGGCGCGGTCGTCGCCCTGGAGCCCTCCACCGGCAAGATCCTGGCGCTGGCCTCCTACCCGTCGTACGACCCCTCGTCCTTCGCGGGCTACTCGGACAGCGACGCCAAGGCCTGGAACAAGCTCCAGAAGAAGAACAACCCGGCCGACCCGATGCTGAACCGGGCGCTGCGCGAGACCTACCCGCCGGGCTCCACCTTCAAGGTGGTCACCGCGGCGGCGGCGCTGGAGAACGGGCTGTACAAGTCGGACACCGAGCAGACGAACTCGCCGCTGCCGTGGATCATGCCGGGCACCACCACCCCGCTGAAGAACGAGGGCAACATCCCCTGCAGGAACGCCTCGCTGAAGGAGGCGCTGCGCTGGTCCTGCAACTCGGTCTTCGGCAAGATCGGCTCCGACCTCGGCAACGACAAGATGCTGGAGGAGGCGAAGAAGTTCGGCTTCGACTCCGAGCAGTTCATCCCGGTCCGCGCCTACGCGTCGACGTTCTCCGACAACATGAACCAGTCGCAGACCGCGCTGTCCTCCATCGGCCAGTACAACACCGCCGCGACCCCGCTGCAGATGGCCATGGTCGCCTCGGCGGTCGCCAACGACGGCAAGCTGATGAAGCCGTACATGGTCGACTCGCTGCAGTCCAACCTCGAACCGGTCGAGAAGACCGAGCCGAAGGAGATGAGCCGGCCGCTGTCGCCGGCCAACGCGCAGATCCTGCAGGACATGATGGAGACGGTCGTCAAGCAGGGCACCGGTACGAGGGCGCAGATCCCGAACGTCACCGTGGGCGGCAAGACCGGTACCGCGCAGCACGGTGTGGCGAACAGCGCCAACCCGTACGCGTGGTTCATCTCCTACGCCAAGCTGCCCGACGGCAGCTCGCCGGTCGCCGTGGCCGTGGTCGTCGAGGACGAGAGCGCCAACCGCGACGACATCTCCGGTGGCGGTCTGGCGGCCCCGATCGCGAAGAACGTCATGCAGGCGGTCATCAACTCCAAGAAGTGACGCCGCCTGCCCCAGGGAGTGACACCCGTCACGTCTCCTTCACATCGCCGCACGTTGTGATACCGGTCCTGTATCGGGTTGCGGGCTTGGCCAGGTCACACAAAGCGAGCCGGGTACGGTAGGCCCGGACGGCAGCCTCCGGCCGCACACGACACGTGGGCGGCCGAGACCGACGGAGAGGGCTGGTAGGGAACTATGGAAGAGCCGCGTCGCCTCGGCGGCCGGTACGAGCTGGGCCAGGTGCTCGGCCGTGGTGGCATGGCGGAGGTCTACCTCGCGCATGACACCCGGCTCGGCCGCACCGTGGCGGTGAAGACGCTGCGCGCGGACCTCGCGCGTGATCCGTCCTTCCAGGCCCGGTTCCGCCGGGAGGCCCAGTCGGCCGCCTCGCTCAACCATCCCGCGATCGTCGCGGTCTACGACACGGGCGAGGACTACATCGACGGGGTCTCGATCCCGTACATCGTCATGGAGTACGTAGACGGCTCCACGCTCCGCGAGCTGCTCCACTCCGGCCGCAAGCTCCTGCCCGAGCGCGCGATGGAAATGACCATCGGCATCCTCCAGGGCCTGGAGTACGCCCACCGCAACGGCATCGTCCACCGCGACATCAAGCCGGCCAACGTCATGCTGACCCGCAACGGCCAGGTCAAGGTGATGGACTTCGGCATCGCCCGCGCCATGGGCGACGCCGGCATGACCATGACCCAGACGGCGGCGGTCATCGGTACGGCCCAGTACCTGTCGCCGGAGCAGGCGAAGGGCGAGCAGGTCGACGCGAGGTCGGACCTGTACTCGACCGGCTGCCTGCTCTACGAGCTGCTGACGGTACGGCCCCCCTTCGTGGGCGACTCCCCGGTGGCGGTGGCCTACCAGCACGTGCGGGAAGAGCCCCAGCCCCCGTCGGTCTTCGACCCCGAGATCACCCCCGAGATGGACGCCATCGTCCTGAAGGCGCTGGTCAAGGACCCGAACTACCGCTATCAGTCGGCCGACGAGATGCGCGCCGACATCGAGGCCTGCCTGGACGGCCAGCCGGTCGCGGCGACGGCCGCGCTGGGCGCGGTGGGCTACGGCGGCTACCCCGACGACCAGCCGACGACGGCCCTGCGCTCCGACGCCGGCGCGGGCGCCACGAGCATGCTCCCGCCGATGAATCCGGACGACGGCGGCTACGGCTACGACGACGGCTCCGGCCGCCGTGGCCGGCAGCAGAAGAAGTCCCACACCTCCACGGTCCTCCTGGTGGTCGCGGGCATCCTCGTCCTGATCGGCGCGATCCTGATCGGGAAGTGGGTGGCCACCGGCCACAACAACGGGGACGGCAAGGTGCCGGTACCGAACTTCGTCGGTGTGTCCGCGGCCACGGCCGGCAAGATGGCCGAGAACGTCGACCTGAAGGTCGACACGTCCGACAAGAAGCCCTGCAGCAACCAGCCCAAGGGCAACGTCTGCTCGCAGACCCCCGACAAGGGCACCAAGGTCGCCAAGGGCACCACCATCAACCTGGTGATCTCGACGGGCGCCCCCAAGGTCCTCGTGCCGGACGTCCGCGGCGCCTCGTTCTCCGACGCTGAGTCCCAGCTGAAGGAGAAGGGGTTCAACGTCGTGAAGCAGACCCAGGAGTCGGACCGGACGCCCGACGTGGTCATCGAACAGGACCCGAAGGGCGGCACCAGCAAGCAGAAGGGCACCACGATCACCCTCACGGTCGCCAAGCCCGTGGAGAAGGTCACCATCCCCCCCGACCTCGTCGGCAAGTCCTGCGACGACGCGAAGACCGAGCTGCAGAACCTGGGCCTGTCCGCCAACTGCACCGACACCCCCACCCCCAACCAGGGCGACGACGGCAAGGTCCTTTCGACCAGCCCGCAGGCGAACCAGCAGGTGCCCAAGAACTCGGCGGTCACCCTCAACGTCGGCAAGTTCCAGGGCGGCCAGCAGACACAGGGCCAGGTGCCGAACGTCACGGGGAAGACCCTGAAGGAGGCCACGCAGATCCTCCAGCAGAGCGGCTACACGAACATCCAGGTCAACGGACCGAACGACGACAAGGCCCGGGTCCTCCAGCAGAACCCGCCGGCGGGAACCCAGGCCGATCCGAGCAACACCCAGATCGTCCTGAACACCTTCGACTTCGGCGGCGGCGGGAACGACAACGGCGGCATCCTCGGCGGCCCCAACGGCTGACCGGCACCGCGCTCCGCTGTCACGACGGCCCCGGGATTCTTGGGAATCCCGGGGCCGTCGTCGGCTCCGTACCATGCCCGTGCGAAGTCCGGGTCATGGGATCGCCGCACCGCGCTAACGCAGTTCCTTCGGCAACGTCCGCTTGCCGTCCACCTTCTCCACCCGGACCAGCTCCCCCCACACCACGTACCGGTACTCCGAGGTGTACACCGGCGTGCACGTCGTCAGGGTGATGTAGTGGCCCGGTTTCCTCTTGCCGGACTCCTTCGGGACCGGGGAGAGGACCTTGACGTTGTACTTCGAGGTCTCCGACAGGACCGAGTAGACCTTGTAGACGTACCAGTCGTCCCGCGTCTCGAAGACGATCGGGTCGCCCTTCTCGATCTTGTCGATGTTGTGGAACTTCGCGCCGTGGCCGTCGCGGTGGGCGGCGAGGGCGAAGTTGCCGGTCTTGCCGGTCATGGGGAGGGTCGCCTTGACCGGGTCCGTGTAGTAGCCGGCCACGCCGTCGTTGAGGACGTCTGTGCCCGTGCCCTTCTCGACCAGGACCTCGCCGTTGTGCATCGACGGCACGTGCAGGAAGCCGATGCCGTCCTTGGTGTCCAGCGCACCCGGAGTGGAGTCCGTCGCGTGGGCCCAGTGGTCGCGGACCTGGTCGGCCCGCTTGTCCGCCTTGCGATCCGCTATCACGTTCGTCCACCACAGGGAGTAGACGACGAACAGGGCCAGCAACAGGCCTGCTGTGATGAGGAGTTCACCGAGGACGCTGACCGCCGTGGCGAAACGGCCGGGACGCCGGCCGCGCGGGGCGGGATTCGGATCGGACGCGTCCGTGTGTTCTTCGGTGTCGTCGGCGGTCGCTGCCACAGTGTTCTTGCCCTTACTCGCTTCGGCCCTACGATGCCCTGCTCGATGCCCTACTCGATGAGCGCGTCCGGCTTGCCCTTGCTGCGCGGGCGTTCCTCGACCATCTTGCCCCAGACGATCAGCCGGTACTTGCTCGTGAACTCCGGCGTGCAGGTGGTGAGGGTGATGTAGCGGCCCGGTTCGGTGAAACCCGAACCCCTGGGAACGGGGTTCAGCACGCTGGTGTTGGACGGCGCCGTCACCGGCAGCATCGAGGTCACCTTGTACACGAAGTACGTGTCCTGTGTCTCGACCACGACCGCGTCGCCGGCCTGGAGCTTGTTGATGTACCGGAACGGCTCACCGTGCGTGTTGCGGTGGGCCGCGAGTCCGAAGTTGCCGGTCTTGTCACCGGGCATCGCCGTCTTCAGCGGGGGCTCGCCGTAGTGCCCCACCATCCCCTTGTCGAGGACCTTCCGGTTGCTGACGCCCTCGGCTATCGGCGCGACCACGTCCAGCTTGGGGATGTGCAGGATGGCGAATCCCTGCCCGGGCGCGAAGACACCCGGACTGCGCTTGCCGCTGGCCCAGTCGTCCTGGAGCTGGTGCGTCTCGCTGCCCGCCTGCGCGTGGGCGCGGACATTGGTCCACCACAGCTGGTAGGTGACGAACAGCAGCATCAGCACGCCGGTGGTGATGAACACCTCGCCGATCGCCCGGCTCACGACGACGGCCGGGCCCGGCTTGCGCAGCCGTGCCTGCCGCCGCGCCTCCACCCGGGACAGCGGTCTGCCGGACTTCGGGGTCTCGGCGGGCGCGGCCTCCCGGCCGCCGCCATGGCGCCCACCACGCCGCTTGGCGGCCCTTCTGCGGGCCGCTCGCCCGCCCACCGCGGTTCCGGTGGCGGAGGAGCCGGCAAGGGCCGCAGAGGCGCGTATGGACCCGGTCTCCGGAGCCGGCGGCGGATCGGTGATCCGCAGCGCCATCGTCTCGTCGTCCAGGGGCGGCCGGTAAGGCTGCTCCTGCGGCTCCTCCTGCCGTTCCCCGTACGACCCCTGGTACGCCGCGCCCGCCGCGTCCCAGTCCCCAAGCGCACCGGAAGCCTCGTACGACTGATCCCCGTACGAGGCATCGGTCTCCCGCTCCGGGCGCAGTGCGGTCACGCCGTGGCCCTGCCCACCACCGGGGCCAGCCCCGTCGACCTCGCCACGGCACCCTGGTCGCCGCATTCCACCAGCCAGTTGGCCAGCATCCGGTGACCGTGTTCGGTCAGCACCGACTCGGGATGGAACTGCACGCCCTCGACCGGGAGTTCCCGGTGCCGCAGGCCCATGATGATGCCGTCGTGCGTGCGGGCGGTCACCTCCAGCTCGGCCGGGACCGTCGCCGGCTCGGCGGCCAGGGAGTGGTAGCGGGTCGCGGTGAAGGGGGAGGGCAGGCCCGCGAAGACGCCCTTGCCCTCGTGCTCCACCGGCGAGGTCTTGCCGTGCAGCAGCTCGGGCGCCCGGTCCACCACACCGCCGTAGGCCACCTGCATCGACTGCATGCCCAGGCACACCCCGAAGACCGGCACCCCGGTCGAGGCGCAGTGGCGGACCATGTCCACACACACCCCCGCCTCCTCGGGCGTCCCCGGTCCGGGCGAGAGCAGCACCCCGTCGAAGCCGTCCTGGGCGTGCGCCGTCGACACCTCGTCGTTGCGCAGCACCTCGCACTCGGCACCCAGCTGGTACAGGTACTGCACGAGGTTGAAGACGAAGCTGTCGTAGTTGTCGACGACGAGAATCCGCGCGCTCACTGGTTGTCCACCGTCACATCGTTGAAGGGCAGGAGCGGTTCGGCCCACGGGAAGACGTACTGGAAGAGGATGTAGATCACGGCCAGGACCAGTACGAGTGAGATCAGCGCCCTCACCCACACGTTCCCCGGCAGATGCCGCCAGATCCAGCCGTACATGCCGTTCCTTCCATCTCCCCACGGCACCGGACTCACGCCGTACGCCACCAGACTAACGGCGCAGCGCCCTCGGTTCGCCTGCCTCCACGGACTGTGTGGAGTCAAGGTGCGCCCAGACGATCAGCCGGTGACTGTGCCCCCATTCGGGATCGCACGTGGTCAGTGTCAGATAGCGGCCCGGACGCGTGTACCCGGACGTACGTGGCACAGGGTCGATCACCTCAACGTCCGTCGGCACGGTTTTGTAGGGGCCTTTGTCGATCCGATACGTGAACCAGGTCGTCCCGTCCGTGAGGACGACGGCGTCCCCGGGCCGCAGCTTCGGGAAGTCCAGGAACGGGTCGCCGTACGTCCGCCGGTGACCGGCCACCGCGAAGTTGCCCTCCTGGCCGAGCGGCGCGGTGCCCGTGTAGTGGGCGAGGCCCTTCGCCAGCACGTCCCGGCCGGTGCCCTCCAGGACCGGCTTGTTCCACGTGAAACCGAGCCGCGGGATGTACATGATCGCGAAGGGCTTGCCGTAGCGGTACGGCGCCGGCTTCGCCCCGGAGACCGTCCGCCTGCCCGTCCTCCCGCCCGGGGCGGCCGTCGGCACGGTCTCCTTCGACCACTGCCGGTGCAGCTGGTCCACCTGGTCGTTCATGGCGCCCTCGGCCCGCACACCGGTCCAGAACAGCAGGTAGGCGACGAAGAGCACGATCAGGGCGCCGACGGTGATGCACAGCTCGCTGACGGTCCGGACGATCACGCGCACCGGCGGCTCCTGACAGGGGACCTGCTACTCCACTGGCTTCGCGTAGTGCAGATCCACTGTGCCCGAGTACCCCGGAAGAGTCACCGTCCCGTCGTCGGTGACTTTCCAGCCGAGGCCGTAGACGTTGACGTACACCATGTAGGTCTGGATCGCCTTGCTCGCCGCGAGCGCCTGCTGCAGCCTGTCCGGATCCCCGACCGCCGTGATCTTGTACGGCGGGGAGTAGACGCGGCCCTGGAGGATCAGCGTGTTGCCGACGCAGCGCACCGCGCTGGTGGAGATCAGCCGCTGGTCCATGACCTTGATCCCCTGGGCGCCGCCCTGCCAGAGCGCGTTCACCACGGCCTGCAGGTCCTGCTGGTGGATGACCAGGTAGTCGGGCTGCGGCTCGGGATAGCCGGGGAGCTTGGCCGTGGCGTTGGGCGGGGCGTCGTTGAGGGTGACGGTGACGGCCCGGCCGGTGAGTTTCTGGGTGCCGGTGCTCTTCTCCAGCCCGCTGAGCCTGCGGTCCTGCGCCCTGGTGCTGCCGTCGTCGCTCTCGGCGAGGGATTCCACGCTCCCGCGCAGGGCCGCGTTGGACTCGTCCAGGTCCTTGTTCTTACGGCTGCGCTGCTGGATCAGGTCCGACAGCTTCAGCAAGGAGCCGTCCTGCCGGATGTCCGTGCCCTTGGCCGTGTTGAAGCTGGTGAAGAAGATGAGCCCGGCCAGCGCGAACACAGCCGCGGTGAGGACGCGCACCGGCCGTACGCGCAGCCCGCGGCCGGGACCGGGGCCGGAACCCGTTGATCCCGTCCCGGGGGAGTCGGCAGAATTGCTCAACGTACCCTTATCTCTTTCGGCGCCACGGAAGCACTACGCTAACGGACGCGCCCGACCCAGTTCCCTGCGCGGCCACGCAGCGCATCGACAGGAGAGACCCTCGTGCCGAAGTCACGTATCCGCAAGAAGGCCGACTACACGCCGCCGCCGGCGAAGCAGGCGCAGGCGATCAAGCTGAACAGCCACGCCTGGGTCGCCCCTGTCATGCTGGCCATGTTCGTCATCGGCCTGGCCTGGATCGTCGTCTTCTACGTGACCGACGGCTCGTTGCCCATCGACTCGTGGGACAACTGGAACATCGTGGTCGGCTTCGGCTTCATCGCCGCCGGTTTCGGCGTCTCCACGCAGTGGAAGTAGCCGTCGTCAGCACTGCCGTGGCACCTCTGCCCAGGGCTCTCCACTGAGTTATCCACAGGTTTTCCACTTGGGGAAAAAGAAAGACCATCTGTGGATAACCCATCGGGCGTTGACGCCGGTGTGACTGGCCCAGTGTTCCCTATACATCTGTTCGCCCCCTGCCTGACCTGCGGAAACACATCCGAGCGACAGGGGGCGCAGCTGTGTCCGCACTCCGTGCACAAGATTCGCCACGCCCTGTGGACAACGGTTCGGTATCAGGTGAGCTGTGCGGTCCTGACCAGCGCGAGAACCACCACGGCGGCGAGTACGACGGCACAGGTGCCGTACTGGACCAGCGTCCGCCTCTCGCGCGGCGCGTGCACCATGGCGTATCCGGTGACGACACCGGCGACCAGGCCGCCGATGTGAGCCTGCCAGGCGATGTTCGCCCAGGTGAAGGTGATGATCAGGTTGATCACCAGCAGGGCGACGAGCGGGCGCAGGTCGTAGTTGAGCCGGCGCATCAGCACGCCGGTCGCGCCGAACAGGCCGAAGATCGCTCCCGAGGCGCCGAGGGAGGGCTGGTTGGGTGCGGCGATCAGATAGGTGAGGGCGCTGCCGGCGAGGCCCGAGACGAGGTAGAGGGTGAGGTAGCGGGCGCGGCCGAGGGCCGCTTCCAGGGGGCCGCCGATCCACCACAGGCTGAGCATGTTGAAGAGGATGTGGGCGTAGCCGCCGTGCAGGAACATCGCGGTCAGCAGGCGGTAGTACTGGCCCTCGGCGATGCCCTGGACCCCGGGGAGCAGGGGGGTGTAGGCCTGTCCGATCAGTTCGAACCGGTTGGTGAAGCGGTCGCCGAGGGCGATCTGCGCCAGGAAGACCGCGAGGTTGACGCCGATCAGGATCTTGGTGAGCAGTCGCGGGTCGGCCGTGAGCGTGCCGCCGGCGATCGTGCGCGGCTGGGCGGCGGTCGAGGGGTGTCCGGTGCCGCTGCCGCCGCGCACGCACTCGGGGCACTGGAAGCCGACCGAGGCGCTGATCATGCACTCGGGGCAGATGGGGCGCTCGCAGCGGGTGCAGCGCACGCCGGTCTCGCGGTCCGGGTGGCGGTAGCACCCGGGCGCGTGGTGGGCGCTCTGCGCGCGGGCTGCGGCCTCGTCCATCTGTTCCGTTCCCCTTGCTCGTCGTGGGACTGCCCCCGGCAATGCCCCGCCCCGCTCATCCTTGGTACGGACGAGCGGGGCGATTGGTTCCCTGCGGGATGTACCGGCCGGGGTGCGGTGGGGCGCTCAGCCCTCGCGCTTCTCGACGACGACCGACTCGATGACGACGTCGTTGACCGGACGGTCGTTGCGGCCGGTGGGGACGGCGACGATGGCGTCGACGACCTTCTGGCTGGCCGGGTCGGTGACCTCGCCGAAGATGGTGTGCTTGCGGTTCAGCCACGTCGTCGGGGCGACGGTGATGAAGAACTGCGAGCCGTTGGTGCCCGGGCCGGCGTTGGCCATGGCGAGCAGGTACGGCTTGTTGAAGGACAGGTCGGGGTGGAACTCGTCCCCGAACTTGTAGCCGGGGCCGCCGATGCCGGTGCCCAGCGGGTCGCCGCCCTGGATCATGAAGCCGCTGATGACACGGTGGAAGATCGTGCCGTTGTAGAGCGGCGTCTTGCTCTTCTCACCCGTGCCGGGGTGCGTCCACTCGCGCTCGCCCTGAGCCAGCTCGACGAAGTTCTTGACCGTCTCGGGCGCGTGGTTCGGGAAAAGCTGGACCACGATGTCGCCGTGGTTGGTCTTCAGGGTGGCGTAAAGCTGCTCGGCCACGATCTGCCTTCCGTTGTCTTCCTGTGACTCCCCGATCCTCGCACGGCCGGGCCCGTACGTCGTCCTGCGGCCACGGGTTCCGCCCGCAGGGCAGCGCTGGGCGGTGTTTCGTGGCAGGGTCGAGGCAGGCCCGTGTTGCCCGGGTATCGCCCGGATCGAGCCGATGGGAGCGATCGGCACCCATATGCCCGCCCTCGCATGCCGCGCTGACCGCGGACAGGCATGATCCGTAAAAGGGTGGAAAGTCGAAATACCGTACGCCACCGAGGAGGAGGAACCCGTGACCCGCATCGACAGCGTGCGCGCCGCGACCGGCTCGGCAAAGGACAGCGTGCTGCACGCCGCGGAAGTGGTGGCGCCCTACGCCGACACGGCCAAGGAGCGTGCCGCGCTCTACGCGCACGAGGCACGCGTACGGCTGGCGCCCGTGGTATCGCAGGCCGCCGAACAGGCCCGCGAGCAGTACGACGCCCGGCTCGCCCCGCGTCTGGAACAAGCCCGTACACATGTGCCGCCCAAGGTGGACCTGGCGGCGCACGAGGCCGCCGTGCGCGCCCGGAAGGCGGCCCGGCAGGCCGCCGAGTACTCGCGTCCGAGGATCGAGCAGGCCGTGGCCGCGACCGGTCCGGTCCGCGACGAGGCCGCCGCGCGCGGTGCCGCCGCCCTGGCCGCGCTGCGTGGCCAGGTCACGGCGGAGGACATCCACAAGCTGGCCCGCAGGAAAGAGCGCCGGTCCAGGGCCGGCCGGGTGGCGAAGGTGCTGGCGCTGCTGACCGCGGTGGCCGGTGGTGCCTTCGCGGCCTGGAAGTGGTGGGACAGGCAGGCCAACCCCGACTGGCTGGTGGAACCGCCCGCCGCGACCGAGGTGCCCGAGTCGGGCGGCCGGCTCAGCTCGGTGGACGGCAGCGGTGCCTCCGGACTGGATCCCGAGGTGCAGGCGAAGCAGGCGGAGGAGGATGCCGCGGACCGGGACGACCAGTAGCGGTCCGGTCCGCTTCGTACGGGCTGCTCAGCAGCGGTCCTGGGCCCCTCCGGTCACTTCACGGTGACCGGAGGGGCCCCGTGGGGTGTGGGTGCGCCGGTCACGGCGTTCGCCGCCCGGGCGGGCCCGGGGCGAAGACCGGGCGGGGCCCGGGCGTGGGGTTCCCCGCGGGGGTACGGCACCGGTTCGCTGGAGGGGGACGGCGATACGGGGGTGCGGGCGATGGACGTCAATGACGCGGGTGCGCCGCTCGTGGCGGTCGTCGGGGTGGTCGGGACCCTGCTGTCGGCGCTGCTCACCCAGCACGCGGCCGAGCGCAGCCGGCAGCGTGAGCGGGAGCGCAGCGAGCGGGTGCGGGCACGGGCGCGGGAGGCCGAGGAGCGGCGTACCTGTTACGTCGCCCTCAACACCGCCTCCCGGCAGTACCTGGCCGCCCTCACCGACCAGCTGCACGCCCTGAGCCGCACGGAGGATCCGCGCGCGGTACGGCAGCGCCTCACCGAGGCCCGGGATCTGCACCGGGACGTGTACGCGGAGGCCCAGATGCGGCTGCCCGACCCGGTACTCGCCCTGGCCGGCGAGGTCACCCACGCGCTCGGCACCCTCTACGGCCGGCTCCGGCGCCTGGACGACGGTGTTCCCCGCCCGGGGGACTCGCTCGACGCCGCCCAGGAGGAGATCGACGCCCTGTGGGACCGGCTGCGGGCGTTGCGGCGCGGGATGCGTGCGGACCTGGGGGCTTCGGGGGTGTTCCGGCCGAGCCTGTCCGGCCCCGGTCCACGGGGCCACCGGACCGGTCCGGGTGTGTCCCGGGCGGATTCCGGGTGTTGATCGGGCGAGAGCCGGAAAAGCTCGGCGATCGGGCCTCGTTGTGACCCACATCTCGTCATCATGGAGATCGGGACGGACGGTTGATGTTCTCGGGACGTGAGGAGTGCCGGTGGGGGAAGCGGAGGAGAGCGGTGGCGTTCAGGGATTGCGAACCTGGGCCGCTGAGGCCGTCGGGCGGGCGAAGGCGTTGCTGCCGGCGCCGGGCAAGGTCGCCGGAGCCTCGCGGGCCCATGACGACTCGGTCGCCGAACTCACCGCTCTCTCCAGGCTGTTGGACCACGATCCGGAGCTGCTCAGCTCGGTGACGTTATGGCTCGGCGGTGCCCTCACCCTGCGCCACGCCGCCGGAGGCGGGACGCCCGGGGACCGGGAGCGGGCGCACGGTCTGCTGCGGGACGTGCGGGACCCGGCGACAAGGACCGGGGCGGTGGCCGGCGTCGAGGACCGGCGGTGGGCCGCGCTGTTCCTGCTGACGCACGCCATGCCGCTGCAGGAGATGCTGGGCGGGCTCGCACCGGAGCCGGACGCGACCGCCATGTTCGACATGATCATGCGCAAGGGGCCGGGCGGGATGGCCGCCTTCGCAGCCGAACTGCGGGAGCTGGTGACGGACGCGGCCGAACTCCCGTTACCCCCGGAGGACCTGCGGCACCTGCGGCGGCTGCGCGACTTCTATGCCCGTCCGTCGGCCGACGGGATCGCAGGCCTGTTCGACGGCCTCATACCCGACGACGGTCTGCCGGGCACCCGGCAGATGCGGCAGATGATGGGGACCTGGCTGTCGACGATGACCGGGGGCACGGGCCCGAAGAGCGAGGCGAGCCCGAAGGACGACCCGCGTGCGAACGACCCGCGTGCGAAGGACGACTCGGGCACGGCGCCCGGAACCGGCCCGCGCACCCGCGGCACCCACCCCGCCGCCCCGGGCCCCGCCGGCAAGGCCCCCGCCGGCGCCGGCACCCCGGCCGGGCCCCGTACCCCCGAGGACTTCCGTCGGCTCATCGCCGCCTGGCAGGCCGTCCACAGCACGTCCGTGGACTTCCTGAACCACGCCGGCGGCGGGGACCCCGCCGCCCTCAACCAGCAGCTCGGGCGGCTGCGCGACGCGCTGGACGGGCTGCCGGACGGCATGCCGGGCAAGGACGCCCTCGAGGGGCAGATGGCCATGCTGCTCCACTTGAGCGACGGCGCCGGCGGCACCCTCCAGGACCAGGCGCTCGGTTTCGCGCACACCCCGGCGGTCACCGACTACCTGCGGCGCCAGTCGGACCGTGCGATCCCCATGGCGGACGGCTTCGCGATCATGGCGGACGTGCTGGGCCTGATGACCGACGTCCGTACCGCCGGGCAGGCCGAGGACGTGGAGCGGCTGCGCACCCTGCTGCCCCGCGCCGAGGCCCTGGCCGACACCGTCCCCGAGGACCACGACTTCCGCGCCATGGCCCTCGTCACCCGCGCCATGGCCCGCCTCATGCTCGGCCGGTTCACCGGGGACCGGGAGCTGCTCCTGCGCGGCCTCACGGACTTCGAGGACGTCAGGACCGCGGCGGGGAACAGCAGCCTGCCGATCGGGGAGCGGGAGCTGGACGCCATGGTCCCCGACCTCGCGGCCCTGCGTGCCTACCTCACCGACGACGCGGCGTTCATCCCTGACGGGGACGTACCACCACCGAACGCCCCCGCCGACCAGCTGCACTCCGCCGCGAACCGCCTCGGCATGCGCTTCGGCCTCACCGAGGACCCGGCGGACCTCAGCGCCGCCATCACCACCCTGGAGCGGCTGCGCGAGCACGTCCGCCAGGGCAGGGCCCCGCGCATCGCCGCCCAGTCCCTGTGGTCGCTCGCCGAGTCCTACCGGGCCCGATGGCGCCGGGAGGGGAGCGAGTCCGACGCGGACGCCTCCGTCGAGGCGGCCAACGAGGCCCTGGCCACCCTCGCCGCCGACGTCGTCCTCCAGCACGGCGCCGAACACCGCCTGGCGACCGCCCGCAACGGCGCCTCCCTCGGTGTGCGGGCCGCGCTGTGGGCCGCCGCGCGCGACAAGGTGGACGACGCCGTCGCCGCCCTGGAGCTGGGCCGGGCGCTGGTGCTGCAGGCGGCGGCCACCTCCCGGGCCGTACCGGACCTGCTGGAGGAGCGCGGGCATCCCCGGCTCGCCGCCGCCTGGCGGGAGTCGGGTGCCGCGGAGGGCGACGAGCTGCCCGCCGAGCTCCCCAGCACCCTGCGCCGGCAGGCCCTGGAGGCCCTCGGCTACCGGGAGCGGGGAGGCCTGCTCGCCACCCCCACCCTGCGCGAGCTGGCGGACGGCGTCGGCGAGGCCGGCGCGGACGCCCTGATCTACCTGGTCCCCGGCAGCGGCGGCGAGGCCCCGGGGATGGTGCTGGCCGTGGGCCCCGAGATCGGCATCGGTGTGGGCGGCCTGCCCATGCTGGCCGAAACGGAGAGCGGGCCCCTGGAGCGGTACCTGGACGCGGCCTCGGCCCGCTCCCGGGACCACGGCGACGCCCAGGCGGAGGCGGCCTGGGAGGAGGCCCTGTCCGAGCTGTGCGACTGGGCGTACGAGGTGTTCGACCATGTGCTGGCCGGGTTGCGCGCGCACCTGCCGGACGAGCCCGGCCGCCGTACCCCCCGGGTCGTCCTGGTCCCCTGCGGCCGCCTCGGGATCGTCCCCTGGCACGCGGCCCGCTTTCCCGCGGACGCTCCGTACGACTACCTCTGCCAGGCCCTGGTGATCAGTTACGCGGCCTCCGGCGGCCAGTTCCTGCGGACGATCGAGCGCGCGCCGCGCGATCCGGTCTCCGCCCCCGCCCTGGTGGCCGACTGGAGCCTCGACCTGACGTATGCCGAGCTGGAGGTCCTGGAGCTGCGCAACGCCTTCTATCCGGGGGCTCGGCTGTACGGCGGCTTCGTCTCCCTCCCGGAGGGCTCCGTGCCGGACGGGACCCCCGACCAGCTGCTGGCCCTGCTCGCCCAGGACCACTCGATGGTCCACCTGGCCACGCACGGCATGGCGGGGGTACGGCCGACGGAGTCGGCCCTGCACCTCGCCCCCGCCAGCCCGGACGAGGAGTTCGGCCCGCTCACCGTGACCCGGCTCCTCGACCGGCCGCAGCCCGCCGGACCGGCGGCGCCGGACGGCCCGCTGATCGTCCTGAGCGCCTGCGAGACCGACCTGAGCACCCGCGACCACGACGAGGCCCTGACCCTCACCACGGCGTTCGTCTCGGGCGGCGCACGCGATGTCGTGGGATCGCGGTGGACCGTCCGGGACGACGCGTCGGCCCTGCTGATGGCGGTCTTCCACCACCATCTGCGGGCCGGGCTCAGCCCCGTCGACGCACTGCGGGCCGCGCAGCTGTGGATGCTCGACCCCGACCGGAGGGATCCGGGCCGGCTGAGTGACCAGCTGCGGCCGGACATCGGCCGCCCCGACCTCGGGCGGCCCGCGATCTGGGCCGCGTTCATCCATCAGGGCCACCCCGGCCGGGGAGAGGAGACCGTATGACCCCGGGTGAGGACAGTGGGACGAGGGTGCTCGGCGTCATCGACGAACACCACGACAGCATCCGTGCCCAGCTGACCGACGAGCAGTACCAGCTCCTGCTCACCCGTCTGCGCGCGCTCGCCGACACCCCGCCGGACGACTTGAGGGCCGTACGGCGGGCCTTCCAGGCCGTACGCCACTGCCTGGTGCCGCTGCCGTTCGGCCATCCGGCCCGGAAGGCACTGGAGGCGGTGCGGCTCGTCGGTACGGCCCCCGTCGGCCCACCGGCGGTCCTGCGGACGCGGGACCTGCTGGCCCGGCTCGCGGCCGGTCCGCCCCCGCCCCCCGACACCGCGGCCGTCATCGCCGCCGTGGAGCGCAGGCTGCTGCACGCGCCCGCCCTCTCGGCCGACGAGGTGCGCACCCGGTACCGCGGTTCGGCGCCGCCGCCGGAGCTGATCCGGCTCGCCGACCCCGACCTCGGCGACCGCTACCCGGAGTTCCAGTTCAGGCCCGGGGGCGGAGCACCCTACGAGGTCGTCCTGGAGGTCAACCGGGTGCTGCTCGCCGACGCGGATCCGTGGGGAGCCGCCGACTGGTGGCTGAGCGGCAACGCGTGGCTGGGCGGCGGGCCGCCCGCCGCGCTCCTCGGCATCCGGCCGGACCGCGAACTGGTGGGCGCGGCCGTCGCGCTGGTGGAGGGGGACTGATGCACGAGGAAACCGTGTCGCCCTCCGCGTTCCGTTTCCGGCCGCACTGGGAGGTGCTGCCCGCCGGTACGCAGCTGTGGCGGATGCACTCGTCCCGGTACGCGGCCGAGGAGTTCAAGCCGTTCGTCCCGGGCAACCGCACGTACGGCCGCTTCGACGCCACGCCGGAGGATCCGTACCCCTGTCTGTACGCGGCGACGGACCCGGAGACCGCGCTCGCCGAGACCCTGCTGCGCTCGGTCCCCTACGACCCGGAGACCAGTATGCGACTGGTTCTCTGGGCGCAGGTGCGGGGCAACTCGCTGAGCGTGGTGCGGACCCGGTGCGAGCTGAGACTGGTCTCGCTGTGCTCCGGAGCGGCCCTCGCCGCCGTCTGCCAGGACAACCGCCTGCTGGAGAACGAGGGGCCGGACCACTACCGGCGCACGCGGCGGTGGGCACGGGAGATCCGGGCCCAGGCACCCGAGGCCGCGGGGATGGTCTGGGGTTCGAAACGCAACCCGTCACGGCGGGTCCTGGTGCTGTTCGGGGACCGCCTGGCGGAGCGCGCGGACGGACCGCTCGAGGCACTGCCGTACCGCAGCATCCCGGACCTCGGCTCCCCGGACGGCGTCAAGGAGGCCAACCAGCTGCTGGAACCCCTCCGCTCGGCGATCAAGGAGCCGCTGTACCGCTGAGCCCGGCCTTCCGCCCGCCGCCCGCTTGTTCACGTGTCACACGGGGTGCCATCGTGGACGGCATGGCCCCACCGTCCCTTGACCATGCGTCACTTCTCGTGGACTTACAGGCGGTTCGGCGGGCGGGACTGCTGAGGCTGCGCGGCCGTGCACTGCCCGCCCTGGAGTCGGCCGCGGCCTCGCTGGCGCCCGCGCGCACCCGCGAGGGCGCCGTGGAGGCGCTGCTGCGCCGCGCGGTGGAGCGGCTCGACGCGGGCACGCTGCGCACCGCCGCCGAGTACACGCTGGGCCTGGCCCAGGGCACCCGGGACTGGCCGGCGTCCTCCCGCCGGGCCCGCGCGGCCGAGGTGTACCGGGTGAGCGAGGAGCGTTTCCGCAAGCACCACGAGGTGATGGTGCTCGGGCAGGTGGCCGAGCACATCGTGGAACTGGTGGAGGGCGGCGGCGAGCCGGGCGGGGACGACTGGGCGGGTGAGACCCACCGGAGCGTGGACGTCCTGGCGGGCGAGCGGACCGTACGCCTCACCCTGCACATCCACCCCGTCGACCTGCTGCGGGACGTCGACGTGGTGGTCTCCCCGGCCAACACCTACTTCGCGCTGCCCGAGCCGTACAAGTCCTCGGTCTCCGCCTCGCTGCGCCGGGCCGCCTCCGTGCGCGGGGTGACCGGCGACCTGCTGGACGACCCGGTCCACGACGAGCTGCGCACCTGGGCGGCCCGGCACGGCACGTCGGGGCGTCCGGTGGTGCCGGGCACGGTGGCGGCGACCGGTTCGGGAGCCCTGGCCGCGTACGGCGTACGGCGGATCTACCACGCGGCGGTGGCCGTACCCCGGGCCGGCACCAATGACTACGACGTGCTGCCCGCCGACATCACCCGCGCCACCTCGCGCGCGCTCGCGCTGCTGGCCGAGGAGCACGACCGGCACACCCCGCCCCTGCGCTCGGTCTGCTTCCCGCTGCTAGGTTCCGGGCGCGGCGGGCTCGCGTACCCGGTGAGCGCCTCCGCGGTGTGGAGCGCCGTCGAGGCGGAACTCGCGCGCGGGGCGCGCTGGGAGGTGCACTTCGTGGTGCGGGACGCGGAGGCGGCGCGCGTGGTGGAGCGGATCCCGGCCAGGACCCGCCCGGCGCGCGACCAGTCGGCGCCCGGCCGGTCCGTTTGACTTGAGGGGCGGGTCGCTCGGGCGGGGTGCAGTGGGGGAGCCTCCCCCCTGGGCGGCTCGCGTCACCCGCCGGGCCTCCCCCGGTGTTGTCGACAGTGTGTCAATTCACGCAAACGGAAGGCCGGTTGATACCCATGTCCCCTACCGTGGCCGCATGACCAGGGGGATGGTTGAGTGGGCGCACGGCTGCACGGGTCGCACGGTGACCTGGCCCGCCCCGGATACGTACGTACTCGTCGAAGGTGTCCTGCTGCGCATGGTCCCCGAGCCGCCCGGACTGCCTCCGGGTACGGCCGTCACCGTGCGCCACGATCCGGAACGGCAGCGGCTGGTGGCCCGCGCCGACGGCACCGGGGCGGTGGCCGGATGAGCGTGCACGACATCGGGTTCGGGGCCGGCTTCGAGGAGCGGCAGCCCGTCGTCCTCCTCCTCGACACCTCCGCGTCCATGGGCCGCCCCGCGGAACACCCGCGGATCGACGAGCTGAACGACGCCCTGACCCGCTGGTTCGGTGAGGTGCGCACACAGGAGCGGCTGCGCACCCGGGTGGAGGTCTGTCTCGTCACCTTCGACTCGGCCGTACGGGTCCACGACCCCGGCCCGGGCCGCCTGGTACCGGTCGAGGAAGCCGACACCGACCGGCTCTTCGTCCCGGTGGACAGCATGCACCCGCCCACGCTGCGCGCCGAAGGCCTGACCCGGCTGACGGACGCCGTGGACACGGCCCTCGGCCTGGCCCGCGCCCGCTACCGCACCCTGCAGCGGGAGCGGGTGCCGGTCCGGCGCCCCTTCCTGTGGGTCCTGACGGACGGCGCACCGAGCGACGCCCAGGGCCGCCCCCTGGACGCGGCGGCCCTGGCGGGGACGGCGGGACGGGTGCGCCGGGGCGAGGAGCAGGGGGAGTGGGTCTTCCAGGTGATCGGGGTGCGCGGGGCCGACCTGCCGATGCTGCGGGTACTGGCGCCCAAGGCCACGTCCCCGCTGGAGAACCTGGACTTCGGCCGGATCCTCGACCTGCTCTTCCAGAGCACGGACGACAGCAGCCCGGACCAGGACGCGGACCTCATCCACCAGCAGGTGAACGACCGCGCCGCCCGGCTCGCGCGCATGGACAGGCTGGAGAGGGACCTTCGGTGATCATCGCGGGCGCCTCCGTCCAGGGCACCGCCCATCTCGCCACCGGGCAGGGCTGCCAGGACGCGTTCAAGGCGGTGGACCTGGGCGACACGGCGGTCCTGGCGGTGTCCGACGGCGCGAGCAGCCGCGACCGCAGCGCCCTGGGCGCCCACATAGCGGTCGACGCGGCCTGCCGCCTCCTGGCACAGGACATACCGGACGCCGACGCGTCACCGGAGGCGTGGACGGCGTGGGCCGCCGGGCGGGGCAAGCGGGTGGTCGAGGAGTACCTGAGGGCGGTGACAGGGGTGCTGGGCACCTCGGGCACACCGGATCCCGGCACGTTGGCAGCCACCCTCGCCGCGGCGGTCGTACGCCCACCGTGGGTGGCTCTCCTCTCCCTGGGCGACTGCTTCGGCACGCTGGTGACCCGCGACGACCGCTGCCACCTGGTCCTCCCCCCGCCCGCCGTCCCACCCCCCTTCCTCTCCTCCCCCGGCGCGGCACTGCGCTTACGCTCCTTCGCCGTCTGGGAACCGGAACTGAGCGCCGTGGTCCTGGCCACCGACGGCTGCGCCGCCCTCACCCTCGACCATCCCTCCGTCCACCGCCTCCCCCCGGAGGCGGGCCCCTTACCGGCCGGGCGCTTCTTCCTCGGCCTCGCCGCCACGCTCCGCGCGAACCACGGAGACGCCGAGCCCCTTCGACGCCGGCTCTCCGGGCCGGAGGCCGGCCGGACAGGTGACGATCTGACCGTCCTGTGCGCGCTGGTGGAAGGCGGTGGAGCGTGGGACTGACCGTGGTGTCCGGCACCGGACACACCTGGCGGCTCACCGAGCAGATCGGCAGCGGCTCGGAGGGATTCGTGTACGGCGTCGACGACGCCCGCCCCCTCGTCGCGAAGCTCGTCCCCGACCCGCCCGACCCCGAGGCCTACCGGCGCCGTGTGGCCCGCCTGGTGCGCCAGCGCCGCGAACCCCGCACCGTCGGCCTGCTCTCCGGCACACCCGTCCGGCTGGCCTGGCCGCTGGTCCCCGTGCACGCGGCCCACGGCAGCGGGAGCGACCGCGTCGACGGGTACGTGATGACCGACATGCGGCACGCCTACCAGCCGTTCAGCCACCTCCTCACCCCCTCCGCCCGGCGTACCTTCCCGCCCCGGGCGACCTGGGCGACCGCCCTGCGCGCCGCCCTCGCCCTCGCCCGGCTGCTGGGCGAGCTGCACGCCGAGGGCTATGTGGTGGGCGACCTCAAGCCCGACAACCTCTGGGTCGACGACACCGGCCGGATCGGCATGACGGACGTCGACTCCTGGCAGTTCACGGACGGCCGGGAGGTGTTCCCGGGCCGGATGCGCACCCCCGGCTACACGGCCCCCGAGCGGATCGGCGCCCCCGCCGGCACGCCACCGGACCCCGCATCCGACGACTTCGCCCTGGCCGTCCTGGCCCACCAGCTCCTGATGGCCGGCCTGCACCCGTTCGCCGGCCACCCGGCGGACGGCGGCGACTACCTCTCGTACGACGACAACGTGCTGCACGGCCGCTGCCGGATCGTCGACCGTACGTCGGTACTGCTGCCCCGCACCGCGCCGCCCGCCGACCTGCTGCCGAGGCGGCTCGCGGAACTGTTCCGGTCGGCGTTCGGGACCGCGCGCCGCCGGCCGACGGCGGCCGAGTGGGCCGAGGCCCTCGCGGCCGAACTGGCACCGGGCCGGCTGAAGGTGTGCGCGGTGAACACCCGCCACCTCCACACCGTGGAACGGCCGTGGTGCCCGTGGTGCGACCAGGCCGAACGGAACGCCGACAGCTACCCCGGCCCGCCACAGGAGCAGGCATGACGACCCCCCTGTCCACGACCCGTCTCTCCGTCGCCCGGACCCTGGACCGCTGCACGGTCCTCGGCCCCGGCACCCGCGCGGTCCTCTGGGTCCAGGGCTGCCCGCTGCGCTGCCGGGGCTGCGTGGCCGCCGAGACCCTGCCCTTCGAGGGCGGCACCAGCCGGACGGTCGCCGACCTCGCCGACTGGCTGTGCCGGCTGGACGGCATCGAGGGCGTCACGTTCTCCGGCGGTGAGCCGTTCAGCCAGGCCGGGGCGCTGGCCGAGCTGCTCGACACGGTGCGGGAGCGGCGCCCGGACTTCGGCGCGATGGCCTACTCCGGCTTCCGCCACGAGGCGCTGCGGCGCGGCGGCCCGGACCGGCTCGCCCTGCTCCAGCGGCTGGACCTGCTCGTCGACGGGCCCTACCGCGCGGCACGCCACGGCGGCCTGCGCTGGCGCGGCTCGGACAACCAGCGGCTGGTCCCGCTCACCGACCGGTACCTCAGGGCCCTGGCCGAGCCGGACACGACCGCCGGGATCGAAGTGTCGGTGGACGCCGACGGAACCCTCTCCTGGGCCGGGGTGCCGCCCACCCCCGGATTCCGGGAGGGACTCGAGGAACAGCTCGCGGCGCGGGGGTTCGTGCTGCACACCGAGGCACGGAGGGAACGATGAGCGGATCACCGAAGTACAGCAGCGTCCGCGTCGGCGCGCTGTACGCCCAGCGGGAGGCGGCGGAACGCCGGCGCCGGGCCGAGGAGCGCCGGGCCCGGGAGCGCCGACGGGCCGCCGAGCGGGCCCGGCTGGCCCAGGAGGCGGCCGCCCGACGGGACCGCGCCCGCGCCGAGATCGCCCGCAGGGACGCGGAGTTGGCGGCCCGGCGGACGGCCGAGCACAACGCCCGGCTGGCCCGTGCGCGGGCGGAGCAGACCCGGGCCGACGAGCGTGGTCTCGAGGAGGTACGGGAGCTGATCGCCGAGGCCCAGCGGTCCGGGGCCCCGTCCGGTATCGGCGCCCTGGAACGGGAGCTGGCCGGACTGCGGGCGCGGGCCGCCCGCGGGGAGCGGCTCGGGGACGCGGTGGAGGAGCTGCGCGGCCGGGTCGTGAGCCTGCGCCCGGGAGCGTCCGGAGGCCGTACGGACGACCGTGCCGCCGCCCTGGCCGGCCTGGAGCACCGGTTCCGCACCGCCGGCCCCGACGGCGCCGCCCTCGACGCGGACGGCCACCGGCGCTGCGCGGATCTGCTCGGCCGGCTGCGCTCGGCCACCGGACCGGACCAGGAGGTCCGTTTCGAGGCCCTGCTCGGCACGGTCGAACACGCCCTCGCCCGGCATGCGGCGACGGTCGCGGACGCGCGGGAGGCAGCCGAGCGGCAGGCCCTCGCGGAACAGGAGCGCGAGGCGGCCGAGGCGGCCGAGCGCGAGCGCGCCGAGGCGGCCGAGGCGGCCGTGGAGCTGGCCCTCGCGGAGGCCGCCGAACGGCTCGGCGTCGTACGCCCTGCCGCCGAGGGTGTCGTGGACACCGCCGCCGATCTCGGCGACCCGGGCCTCGCCGACGAGATCGGGGACGCCCTGCGCGCCGTCACCGACGCGCTGACCGCCCGCTCGGCGGCCGAGGCCCTGGAGGCGGTCGCCGGTCTGGAGGGCCGGCTCCCCGACGCCGAGCGCCGGCTCGACGAACTGGAGCTGGCCTACCGGCGGCGCCGGGACCTGGTGGAAGCCCTCCGGGACGCGATGACCGGCGAGGGGTTCGCCTTCGAGGGCGGCGAGGACCGGGGCGGCAGCTTCCGGCTGCACTTCACGCGGCCGACCGGGGCGGCGTACGAGACCACGGTCGCCACCGAGGACGACGGCACACCCGTCCTCGTCTACCACGTTCAGGGCGAGCCGGACGTGACGCTGTACGCCCCGCAGGACGAGGCGGTGTGCGACACCACCGAGGCGCTGCTGGAGCGGGTGCACGAGGCGCTGGGCGGCGACGACGGCTTCGTGGCGGGTGAGCTCACCTGGGACGGCAAACCGCCGGGCCGGCGCGCCGAGCCGCTGCCCCGCGACACCTCCTGGCGGTGGACGACCCCATGAGCACGGCCGATCTCACCAAGGGCGAGGACGGTACGGGGCCCGTCACCGCCGACGGCATGATGCCCCTGTGGGCGGTGTCGCTCGGCTGGGAGCTGCGGCGCGGCCGGCAGGTGATCCTCAACGGGCAGATCCGGGACCGCTGGTGGTTCGAGGACCGGCCCGCCTCCTTCCGGGAGCTGGTCGCCGGGGTCCTGGAAGCGCGCGGCGCCGATGTGGTGGGCTGGTGGGACCCGGTGGCCGGGCTCACCTTCCCGCTGCCGGGCCACGCGGAGCGCTTCGCCGAACTGGAGGCGAACCGGCCGCGCACGGCCCCCGGGAACCATGCCGGAAACAGTGACCGAAGAGAGCCCCGCCCCTGGGAGAACCAGGGCGGGGACAGAGGCGGGAACCGGGGCGAGAACCGGGGTGGGAACGGGAGCGGCGACCGGGGGGCAGACCGGTCCCACCCGCGCGCCCAGCGCGCCGCCGAACGCGACCGGGACCGGTCGAGCCTGCTCTCCCCCCGCGCGGCCGGCCCCCCGCGCGCCTTCGACGACGTGGTCGCCACCGCGCACCGGCTCGCCGCCTCGCCCGACGCGGCCACCGCCTTCGTCTTCCAGGACGTCGACCACCACCTCCCACCCGGCCAGCCGGAGTCGAACGCCGGCTATCTGCGCCTTCGCGCCGCGATGACGGACGCCGTGACCCCTCGCTCGGCCCTGTCGGGCAGGCCGCCGCACGCCCGCAACGCCGTCCTGTGCGCGGTGGGCGACGTCGGCCGGCTGCCCGGCTGGTTCCACCTGGAGGACCCCCGGATCGCCACCCTGCACATCGGCCCGCCGGACCCCAGCGAGCGCCGTCTCTGGCTGACCTGGCTGCGCGGCGACTTCAACGGCGCCCCGGACGCCGCACGCCACGACCTGGAGGCCCTGGTCGGCGCGACCGACGGCATGTCCGGCTGGGACATCGACGCGCTCGCCCGGACCTCCTGGCTGCGCGACGCACCCCTGCAGAAACCGGACAAACTCCTGGAACTGCACCGGCTCAACGTGAGCGTCGACCCGTGGACCCAGCTGGACCGGGAGACCGTCGCCCGCGCCGCCGGCGTCCTGGGCGCCCGGGTGGTCGGCCAGTCCAAGGCCGTCGACGCGGTGGCCGCCGCGCTGCAGGCGGCGTTCGTGGGCGTCGACTTCGGCGGCTCCGGCACCGCCCGCCCCCGCGGCGCGTTCTTCTTCGTCGGCCCGACCGGTGTCGGCAAGACCGAACTCGCCAAGGCCGTCGCCGAGTTGATGTTCGGCGACCAGAGCGCGTACGCCCGTTTCGACATGAGCGAGTACCAGCAGGAACACGCGGCCGAGCGGCTCGCGGGCGCGCCGCCCGGCTACATCGGCCACGAACAGGGCGGCGAGCTGACCCGCCGGGTCCAGGAGCGGCCGTTCAGCGTCCTCCTCTTCGACGAGATCGAGAAGGCGCACCCCCGGGTGCTGGACAAGTTCCTCCAGATCCTGGAGGACGGCCGGCTCACCGACGGCCGCGGCCAGACCGCGTACTTCTCCCAGTGCCTGATCATCTTCACCTCCAACACGGGCGCGGAGGCCGTCCAGGGTCTGCTGTCGGAAGGCGGCGAGGACGTGCCGTACTCCGCCCTGGAGGCGCACTTCACCCGGGCCGTGGAGGAGAAGTTCCGGGTGATCGGCCGACCGGAGATCTACGGCCGCCTCAAGCCGGGTGTGGTCGTCTTCGACATGCTGCGCCGCGAGCACATCGTGAAGATCGCCGACCGGCTGCTGGGCCAGCTCGCCGAGTCCGTCCGCGAACGCCACCAGATCGAGCTGGTCCCCGACACGGACACCCTGCACCCCTGGATCACCGCGCGGATGAGCGACCCGGAGCACCAGGCCTACGGCGGCCGTCAGATCCGCAACGAACTGGAACGGCTGCGGGCGGCCGTGGTCGCCCACTTCCTGGCCCGCCGCCCGGCCCCGGGGAGCCGGATCCGGCTCGGCACCGCCGCCGACGGCACACCGTGGGTCAGGACCGAGGAAGGGAACGGCTGAACGCATGCTCGGCATCGCTCTGGGCCACCGCCACGCCCGCCTGGGCCGGTCCGCCCCCGACGGCCACCCGTCCCTCACCCTCACGGACCTCCCCGGGGACACGGACGGGGTCACCGACCCCGCCACCGCCCTGGCCCTCCTCCTGGCCGGAACCACCGGCGAGGAGGCCGTCCTCGGTCTCCCCGCGTCCGCCGACCGGGAGGCCGAGGCCCGCCTCCGCCGCGCCGCCGAGGACGCCGGCCTGCGCGTCCACAGAATCGTCCCGCACCCGGTCGCGGTGGCCCTGCACTACGGCGCGATCGACGAGGGTGTGCACCGCACCGTCCTGGTGGCCGACCAGACCGGGGCGACCGTGGACCTGACGGTCCTGGCCATCACCCCGGACCTGACGGTACGCATCGTCACGACAGGCACCGAGGAACTGGCCGACGACCACGCCCTCGCGGCGATGGCCCGGTACCTGACCGAGGCGGCCCCGGACGCCGTCCTCCTCTCCGGCGACCTGTACGCCACGCCGGCCCACCGCACGGACATCGAAGCCCTCCCCGAGGCCCAGGGCCTGACGGTCCGCTGCACAGACCCCGAACTGGCCGTCGTCCACGGCCTCCTGCTCCTGGAGGACTTCGGCCTCCTGCGCACAGCCACCGGTCCGGCACCGGCGAGGACCGACTTCCCGCCGCCCTTGGAGGACCCGGAACCGCAGCCCTGGCTGCCACCTTTGGAGGACCCCGAACCACAAGGCGGCCCGAAGGAGCGCGAGACCGCGACAACCGCGGTTTTGCCCCCCAGCGAACCACCCACCGCCACCACCCCGAAGAAGCGCGGGGAACCGCGCGAGGAACCCCCGCCGCCCCGCGGCGAACCCACCTCCACCACCCCAAAGGAGCGCGGGGAACTACGCGAGGAACCCCCACCGCCCCCCGGCGAACCACCCACCGCCACCACCCCGCCCGTCCCAGGACCCGCGCCAGAACCGGACGGGGAACCGGAACCGGGGCGGCCCCACACCCTCCGCGCCGTCCCCGTGACCCAACTCCAGTACATCCGCCGGGACGACCACCTCCTCGTCCTGTGGGCCTGGCCCGACTCCGCCCTCACCGCTCGCGTCCGCTGGCGCCGTGAGGACGCGACCGCGGCCGGCGACGGCCCCCGCGACGGAGACCTCCACTGCCGGCGCCGGGTCTACGAACACGACGGCGGCCTGGACCTCCCCGTCGGCCGGGGCGCGATCACCCTCACCGTCGAGGCCCTGGTCCCCGACCGCACCGCCGACACCGAGGGCGCCGCCTGTCTCCGTATCCCGGCCGAACCCCCGATCGTCGAATACGAACCCTCCGTACGCCGCCGCCTCACCGGCGCCCGCGTCGCCACCGTCACCTTCACCGCCCGGACCGGCTGTGACCTCCCCGCCCTCCGGATCGTCCACGGCCTCGGCCGCTACCGCCCCACCAGCACGGCCGACGGCACCGTCCTGCACGAGGTCCCCGCCCAGCGCCTGCCCGCCGGCACCCCCCTCACCGTGGAGTTCCCGCTCCCCGGCACCAAAGGCCCCTCCTGGCTGGTCTGCTTCCCGGCGGACGGCCCCGACTCCGACCAGGACCGCGACATCGACATCCGCCCCACGGCGCTGCACCGGCTGCGAGTGACCTGAATGGCCAGACGACTCACCTGCCCCTACTGCTACGAGACCTTCGCCCCGCGCGAGATCCGGTTCCGCTGCAACAGCCGGCTCAGCCGCACCCGCAAGCAGTGCCCGCGCCGCCGCGACCCCGTCCTCGACGAACGCTTCGGCAGGCGCCCCAGCCACGACGTGGGCCCGGACTTCCCCGCCGACGGCCGCAGGTCGACGGCGGTGTGCCCGGACTGCGACGGCGAGACGACGTACCGCATCTGCCCGGTCTGCCACGTCGAACTGCCGGTGCAGTTCGGGATGGTGGAGAACCGGCTGATCGCGATGGTGGGCGCGCGCTCCTCCGGCAAGACGATCTACATGACGGTGCTGCTGCACGAGATGCGCAACCAGGTCGGCGAGGCCTACGGCGCCTCGCTGATGGGCCTGGACGACACCACCATGCGCCGCTACAGCTCGGAGTACGAGGACCGTCTCTACCGCGACCGGCAGATGTTCCCGCCCACGCAGACCGCGACGACCAACGCCAACCGGGTGGAACCACTGGTGTTCCGGTTCGGGCTGCGCCGCAGGGGGCTGTTCGGGGAACGGCCGCAGCACACGGTGCTGTCCTTCTTCGACACGGCCGGCGAGGACTTCAACAGCCGGGAGAGCGTGGAGCTCAACACCCGCTACCTGACCAACGCCGACGGCATCATCCTGCTGCTCGACCCGCTGCAGATGCCGGGCGCCCGGGACAACGCGGCGCCCGGCACGGCACTGCCCCACGCGGACGGCATCGACCCGCCGATCAACGTGCTGAGCCGGGTGAGCAGCATGCTGCTGGCCGCGCAGGGCGGCAAGGCGGCGAAGGTCCAGACCCCGATCGCGGTGGTCTTCTCCAAGATGGACGCCTTCTGGCATCTGGTGGACAACGGCAGCCCGCTGCGGTCGCACGCACCCGCGCGCGGCCGTTTCGACGTCGGCGACAGCCTCAGCGTGCACGAGGAGGTGCGCCAGCTGCTCAAGGAATGGGACGGCGTGCCGATCGACCAGTCCCTGGAGAACACCTTCGCCCGCTACCGCTACTTCGGGGTCTCCGCGCTGGGCCGCAGCGCCACGCCCGAGGCCCGGGTAGCCGCCACCGGTATCCAGCCCTACCGGGTCGCGGACCCGCTGCTGTGGCTGCTGAGCGAGTTCGGTTCGGTGCCGAGGGCGGGTCGCGGACGATGACCTTCCAGCAGCTCTACTACACCTCCTGCGAGCACGGACTCAGCGGTTCCTCCGGCTTCCAGTTCAACGCGGTCAGCGAGCAGGTCTCGGCCGAGACCCGGCACCGGGTGGAGGGCCTGGCCGGGTACGAACCACCGCGCTCCCTGGCCGAGTCGGACACCCCGGAGCTGCTGGCCCGCTGCCCGGTGAACCTCTGCCACACCCCGGACCCGCAGGGCGGCGCCACCACGCTGTGCGTGCGCTACGTCGGCCGGGACTCGGCGCGCCGCTTCGGCAACTACTTCGCCCACGCCCTGTACACCGGGGGCGAGTTCACGCCGGACAGCGGCGGGCTGCTCGCGATCGAGCTGTGGGACTCCCCGCTGTGGACCACACAGGTCGCCGGCACGACCGAGCTTCCGGAGCTGCCCGCGCCCCTGCCCCGCGGCCCGCTGTCCCCCCGCTCGGCGCGGGCCTTCCTGCGCGCGCACCCGCACGCCGAGCAGCTGCCGGCCCTGCTGGCGGCGGTGTTCGCGGCGCTCGCGGAGGACGGCTCGGTGGTGGTGATCGACGACACGACCGACCGGATCGCCCACTGGTTCGCGACCGTCTCCTACCTCCTGCCACCCCCGCTGGCCCGCACCCTCTCCTTCGCCACCTACCTCTTCCGTCCCACCCGCAGCCGGCTGCACCTGATCGGCACGGTGCCCGGGGCGCACCCCGACTTCGGCCCCGACGACGAGGAGTCGTACACCGTCTTCGACTTCTCCGCCGGCCGCTTCCCCGAGGTGGTGCCCACCCACCACCTGGTACGGCTGCTGACCCGGATCGGCGTCGGGTCCGTCCGCTCGGTGTGGTCCTGGACGGCCGAGTACACGCACGGCCAGGAGCGGGCGCCGGGCGACTGGCACGCCCCGGTGGCGGCGGCCGCGGCGGCGGGCGGCATAGAACTGACCGACGCCGACGTCCGCGCGGTGATCGACTGGCTGCCCGGCGCCGGACATCTCGGACCCCGCCGGGCGGCGGTGGCGGCCGACCTCCACCACAAGCACCGGGGGCTGGACGACGACCAGCTCGCGACGCTGAGCGCGGCCGCCGAGGCGGGCGGTGACACGGCCCTGCACCAGGAGCTGGAGGGCAAGCTCCACCAGTCCCGGATCCGCGCCTACGCGCAGTGCGTGCAGGACGCGCCCGGCCCGGTGCCGATCACGCACCCCGCCGAGCGGGAGCGAGCCACCGTCCTGTGGCAGCGGCTGCTCGGTGAGGCCACCGCCACCCGTCAGCGGGTGCGGCTGCTGCTGTGGGCGGTGGGCGCGCGGCTCGCCCCCTCCCCTCAGGTGGTCGCGGCCCAGAGCCTGGAGGCGGCCCGCGCCCTGCTCGGCCCCTGCGGCGCCGGCCCCGGCCTCCGTGAGGAGGTCGCCCGGCTCCTTCGCACCCTTCCGGAGTTCAGGGCCGCCCTGACGACAGCGGTGCAGGAGGTGCTGGACGAGCGGGGCGGCGGCCAGGAGCAGCTGTTCGCCCAGTTCCCGGCCCGGTTGCTGGACGAGCGGGACCTCGACGGGCGGCCCCGGCTCCTTGAGTACTACTGGCGGGCCCAGGCCGAACGGGAGCCCGCCCGCACGGTCGACCTGCTGTTCAGGATCCTCCGGGTGCGCGGCCAGGCCTCGCCGGACGCGGAGCTGCTGCGGGGACTGTGGCGGCAGCCGTCGCCGGCCTGGACGTACGAGGAGGCGACCGAGATCGCCCGCCGGCTGCCGCCGGAGGGGCCGGTGGACGAGGCGGTCGGCGAGTGGTTCGACCGCGCGGTGAAGCAGGAGGTCCGGGACGAGCAGGGGCTGCGGGCCTGCCTGGTGCTGTGCGACACCCTCACCGCGCCCGGCCGCGACGCCTGGCTGCGGCCGGTCACCCAGGAGTGCGTGCGGACCACCCTCGGGCTGGACGCGGCCCTGCGCGAGGCCACCGAGGCCACCGCGCTCGCCCGCGCGTTCAGGATCCCGCAGGTCGACGCCTGGGCGGCACCCCGCGCCCTGAAGCACCACCGGCTGCTCCCGGCCCTGCTCCGGCTGCCCGCCGACCCGGCCCGGCTGCGCACGGAGATCGGCGCGTTCGGCTTTTCCCTGGCCGACGGCTATCTGCGGGCCGTCCAGCGGGCCGCGGTGACCTCCGGCCGTATCGACGAGGTGCTGTTCAGCCACGTCACCGGGGTGATCGCGGTCAACGGCGAACGCGTCGCCCTGCCGCAGGCACACCTGGAGATCGTCGAAACGCTGCGCCTGCACACCGCCCAGCACTGGCGGCCGGAGGACCTGGACCGTCTGGCCCGCGCGCTCCGCCCCTACGACACGCGGCTCGCCGACGCCTATCAGGAGTACGCCGAGAACCGTCTGGGCCGCATGAAGAAGTGGGGCCGCAAGCTCAGCCAGCGGCGGTCCCCGGACGGCCCCCGACCGGACGGGGGGTGAGCCGGCGATGGACGACATCCTGCTCTTCGTCATCATCCCGGCGGCCTGCCTGGTCCTGCTCCTGCTCTACCTGTTCGTCGCCCCGGCGATCGCGGCCCTGCGCGGGGCCGCGCTGGTCAGCGAACTGCTGTGGCGCTACTGCCGGCTGCTCGACGGCGTACTGCGCCTGCGCACCCCCGAGTTCGTGACCGTCCCGCCGTACCGCCCCGCCGACGAACTGGCCCACCGCAACTACTTCTTCGGTCCCGCCACCCGCGATCTGCGCCAACTCCTCACCCAGGGGCGACGGTTGTACGTCCGTACGGTCACCGACGCCTACCGCCGTGTGACCGCCCGCCAGTTCACCGCCCCCTCCGTGCACCGGGCCGCCTCGGTCCCCTACGGCCTGACCCTCTACGTGGGCCTCGGCATCGGCGCCGGCGCCGCGGTACCGGTGCTGGGGGTGCTCCTCGGCGTGCAGGCGCTCGGTGTGGCCCTGCTGACGGGCGGTGCCCGGCTGACCGCCCTCACCCTGCGGGCCACCGACCGCGCGGTGATGATCCTGCGCGGGCTGCCCCGGGGCATGCTGTGCCCGAGCTGCTTCGAACGCGTCCCCTACCCGGCGTACGACTGCCCCCGCGCGACCTGCCGACGCCGGCACGCCGACATCCGCCCGGGCACCTTCGGCCTCTTCCGGCGCCGGTGCGCCTGCGGCGAGCGGATACCGACCCTGCTGATGCTGATGAGCAGGGACGCCCGGCTGAGCGGCCACTGCGTGCACGAACACTGCGGCAAGCCGATGAACCCGGACGCCGGGCACATGCCCGAGCTGGTCCTGCCGCTGGTCGGCGGCCGGGCCGCGGGCAAGACACAGCTGATGGCGGCGATGGTGAAGTCGCTGGAGAGGACGGCGGAGAACGGCGGGCCGGCGATCCGGCTCGCGGACCCGGAGTCGACCGCCAACCAGCGGGTGCTGAACGAGGTCCTGGAGATCCAGGGCCACACCCGCCCCACCCAGAAGACGCTGCCCCGGGCCCATTCGTTCGTGCTCGGCAGTGGCCGCGCCGAGCGGCTGGTGCATGTTTTCGACACGGCCGGCGAACGGTTCGTCAACCGCGAGGAGACCGACGCGCTGCGCTACATCCGCGAGGCCCGCACCTTCCTCTTCGTCCTCGACCCGATGGCCGTCGACGCCTTCTGGACCCGCCTCGACCCGTCGGTCCCGGCGGTGGACCGCACCCTGGCCTCGACGGTCGACCCGGAGGACGTCTTCTCACGCTCGGTCCAGACCGTACGCACCATGGGCACCCGCCTCGACAAGTCCCGCCTGGCCGTCGCCGTCAGCAAGCGGGACCTGCTGTCCGGCCGGCCCGCCCTGCTGCCCGACCGCCCGGACGACAGCGACACGACCCGGGAGTGGCTGTGCGAGCGACTGGGACTGCGGAACCTGGTGAAGACGATGGAGCTGGAGTTCGGTGAGGTCCGCTTCTTCTGCACGGCGGCGGTCGCGGACGAGGAGGGCCGGGTGGACCCCAGCATCGGGGCTTTCGTCGAGTGGTGCCTGCGCGCATGAGGGACGACGTGAGGAGCCCCTGAAACGCGGCCGGGCGTGCGGCGGGCCGGAAGTCAGTGGCCGAGGCGGGCCATGCCCTGCTCCGGATAGCGCTCGCCGGCCACCGCGCCGTCCGGCACCGCGTTGCGCAGCAGCTCGCACTGCTCCTTCGTCAGGGTCACGTCGGCGGCCGCCGCGTTCTCCTCCAGGTAGCGCCGCTTCTTCGTGCCGGGGATGGGGACGATGTCGTCGCCCTGCGCCAGCAGCCAGGCGAGGGCCGCCTGCGCGGGCGTGCAGCCGATCTGGTCGGCGGCCCGGTGCGCGGCCTCCACCAGCGTCAGGTTGTGCTCCAGGTTCTCCCCGGCGAACCGGGGCCAGCGCCTGCGGTTGTCCCCGCTGCCCAGCTCGTCCACGGACCTGATGCTCCCGGTCAGCATGGCGCGCCCGAGCGGCGCGTACGCCACCACCGAGATGCCGAGCTCCCGGCAGGTGTCCAGCATGCCGCCCTCCACCACGTCCCTGGTGAAGAGCGAGTACTCCAGCTGGACGGCGCTGATGGGATGGACGGCGTGGGCCCGGCGCAGGGTGCCGGCGCCGACCTCGCTCAGGGCGAGGTACCGGATGTCACCCGCTTCCACCAGCTCGGCCATCGCGCCGACCGTCTCCTCGATGGGTGTCGCGGGATCGCGGCGGTGCACACAGTAGAGGTCGATGTGGTCGACGCCCAGCCGCCGCAGCGAGGCGTGGCAGGCGGTCCGCACGTACCCCGCCGACGTGTCCACGCCATCCACACGGCCCGACTCCGGGTCGTGGCGCAGCCCGAACTTCGTGGCCAGCACCACGCGGCTCCGCTCCGAGGCCCGGCGCCGCAGCCAGGCGCCCAGGAGTTCCTCGTTGGCGCCGCGCCCGTACGCGTCCGCCGTGTCGAGGAAGTCGACCCCGAGGTCGAGGGCGCGGTCCAGGGTGCGCTCGGACTCGGCGGTGTCCGGGACCCCGTAGGCGACGGACATTCCCATGCAGCCGAGTCCCACGGCTGACACCCGCGGTCCGTGGGCGCCGAGCGTGCGGTGTCTCACGGAGAACTCCTTCGCAAAAATGCCCCCTGAAACTGCGTTTGGGCAGATCAGGGGGCATTTACCGGGGTGGAGCCTAGGGGAGTCGAACCCCTGACATCCGCCATGCAAAGACGGCGCTCTACCAACTGAGCTAAGGCCCCGGAAAGCGGCGGCCTGCCGGAGGAACTGCGTTCCGGCGGGTGCCGCAGACCAGAGTACCGGGTCACCCCGGGTATCCCGCAAAAAGATTGGGGGTCCCCGCAGATGACCACTCTCCGTAAGATGCTCGACGTGGTTCGCTACAGCGAACCGCGGTTTTTCAGGGGAAGCGATGGGGAGACGCAATGGACGCCGCACAGCAGGAAGCCACCGCGAGAGCGCGGGAGCTGCAGCGGAACTGGTACGGGGAGCCGTTGGGGGCGCTCTTCCGTAAGCTCATCGACGATCTCGGGCTCAATCAGGCCCGTCTCGCCGCGGTCCTGGGGCTGTCCGCCCCGATGCTCTCGCAGCTGATGAGCGGCCAGCGCGCGAAGATCGGCAATCCCGCGGTGGTCCAGCGGGTGCAGCTGCTGCAGGAGCTGGCGGCCCAGGTCGCGGACGGCAGTGTCAGCGCCGCCGAGGCGACCGAGCGCATGGACGAGATCAAGAAGTCGCAGGGGGGCTCCGTGCTCAGCAACACCACCCAGACCACGAGCGGTTCGGGTGCGCCGACCGTCAAGCGCGTGGTCCGTGAGATCCAGTCGCTGCTGCGCTCGGTGGCCGCCGCGGGCGACATCATCGACGCCGCGGACAGCCTCGCCCCGGCCCATCCCGAACTGGCGGAGTTCCTCCGGGTCTATGGCGCCGGACGCACCTCCGACGCCGTCGCGCACTACCAGTCCCACCAGAACTGAGGCACGCGGCCCGGTGCACCGGAGGGGGTCCGGTCCGCACAGGGGGCGCCGGGCCGGGGGACGCCCGTCCGTGAGATCCGGGGACCTGTTCGTGGACTCGGGGGACCCGCGTGACAGGGGGGAAACGCGGGGTAGGGGGAGTACGGGGCAGGGGACGATCCGCGGGTTCAGGGGGAGGAGCGATGGGCTGCCATGGGTGAGGTGTTCGCCGGACGCTACGAGCTGGCCGATCCGATCGGACGCGGGGGCGTGGGCGCCGTATGGCGGGCCTGGGACCACCGCCGACGGCGCTATGTGGCGGCCAAGGTGCTCCAGCAGCGCGACGCCCACTCCCTGCTCCGCTTCGTACGGGAGCAGGCCCTGCGGATCGATCACCCCCATGTCCTCGCCCCGGCCAGCTGGGCCGCCGACGACGACCAGGTCCTGTTCACCATGGACCTGGTCGCCGGCGGTTCGCTGGTCCACCTCGTGGGCGACTACGGCC
Source organism: Streptomyces sp. NPDC001135 (assembly GCF_053598395.1). Classification (NCBI taxonomy): domain Bacteria; kingdom Bacillati; phylum Actinomycetota; class Actinomycetes; order Kitasatosporales; family Streptomycetaceae; genus Streptomyces; species Streptomyces sp. NPDC001135. The sequence goes on along the minus strand of NZ_JBSFKD010000003.1, from coordinate 246,270 downwards.
CGCTGCCGCCGGCGTTCGTGTGCACCCTGCTCGATCAGCTCCTGTCCGGTCTCGCCGCCGTCCACGCCGAAGGCGTCATCCACCGGGACGTCAAGCCCGCCAACGTCCTGCTCGAAGCCACCGGAACCGGCAGGCCGCGGCTGCGGCTGTCCGACTTCGGGATCGCCATGCGGCTCGGGGAACCCCGCCTGACGGAGACCAACCTCGTCGTGGGCACACCCGGTTACCTGGCGCCCGAGCAGATGCTCGGCGCGGAACCCGACTTCCCCGCGGACCTGTTCGCCGTGGGTCTGGTGGCGCTGTATCTGCTCGAAGGCGCCAAGCCCGACGCCAAGGCGCTCCTGCAGTACTTCGCGGAGCAGGGGACGCCCGGCCCGCCCAAGGGTGTACCGGAACCGCTCTGGCAGGTCGTCGCCACACTGCTCCAGCCCGACCCGTCCGCGCGTTTCCGCACCGCCACGGGGGCGCGCAAGGCCCTCGCCTGTGCCGCGGAGCTCCTGCCGGAGCCGGAGCCCGACGACGAGTCGATCGAGATCTTCGACCAACTCCCGCCCCTTCCGCCCGGGTTCGCCCCGGAGGGACCGCTCAAGAAGGCGTCCGGAGTGGCCTTGGGACGGGCCGGGGACGGGGATCCGGACGCCGGCACGGATGCCGGTTCAGGTGCTGCGGCCGACGGGTGGGGAGACACCGGCACCCCGAGCACCGCCGGTACCCCGAGCACCACCGGTACCTCTGACACCACCGGCTCCCTCTCGGACACCGGCAGCTTCCGGCTGCCGCCGCCCCGGGAACCCTCGGTCCCGGAGCCGTACCCCCCGCGGGCACACGCGTACCCGCCGTACGTCCAGCAGCCCCCCTTCCCCCCGCAACGCCCGCTCCACCAGCCGTACTTCTCCCCCCACGCTCCCTCCCCGGCCCCGGTGCAGACACAACGTGCCGACGCCTCCACCGCTTCGTACACCGCTCAGGACGTGCGGGTCCCCTCTCCGGCCCAGCCGGTCCACGGCGTACCCGCATCGCCCCCGGGGCACAGGGCGCGCCGTGCGCGCCGGAGCCGGCGGCCCGGACCGCCGGCCAAGGCCGCCATCCCGATCCTGCTGCTGGCGCTGGCGTGCTACGCGGTGGGTTTCTGGGCGCTGACCCGCGTCTGAGCCCGCCGGGCCGCCACCGTCCAGCCGGCCAGCACCGCCAGCAGCACCGTCCCCAGACCGATCCCGCCGACCGCGACCAGTTTCATCACCCGGCCGCCGCCCCCGTGCCCGGGGCTCCCGGTGAGCGCCGCCTCCCGGTCCCGCCGCGTGACCGTGAACACGTCACCCGGCACGGTCCGCCCGGCGTACCGCGGCCCCGCGTGCGCCTGCCCGGCCACCCGGACCCGCAGCGTCACCCCGAACGGCCCCTGCCCGAACAGACCGGTCATCTGCTCGCTGAGGTGCAGGACCAGGTAGTAGTCGCCGGCGAAACGGACGGAGGTCACGGCGGCGGGCGCGGCGTAGCGGTTGGCGTACTCCACCGGCGGCAGCGGGGCGAGCACGGCGGGTTTCCGGGTGCCGGTGTAGCCGACGGCGGTGTCCTCGACGTAGCCGCGGACGGGGTTGTGGACGGACAGGTTCAGGGCGCCGCCGACATAGCCGTGGCCCTGGGCCGCGTCCAGTTCGACGGAGGCGTGCAGTTGGCGGCCCCAGTCGACCGGCACCTTGTAGAACCGCGTCTCGCCGGGCACCAGCGCGGTCCGCCAGACCCCTTGGTCCAGCGGGCGGGCCGAGGCGAAACCGGTGCCGCCGGAACGCTCCCGGGGCTCACCGGTGGGCGGCTCGGGCGTGGCGGAGTCCCAGTTCCGCGGCGCGGAGGTGGCCCCGGCCCGCGCCGGGCGCGGTTCCGTGACGGGCGCGATCTCCAGGTCCCAGCGCTGCGCCGGGGCCGCCGTACCGGGGCCCTCGGTGTCCAGGCGCTGGACGAGCACGTAGTACGTCCCCCCGCCCCGGCACACCGTCCTGTCCGCCTCCCGCTGCCCCAGTGCGGTGACCGGGCGCGCGCTGAGCCCGGCGCCGAAGCGGGCGGAGGCGAAGGAGCAGGGCGTGCCGTGCGCGTCCCGGAGGGACACCTTGATGCCGTCGGTGGCGGAAACGGCGGTGTCCGGTGGGGGTACGGCGGTCACGGGGACGTACGCCGTGTCGGCGGCCGTGAGGTCGATGCGGTAGTAGAGCCTGCCGTTCCTCGGCAGGGAGCTGCGGTAGGTACGGCCGGGGTCCAGCCGTTCGGCCGTGCCGGTGCTCGCCGCGCCCGCGACGGTCCGGGCGCCGGGCGCGAAGGCGTACGGCTGCGTGGGGTCGGCGGCGGTCGCGGTGCCGGCCGGCAGGAAGAGCAGCGCGCACAGCACCGGAACCAGGGCCGTCCGCACCGTGCGGGGGACCGCCCGGCGGCCGTACCGCCACCACCACGCCGTACGCCGCCCTCGCCCCCGCACCTGCCGCCCTCCCCTGTCGTCGCCGTGCGGCCGGCGCGCTCGCCGTACCGGACCGCGTCCCATCCTGCCCCGAGGACCCTTGCCCCATCCGGGCAACGCGTACGGCCGTCCGAAACGCCCGGCAACGCCCCGCACGGGATCCACGCGACGGCCGGGCGCTCCCCGAACGCCTACCGCACCCGGCGAACCCCCGCAACACGGGGAGGCCGCGGCGCGCGGGGCCGCGGGGCAACACAAAACCCCGACCGCTCAGGGGCGGTCGGGGTCTGTTCAGACTCTGATATCGGCACTCAGGAACCCGTGGGCACGGAGTCAGTCGCCTCCGTCCACAGATCCTGCTCGGCGCGATCCGCCTGGATCTGGCGGTACACGAGGAGCCCGCCGATGGCGGCCAGTGCGACCAGGAGCAGCTTCTTCACCGCGCGACCTCGTCTTTCCTTGACGTAGGGGACCTCTGGCGCCCGACTATACACACCGACCGATATCGATCGGTGACCTGCGTCGGGCCCCAACTCCCGCCCCCGGCAGAGCAATAGGCCAGGTCCGGCGCCGTTGCGATCGGAGGGTGATCACACCTCCACGGACGGTTACTTTGCTCCCTTTTCGCTCGTCCTCACGAGGTTTTGGGGGTTTTCCGGTCCCCTTGCGTCCATCCGGGTGGTGTTCATCGGAACATCAACGCGCCACGGGCGTCGGTCCACCACTTCGAGACCCACATACACATCATGAGGAAAGTACGCAAATCGCCCAACCCGAAAGTGAGGGGCCATGACCGAGAACAAGGTCATGAAGCTGTGGACCGCCATCGTCGCCGCCTTCTTCGCGCTCTGCACGGCGCTCGGACTCGTCGCCGCCTCGTCCGCCGCCACCGCGGCGGCCGCACCGCGCAGCGAGAACCCCCGTACCGGCACCGCGCACCGCACCATCCCCGCGGTCCCGACGATCCCGGCGACACATCAATGGGCCTGGTCCCACGGCAGGGCCCTGCCCCCCACGATGAAGCAGCGCATCCGGGCCGAGGCCCACGGAAAGTCCCCGAGGTGCCGGCACCGGCCCCTCGCCGACGGCCAGGCGGAGACCGTGACCATCCCCGAACAGGCCTCGGCGGCCAGACTCGACTGCTGACCCTCCCGCCCCTCGCGGTACCGCAACGTCTCGACACCACGGCGACTTGCGTACGCACCAGTCGAAACGGAAAGACCCCCGGCCCCCTGGGCCGGGGGTCTCGCGCTGTTCCCGCCCATGAGCGAGCTGTTGTTACCTGGGACCATGAGCGAGCAGTTGTTACCTGGGACCATGAGCGGCACACCGACCACGCCCGCGCCCCAGTCGGTGCGTGCTGCCGTGACCCGGCGCGTCACCGTCGTCACCCCTGTCCACGGCCCCTCCGCGCGGTTCCTGCCGGAGGCCTACGCCTCCCTGTGCCGGCAGCGGCTTCCCGATGACTGGACGTGGGAGTGGGTGATCCAGGAGGACGGCACGACGGACCAGGTCCGCCCCCATGTCCCGGACGACGCGCGCGTGAGCTTCGGCCAGGGACGGCGGGGCGGGCCCGGAGTCGCCCGTACGATCGCGCTGGCGCGCGCGGCGGGCGCGTATGTGAAGGTCCTGGACGCCGACGACCAGCTCACACCGGGCGCGCTGGCCCGCGATCTGGCGGTGCTGGAGACGGATCCCAGCGTCGGCTGGACGACGTCCCGGGCCCTGGACCTGCTGCCCGACGGCACGACGGCGGGATTTCCCGGCGACCCGGAGGACGGCCCGATCGAACGCGGTGCCGTCCTCGGCCACTGGAAGCGGAACGGCTTCCGTGCGCCGGTCCATCCGGCGAGCCTGTGCGTCCGGCGGGAGCTGCTCCTCGCGCTCGGCGGCTGGATGGCCCTGCCGGCGTCCGAGGACACGGGCCTGCTGCTGGCGCTGGACGCGGTGAGCCGCGGCTGGTTCTCGGCGGAGGCCGGCCTGCTGTACCGCAAGTGGGAGGGGCAGGTCACGGGGCAGGCGTCGCATGTCGACCCGGTCGAGCGCGAGGCCCGCATGGCGGTCGCGGAGGCCCGGGCCCGCGCGCTGGCCGACCTCACCTGGGCCTACCCGGCCGGCCCTCCGTCCGCCGGATGAGCCAGGTGGCCGCCCGCCGCGTCACTCACCGAGCAGAATCGCCTGCGAGGGGCACTTCTCGGCTGCTTCCCTCACCCGCGGGTCGTCGGCGGACTCCGCCCGGCCCGGCCGTACGACCCCGTATCCGTCCTCGAACGCGAACACGTCCGGCGCCCGGTGCGCGCACTCGGCCGAGCCGTAGCACAGGGCGCGGTCGACGGAGACCTTCATGCGTCCTCCAGTCGTCGACGACCCCGGCCGACGGGTCCGGCCGCGGGTCGACTCGGTGACCTCCAGGACGTCCCTGCCCGCCGACACCCGGCCCGAACCGATCACCGCCCACCCGTCTTGCCCACAGCCGCACCGCCCACCCGCCGCCGCCCCGCCCGCGGCCGGCCGGCCCTGCCGCCCCTACCTCCCCCCTACCGCTCCCCGCCCGCCAGCGAGAGCCAGTGGGCCACCCGGCGGACCGTGGGTTCGTCGAGCAGGTCGGTCATGGCCCGGACCGCCTCACCGTCCTCGGCGCTCAGGTCGTACAGGCCCGCCTTGCTCAGACCGGCCATGAGCACCTGGTGCCGGCGGTCGGTCATGCGTTCCGCGAGTTTGGCCGGTCCGCCGGGGCCGGGCGCGGGCCGGCCGGCCGTGGCGGCGGGGACGGGTTCCCTGGCCGCGGCCGGGGTGTCGTAGAGGCGCCAGGCACCGTCCCCGGGCCCCCACAGCGCGACCGTCGCCTCCTCACCACGCGCCCGCACGGTCTGGGTCATGTCCGCGACGGCGTACAGCACGGGATCCCGGTCGGGCGACTCGGCGGCCACCGTCCAGGAGTCCCGCGCGGGCTGGTGGAACATCGCGACCCAGCGCGGAGCACCGGGCGGTCGCGGGCACGGGGGACGCTTGTGCATGTCACTCACCCCTTCGGGAACAGCCGGAACCAGCCCCTGGGGAACCACGGGCGGGACGACCATAACTGACGCCCCGTCAGATAACCAGTCCACCGGGCCACCGCGGCCGGCCCCGTGCTTCTGGCCTCTTCGCGGCCGACGTGGCACCCTGCCCGCACCCCGGAGCGGGGGTGCGGTGTCGTCCCGGACGAGGGAGGCCGAGGATGAGCGGACGGGAAGAGGCGGCGGCCGGACCGGTCACCGGCGCCGAGGCGTTACGGGGGCTCCACGCGACCCGCGCGCACAGCGCCCACGGCCGCGCGGTCGCCGCGTGCCGGTACGCCGGTGTCGGCGAGGACGCGGCCGAGGCCGTACCGAGGGACCCCGTCGGCCGGGCCGCGAGCGCGCTGCGCCTGTCGGCCGAGTCGCTCGCCGCACTGACCGCGAGCGCCCCGGACCCGGCGGCGGACGCCCGCTGCGCCCGCAACACCGCCGCGACGGCGGCGCTGGCCTCCCAGGTGGCCTCCCAGCTGGCCTCGACTCGGGGCAGCGCCCACAGCACTGACAGAGCTGACGGCACCGGCAGCGCCGCGGTGTCCGCCCCGGCCTCCGCCACGGCCCTGCGCGCGGCGCTCGCGGCGTCCCGGGCCGCCGCGGTCGCCGCGGTCGCCGCCAGCGGCAGTGCGCGGGGGCGGGACGCGACCTGAACGCCTTGGCCGAGGAGGCCGAGCGGCACGCCGTGGCCACGGCCCGAGCGGCCGGCTGGCTCGGCGCCCACACGGCGGAAAGCCGCGGAAAAGGCTGAGAAACCGGAGAAGTCCGAAAAAGCCACACCCCCCGCCCGCCGGCACCGGTCCCTCCCCTCGTGGGGACCGGTGCCGGGCGGGGCGAGGTGCCGGCCCGTGCCGCGTCGGCTCGGCGCGGGTCGAAGTTGGCCGAGATGAGCCGGTGCCAGGAGCTGTCTCTCCGAGCACAGGTCCGTGGCCTGTCCGGACGGTGTACCAGGGGTCCGCTGACGGGTCCGGATCCTGCCATCTGTTGCCCGCACCGAGGAGGCCTCAGCACCCCTGCCCCGTGCTTATCCGCAGGTCAGACGTATAAGGTGGGTTTTCCGGTCCGGACGTCCAGACGCGGGGGGAAAGTAAAGGGGTGGGACCTTGAGTTCCGACTCAGGGACACGCACAGCTTTCGCCGAGCGGCTCGCGCTGCTGTACAAGGAGGCTGGAAATCCTCCCCTGAAGAGCGTCGCCGAGGCGGTCGTACGGCTGCAGCGGGTCGACGAGCGCGGGCGGCCGGTGCGGGTGTCCGCCCAGCGGATCAGCGACTGGCGCCGGGCCAGGAACGTACCGGCCCAGTTCACCGCCCTCGCGGCGGTCCTGCACATCCTGATCCCGGAGGCACGGCGGCTGCGGCCCGCGCCGGTGTCCACGGGCCTGTACGACCTCGCGCACTGGCAGCGGTTGTGGGAGCGCGCGCTGGCCGACCCGGTCGGCGACCGGCCCGCACCGCCCGCCGAGGAGAACCGGCCGCCGCCCGCCCAGGCCCCGCCCGTCGCCGGCGGCGTGTGCCCCTACCGCGGCCTGGCGCCGTACCGGCAGGAGGACGCCCGCTGGTTCTTCGGCCGGGAACGCAGCACGAGCGCGCTCGTCGCCCAGCTGCGCGCCGCGGAGCGGACCGGCGGCCTGGTGATGCTGGTGGGCGCCTCGGGAGCGGGGAAGTCGTCCCTGCTCAACGCCGGCCTGGTCCCCGCAGTCCGCGGAGGCGCCCTGCGCGACGGCCAGGGCACGGGCGCAGCGCTCCCCGCCCCCGGGGACGGCACCGCCGACTGCGTGCTGCACCTCGTCCCCGGTGCCGATCCCCTGGGTGAGCTGGTTCGCCGTGTCCCCGACCTCGGTGCCGTCGCCGCCGACGCCCGCCGCGCCGAGCGGGAGGCCATGGAGAACCCGGCGGTTCCCGGCTCCGACTCCCCACGCGTGGCAAAGGCGGCGCGCGAGGCCGTGGCGCAGTGGGCGCGCCGCGAGGGGAGCGGCGTGTGCCGGCCGGTCGTGATCGTGGACCAGTTCGAGGAGACGTTCACCCTCTGCCCCGACGAGGCGGACCGGCGTACGTTCCTGCAGCTCCTGCACGCCGCCTGCACCCCGCCCGCCGGCCCGGACGGGCCCGCCCCGGTGCTGGTCGTCCTCGGCGTCCGCGCCGACTTCTACGAGCAGTGCCTCGGCTACCCGGAACTCGCCGACGCGCTTCAGCACCGGCACATGGTGCTCGGCCCGCTGACCAGCGCCGAACTGCGCGAGGCGGTGACCGGACCGGCCAAGGCGGTGGGGCTGGAGCTGGAACCGGGGCTCGCCGAGCTGATCGTCCGCGAGGTGAGCGCGGACGGACCGCGCGGCGCGCACGACGCGGGCGTGCTGCCGCTGCTGTCGCACGCCCTGCTCGCCACCTGGCAGCGCCGCAAGGCCGGACGGCTGACACTGGCCGGCTACCGGGCGGCGGGCGGGATCCAGGGAGCCGTCGCGGCGACCGCCGAGCGTGCCTGGTCGGGACTGGACCCCGCGGCCCGTACGGCCGCCCGGCTGCTCCTGCTGAGGCTGGTCAGGCTGGGCGAGGACACCCAGGCCACCCGGCGGCGGGGCACCCGGCGGCAGCTGGCGCAGGAGTCGGCGGACCCCGGCAAGACGGAGGAGTCCCTGGAGGCCCTCGTACGGGCCCGGCTGGTGACGCTGGACGCGGACACCGTGGAGATCACCCATGAGGCGCTGCTGCACGCCTGGCCCCGGCTGCGGCACTGGATCGACGACGACCGGGGCGATCAGCTGCTGCGCCAGCGGCTGGAGGAGGACGGCCGGGCCTGGGAGGACTCCGGCCGGGACAGCTCGCTGCTCTACCGGGGGTCCCGGCTGGAGCAGGCCCGCAGCTGGGCGAGGTCGGCCGGGGACACGTATCTGACCCGCAGCGCGGTGGAGTTCCTGGCCGCGGCGGTCCGGCTGCGCAAGCGCTCGGTGTGGGTCAGCCGGGCCGCGGTGGCGGCGCTGGTCGTGCTGGCCCTGGTCGCGGGCGGTACGGCGGTGATCGCCTGGAAGCAGCGCGACGACGCCGTGTTCGAGCAGGTGGTCGCCGAGGCCGACCGGGTCGAACACACGGATCCGTCCCTGGCCGCCCAGCTCGACCTGGTCGCCCATCGGCTGCGCCCGGACGACAAGGGGACGTACAGCAGGCTGATCTCGATCGGGAACGCGCCGCTGGCCACTCCGCTGTCCGGTCACACCGGTGCCGTCTACCTCACCTCGTTCAGCCCCGACGGCAAGACCCTGGCCACGGCCAGCTACGACCGGACCGTCCGGCTGTGGAACGTGGCCGACCCGCACCGCCCCCAGCCCCTCGGCAAGCCGCTGACCGGCCACACCAGCTGGGTGAGCAGCGCCGTCTTCAGCCCGGACGGGCACACGCTCGCGAGCGCCGGCGACGACGGCACGATCCGGCTGTGGGACGTGACCGACCCCGCCCGCCCGGCGCCGATCGGCAAGCCGCTCACCGGCCACCGCGGCACGATCTACCTGATCGCCTTCAGCCCGGACGGACACACCCTGGCCTCGGCCGGCGAGGACCACACGGTACGGCTGTGGAACACGGCCGACCCGCACCGGGCGCGGCAGCTCCAGGTCCTGCGCGGGCACACCGCCGCGGCGCGCAGCCTGGCGTTCAGCCCCGACGGCCGCACTCTCGCGGCGGGCGGCGACGACGACACGATCCTGCTGTGGAACACGGCCGACCCGCACCGGCCGACGCCGTACCGCACGGCGCTGAAGGGGCACACGGACATCGTGCACTCGGTGGCGTTCAGCCCGGACGGACATACCCTGGCCAGCGGCAGCGCGGACGACACCATCCGGCTGTGGAACGTCACCGACCCCGCCCGGCCGACCGCGCTCGGCTCCCCGCTGACCGGCCACGCCGCACCGATCTGGTCGGTGGCCTTCAGCCCGGACGGCAGCAGGCTGGCCGCCGCGAGCGCGGACAGCACGGCGAGCCTGTGGAACGTCAGCGACCCCTCGTCCCCGTCGCAGGTCGGAGAGCCGCTCGCGGGCAGCAGCGGGGAGATGTACGCCCTGGGGTTCAGCCCGGACGGGCGGACCCTGGCCACCGGCAGCGGCGACAGCAAGGTGCGTCTGTGGTCGCTGCCGACCTCGGACATCATCGGCCGCACCGGCGCGTTCCGGCCGGACGGACGGGTCCTGGGCACGGCGGCACGGGACGGCAGGCTCCGGCTGTGGAACGTGACGCGGCCCGACCGGCCGGTGCCGCTGAGCAGGCCGTTCATGCGGGGCGACGCCGGCCATCGTGCGCTGCGGTTCTCCCCCGACGGCCGCGTCCTCGCCGTCCTCACCTACGACCATGCGGTGTACCTGTGGAACGTCAGTGATCCGTCCCACCCGGTCGCCACCGGATCGCCCATCGCCCTGCGCACGCGCTTCGCGGGACCGGCCACGATCGCCTTCAGCCCGGACGGCCGCACCCTGGCCACCGCCTACGACGACACCACCGTCCGGCTGTGGGACATCACCGACCCCGCGCACCCCGCCGCGCTCGGCAAGCCGCTGACGGGCCACCGGGGCTACGTCAACGCGATCCTCTTCAGCCCCGACGGCCGGACCCTCGCCTCCGGCAGCGCGGACAGTACGGTCCGCCTGTGGAACGTCACCGACCCGGCGCGGCCGACCGCGCTCGGCCGGCTCACGGACCACTCAGGACCGGTCAACGCGATCGCCTTCAGCCCGGACGGGCATGTTCTGGCCAGCGGCAGCGACGACGACACGGTCCGGCTGTGGAACGTCGCCGACCCCGCCTCGGCGACCGCCCTGGGCGCGCCGCTCACCGGCCACACCGAGGCGGTCAAGCTGCTGACGTTCGGACCGGACGGGCATGTTCTGGCCAGTGGTGGCAACGACAACACGGTCCGGCTGTGGGACGTCACCGACCCCGCCTCGGCGACCCCCATCGGCCAGTCGATGAGCCCCAACGCCAGGTCCGGCACCTTCCTGACGTTCAGCGGCAGGAGCAATGTCCTCGGGCTCTCCAGCGGCACCGACACGGTCCGCCTGTGGAGCCTGGACGCCGACGCGGCGATCGAGCACATCTGCGCGGCCACGCGGGGCGTACTGACCCCGCGGAAGTGGCACGAGTACCTGCCCCGCCTCTCCTACGACCCGCCGTGCGGTCCCTGATCGGCCAACCTGACTTATTCCTGTCCGACTTCCCCCGCCAGGCGCTCAGGCTTGTTACCCTTGGCCACAGCCCGATCGCTGGTGCATCCCCCGTCGCCAGCGGTCGGGCCTTTTCTGTTCTCGTTCCGCTCCCGGCCGGGGCCCTCGAACGCCGAAGACCCCCAGCCGATACCGGCTGGGGGTCTTCGAACTGGTGGGGCTAACAGGATTTGAACCTGTGGCCTCATCCTTATCAGGGATGCGCTCTAACCAACTGAGCTATAGCCCCGCCGCGCTGTGCGGTGTGTGTCCCGCGCGCTGACTCCTGAAGATTAGCGCACGACCACGTCAGTCCCAAAATCGGTTGTCGGGGGACCGTCAGGTCAGGGGCCCGCGGGGCGTGGGAAGGGGGTCACTCGTCCTCCGCCAGGGTCAGTTCGATGCCGCCCACGAAACCCGCGGAGAGGTTGTAGATGAACGCGCCGAGCGTCGCGAGCGCCGTGGCCAGGACCACGTCGATGACCGCGATGATCGTCGTGAACGTCAGGACGTGGGGGAGCGACAGGAACGCCTGGAGGTCGAATCCGTTCGCCTCGTTCGAGCCGGTCGCCTCCGAGATCGTGCCGCCCACCGTCGAGAACACGCCCATCGCGTCCATGACCATCCACAGCACCGCCGAGGCGACGACCGTGCAGATGCCGAGCGCGATGGAGAGCAGGAAGCTGACCTTCATCACCGACCACGGGTCGGCCTTGGCCACGCGCAGCCGCGCCTTACGGGTACGCGGGGCCGTGCGCGCGCCGGTACGGGGCCGGCGTACGGCGCCGGCCGGGGCCTGCGCCGGATAGGCCTGCGGCGGGTGGTACGGCCCGGCGGGCTGCTCCGGGCGCCGCTCACCGGGGAGCGGGGACGACGGCTGCTTGGCCTCGCCGGCCGCGGCCGGGCCTCGGGTGTCCGTCACAGTGCCCCCCTGGGGTCCAGACGTGCCGGAGGAGTCCGTTCCGGACGCCTGCACCGGCTTGAGGTTGGTCGTGTGCGGGTCGGTCACGCTCCCCGCACCCGTGCCGTTCGTGGCGGAGCCACGGCCGCCGCCGTCCGTTTCCGTACCCGTGGAGGTACCGGCCGATCCGGCGCCCGTGGCTCCGCTCACGATGACTCACTCCTCGTGCTACTCGGCCGAGGGTGCCTCACCCTCGTCCGTGCCGGTGGTCGCGGCACCTTCGGCGGTCTCGTCCACGGCCACGTCGCCGTCGACTTCCTCCGCCTCGCGCCCCGCCTCGGCGTTACGTGCGATACCGACCACGGCATCGCGCTTGCCCAGGTTGATCAGTTGGACGCCCATGGTGTCACGGCCCGTCTCCCTGACCCCGCTGACTCGCGTGCGAATCACACCGCCGGAGAGGGTGATCGCGAGGATCTCGTCACTCTCCTCGACGATCAGCGCGCCGACGAGCGAACCGCGGTCCTCCACGATCTTGGCGGCCTTGATGCCGAGGCCGCCGCGGCCCTGGACGCGGTACTCGTCGACGGCGGTCCGCTTCGCGTACCCACCGTCGGTGGCAGTGAACACGAACGTACCGGGTCGAACAACATTCATCGACAGAAGTTCATCGCCTTCGCGGAAACTCATTCCCTTGACGCCGGACGTGGCGCGGCCCATCGGGCGCAGGGTGTCGTCCGAGGCGGTGAACCTGATCGACTGTGCCTTCTTGCTGATCAGAAGCAGATCGTCGTCCGCGGAGACGAGTTCGGCACCGATCAGTTCGTCGTCCGTTCCGTCCTCGCGCTCACGCAGATTGATCGCGATCACACCGCCGGAGCGAGGCGAATCGTAATCCTTCAGAGGCGTCTTCTTGACCAGACCGGACTTGGTGGCCAGCACCAGGTACGGCGTCGCGTCGTAGTCACGGATCGCCAGGATCTCGGCGATCGCCTCGTCCGGCTGGAAGGCGAGCAGGTTCGCCACGTGCTGCCCGCGCGCGTCCCGGCCGGCCTCGGGCAGCTCGTACGCCTTCGCCCGGTACACCCGGCCCTTGTTGGTGAAGAACAGCAGCCAGTGGTGGGTCGTGGAGACGAAGAAGTGGTCGACGATGTCGTCTTCCTTCAGCTTCGTGCCGCGTACGCCCTTGCCGCCGCGCTTCTGCGCCCGGTAGTCGTCCGTCTTGGTCCGCTTGACGTAGCCGCCGCGCGTGACCGTGACGACGATGTCCTCCTCGGCGATCAGGTCCTCGATGGACATGTCGCCCTCGTACGGGATCAGCTTCGTCTGACGGTCGTCGCCGTACTTCTCGACGATCGCGGCCAGTTCCTCGCTGACGATCCCGCGCTGGCGGACCGGCGAGGCGAGGATCTCGTTGTACTCGTTGATCTTCGCCTGGAGTTCGTCGTGCTCCTGGACGATCTTCTGCCGCTCCAGGGCCGCCAGACGCCGCAGCTGCATCTCGAGGATCGCGTTGGCCTGGATCTCGTCGATCTCCAGCAGGCCCATCAGGCCCGTGCGCGCGACCTCGACGGTGTCGCTGCGCCGGATCAGCGCGATGACCTCGTCGATGGCGTCCAGGGCCTTGAGGAGGCCGCGCAGGATGTGGGCGCGCTCCTCCGCCTTGCGCAGCCGGAAGCGCGTACGGCGGACGATGACCTCGATCTGGTGCGTCACCCAGTGGCGGATGAACGCGTCCAGGGACAGCGTGCGCGGCACACCGTCGACCAGCGCCAGCATGTTGGCGCCGAAGTTCGTCTGCAGGTCGGTGTGCTTGTACAGGTTGTTCAGCACGACCTTGGCGACCGCGTCCCGCTTCAGGACGATCACCAGGCGCTGACCGGTACGGGACGAGGTCTCGTCGCGGACGTCCGCGATGCCGCCGATCTTGCCGTCCTTCACCAGGTCGGCGATCTTCTGCGCCAGGTTGTCCGGGTTGACCTGGTACGGCAGCTCGGTCACCACCAGGCACTGGCGGCCCTGGATCTCCTCGACCTCGACCACCGCGCGCATCGTGATGGAGCCGCGCCCGGTGCGGTACGCCTCCTCGATGCCCTTGCGGCCGACGACGAGCGCGCCGGTCGGGAAGTCGGGGCCCTTGATGCGCTCCATGAGCGCGTCGAGCAGCTCCTCGTGCGAGACCTCGGGGTTCTCCAGGTACCACTGGGCACCGGCCGCGACCTCGCGCAGGTTGTGCGGCGGGATGTTGGTCGCCATGCCGACCGCGATACCGGCCGAGCCGTTGATCAGCAGGTTCGGGAAGCGGGCCGGAAGAACGGTCGGCTCCTGGGAGCGGCCGTCGTAGTTGTCCGTGAAGTCGACGGTCTCCTCGTCGATGTCCCGGACCATCTCCATCGACAGCGGCGCCATCTTGCACTCGGTGTAGCGCATCGCCGCCGCCGGGTCGTTGCCCGGCGAGCCGAAGTTGCCGTTGGAGTCCACCAGCGGCATCCGCATCGACCACGGCTGCGCGAGGCGCACCAGCGCGTCGTAGATCGAGGAGTCGCCGTGCGGGTGGTAGTTGCCCATGACGTCGCCGACGACACGGGCGCACTTGTAGAAGCCGCGGTCGGGGCGGTAGCCGCCGTCGTACATCGCGTACAGCACGCGCCGGTGGACGGGCTTGAGGCCGTCCCGGACGTCGGGCAGCGCACGGGACACGATGACGGACATCGCGTAGTCCAGGTACGAGCGCTGCATCTCCGTCTCGAGCCCGACGGGCTCGACACGCAGGACGGTCTCGCCGCCCTCGGTCTCAGGGTTTTCCGGAGTGTTCTCGTCGGCCATTGCTGGTGAAGATCCTTCCTGGTGCGGTCAGCTGAGACCGACTCAGATGTCGAGGAAGCGGACGTCCTTGGCGTTGCGCTGGATGAACTGGCGGCGCGCCTCGACGTCCTCGCCCATCAGGACCGAGAACAGGTCGTCGGCCTGGGCGGCGTCGTCCAGGGTGACCTGGCCGAGGACCCGGTGCTCCTGGTCCATCGTCGTCACGCGCAGCTCCTCGGCGTTCATCTCGCCGAGGCCCTTGAAGCGCTGGATCGAGTCCTCACGGACGCGCTTGCCGCGCTGGCGGCCCATCTCGATCAGTGCGTCGCGCTCGCGGTCCGAGTAGGCGTACTCCACGTCGTCCCGGCCCCACTTGATCTTGTACAGCGGGGGACGGGAGAGGTACACGTGCCCGGCCTCGACCAGCGGCCGCATGAAGCGGAACAGGAAGGTCAGCAGCAGGGTGCTGATGTGCTGGCCGTCGACGTCGGCGTCCGCCATCAGGATGATCTTGTGATAGCGGAGCTTCTCGATGTCGAAGTCCTCGTGCACACCCGTGCCGAAGGCCGAGATCAGCGCCTGGATCTCCTGGTTCTGCAGGATCTTGTCGATCCTGGCCTTCTCCACGTTCAGGATCTTGCCGCGGATCGGGAGGATCGCCTGGTACTGCGGGTTCCGGCCGGACTTGGCCGAGCCGCCGGCGGAGTCACCCTCGACGATGAAGATCTCGCACTTGGTGGGGTCGTTCGACTGGCAGTCGGAGAGCTTGCCCGGCAGGGACGCCGACTCCAGCAGGCCCTTGCGGCGGGTCAGGTCGCGCGCCTTGCGGGCCGCCACGCGCGCGGTGGCCGCCTGGATGCCCTTGCGGATGATGTCGGCGGCCTCGACCGGGTTGCGGTCCAGCCAGTCGTTGAGGTGCTCGTAGACCGCCTTCTGCACGAAGGTCTTGGCCTCCGTGTTGCCCAGCTTGGTCTTCGTCTGGCCCTCGAACTGCGGCTCGCTCAGCTTGACCGAGATGATCGCGGTCAGACCCTCACGGATGTCGTCACCGGTGAGGTTGTCGTCCTTCTCGCGCAGCAGCTTCTTGTCGCGCGCGTACTTGTTGATCAGGCTGGTGAGGGCCGCGCGGAAGCCCTCCTCGTGCGTACCGCCCTCATGCGTGTGGATGATGTTCGCGAAGGAGTACACGCCCTCGCTGTAACCGCTGTTCCACTGCATGGCGACCTCGAGGGACAGGCTCTTGTCCCTGTCCTCGGCCTCCAGGTCGATCACCGTCGGGTGGACGACCTCCCCCTTGCGGGAGTTGAGGTACTTCACGAAGTCGACGATGCCGCCCTCGTAGTGGTACGTGACCGACTTGACCTCGGCCTTCTCGTCCGCGCCCGCCTCGTCCGCACCGCTGGTGGCCTTCGCCGACTCGCGCTCGTCGGTGAGCCGGAGCGTCAGGCCCTTGTTGAGGAAGGCCATCTCCTGGAAGCGCCGCGACAGCGTCTCGAAGGAGTACTCGGTGGTCTCGAAGATGTCGGGGTCGGCCCAGAAGGTGACCGAGGTACCGGTCTCGTCCGTCGCCTCGTGCTGGGCGAGCGGGGCCGTCGGGACGCCGAGCTTGTAGTCCTGCGTCCAGCGGTGGCCGTCGGTCCTGATCTCGACGGCGACCTTCGTGGACAGCGCGTTCACGACGGACACACCCACACCGTGCAGACCGCCGGAGACGGCGTAACCGCCGCCGCCGAACTTGCCGCCCGCGTGCAGCACGGTCAGCACGACCTCGACGGCCGGCTTGCCCTCGGAGGGCACGATGCCCACCGGGATGCCACGGCCGTTGTCGACGACCCGGACACCCCCGTCGGCGAGGATCGTGACGTCGATCGTGTCCGCGTACCCGGCCAGCGCCTCGTCGACCGAGTTGTCGACGACCTCGTACACCAGGTGGTGCAGACCGCGCTCGCCCGTGGAACCGATGTACATGCCGGGCCGCTTGCGGACCGCGTCCAGCCCTTCGAGCACGGTGATGGCGCTGGCGTCGTACGAAGCCGAGGCGGTGGCCTCGGCGTTCACGCCGGCGTCGGTGGACGGGATGTTCTCGTTGGGGTTGCCGGAATCGGCCACGAAGCGCCCTTTCTGGCACAGCACGAGCCGGGCTCGGCGGCAGGTTGCCGGAGCGGCTGCGGCATGTTGCGTTGGTAAGCCTTGATCAGCGTTGCTCAGCTTTTCCCGGGCGGTCCCCACAATGGGGCGGGATTGTCTTCCAGTCTACCGGTAGCTCTGACATCGATGGGGGTTTGCCGGTACCTGAGTCCCCATGTGCCGCCCTGAACCGACCTCGACCGGGTCCCGATATGCGGATGGGGGCTCCGAGGGGCTCACAGCGGCACTCAGCGCTTCGGGCCGTCAACCCTTGGCTACCGGGGGGTCGGATGGCGATCCGCCCGTGCCGCGACGGCTCCGCCCACCTGTGATACGGCGCCGCGCCGACGGCACTGCCTCCCCCTCGGACGTGATGTACGTCACCCGTACGTATCGCCGGGCCCGGAGCTCCCCGGAGCCCGCAGCGGGCCGTAGCGGCGGGCCGGTCCGCCCGGATTGAGCACCTTGATCATCCGCACGGTGCCGTGCCCCAGGTCCTCGTTGAGGCGGGCCACCAGCGCGGGCGCGAGGTGGCGCAGCTGGGTCGCCCAGGCCGTCGAGTCGCAACTCACGACCAGCACGCGCTCGTCCTCGTCGTACCGCTGCGGCACGCAGTGCTTGGCCAGGTCCTCGCCGACGATCTGCGGCCAGCGGCCCATCACACCACCCACCGCCGCGGGGGCCTCCCAGCCGCGCTCGGTCAGCAGCCGGTTGATCGCGGCACCCAGCGCCATGGGATCGCGCCCGTCGGCGCGCGCGCCGGAGCGCAGGCCACCGCCCCGCCGCGCCTGCCTCTTCTGCCGCGCCGCGTCACCACGCGCGCGTGCCTGTTCCTTCGCCGCGCGCAACGCCACGCGCGCGAGGTCGACACCGGACGGTTCCGGAGCCTTCTTGGCGGTGGGTCCGGGGGCGTTCTCCGCAGCGGGTCCGTCGGTGCTCATACGCGCTCCACCGTCCCGCCGGCCACGGCGTACCGCGCCCCGGCCAGCACATGCGGTACGTCGTCGTCCACGGCCGCGGTGACCAGCACCTGCTCGCCGGGCGCGACCAGCTCGGCCAGCCGCTCGCGGCGGCGCGTGTCCAGCTCGGCGAAGACGTCGTCCAGGACCAGCACCGGCTCGTTGCCCTCGGCCCGCAGCAGGTCGTAGGAGGCCAGCCGCAGGGCGAGCGCGTAGGACCAGGACTCGCCGTGCGAGGCGTACCCCTTGGCCGGCAGCTGACCGAGTTTGAGAACCAGATCGTCCCGATGGGGCCCCACGAGGGTGACCCCGCGCTCGATCTCCTGCTTGCGCGCCTCCGCCAGAGCCGCCATCAGCTGCGCGTAGAGATCCTCGCGCGCGTGGGCCTCACCGGGCGCGGACGGCTTGTACTCCAGCGCCAGCGGCCCACCGCCGGGCGCCAGCTGCTCGTACGCCTTGTCGGCCAGCGGCTGCAGCGCGGCGATCAGGTCCAGCCGCTGCGCGAGCAGCTCGGCGCCCGCGCGTGCGAGGTGCTGGTCCCACACGTCGAGGGTGGACAGATCCATGGACCGCCCGCCGTGCCGACGTGCGAGAGCGGCCGTCTTGAGCAGCGTGTTGCGCTGCTTCAGGACGCGGTCGTAGTCGGACCGCACACCGGCCATGCGCGGCGACCGGGCCGTGATCAGCTCGTCGAGGAACCGCCGCCGCTCCCCGGGATCCCCCTTGACCAGCGCGAGGTCCTCCGGCGCGAACAGCACGGTCCGTACGATCCCCAGCACGTCCCTCGGCCTGACCTGCGAGGACCGGTTGACGCGGGCCCGGTTGGCCCTGCCGGGGTTCAGCTCCAGCTCGACCAGCTGCTGCCGCTCCCCCTGGCGGACCTGCGCCCGGATGACGGCGCGCTCGGCACCCATGCGGACCAGGGGGGCGTCGGAGGCGACCCGGTGGCTGCCGAGGGTGGCGAGGTACCCGACCGCTTCCACCAGATTGGTCTTGCCCTGCCCGTTCGGGCCGACGAAGGCGGTGACGCCCGCATCGAGCGGAACCTCGGCCCGGGCGTACGAGCGGAAGTCGGCCAGCGAAAGATGCGTGACGTGCATGGTCGTTCCGCCGGCCTTCCCCAGAGTGCTGATGGACTGTGGATCCCGGGGCCCGCGGGGCGGCCCTGTGGATCCCCATGGGTCCTTGTGGACTACTTCTTCTCTACGGCGTGACCGCCGAACTGGTTGCGCAGCGCGGCGATCATCTTCATCTGCGGCGAGTCCTCCTGACGGGAGGCGAACCGCGCGAACAGCGACGCGGTGATCGCCGGCAGCGGCACCGCGTTGTCGATCGCGGCCTCCACAGTCCAGCGTCCCTCACCGGAGTCCTGTGCATAACCGCGCAGGCCCTCCAGGTGCTCGTCCTCGTCGAGGGCGTTGACGGCGAGGTCCAGCAGCCAGGACCGGATGACGGTGCCCTCCTGCCACGACCGGAACACCTCGCGGACGTCCGTGACGGAGTCGACCTTCTCCAGCAGCTCCCAGCCCTCGGCGTAGGCCTGCATCATCGCGTACTCGATGCCGTTGTGGACCATCTTCGCGAAGTGGCCCGCGCCGACCTTGCCGGCGTGCACCGAGCCGAAGTCGCCCTCGGGCTTCAGCGCGTCGAAGACCGGCTGCACCTTGGCGACGTTCGCGGCGTCGCCGCCGTACATCAGCGCGTACCCGTTCTCCAGGCCCCAGACGCCGCCGGAGACACCGCAGTCGACGAAGCCTATGCCCTTGGCCGCCAGCTCCTCGGCGTGCTTCTCGTCGTCCGTCCAGCGGGAGTTGCCACCGTCCACGACCACGTCGCCGGGCTCCAGCAGCTCGGCGAGCTGGTCGATGGTCGACTGGGTGGGCTCGCCGGCCGGGACCATCACCCAGACCACCCGCGGACCGCTGAGCTTGCCCACAAGTTCTTCCAGGCTGTGGACATCCGCGAGGTCCGCGTTGCGGTCGTACCCGATGACGGTGTGGCCCGCGCGGCGGATCCGCTCGCGCATGTTGCCGCCCATCTTGCCGAGGCCGACGAGACCGAGCTCCATCAGTTGTGTTCCTTAGGTCGCTGTGTGGCAGAGAGGCACCTTCGTGCCGAGCCGAGCCTAAACCCGACCACTCCCGCACAGCTGTGGGCATACGCGCTCATGCGATAGGCCTCTGACCTGCGGCTTTACTGGCGCAGCTGCGGGCAGTCGCGCTCCCCGGTGCCTTACGGGCCGGGGAGCACCCGGCCGGGCCGGCAAGCGATCCGGCCCCCGGCCGACACCGGCGCCGGGTACCCACAGCGGGCACCCGGCGCTGTGCACAGCTGTGGACGAACGCTCAGCCGCTGAGCCGCACCGGCATGATCAGGTACTTGTACGCGTCGTCGGCCTCGGCGTCCACGGCAGGCTTCCCGCTGAGCAGCGCCGGCTTGGTGGACGTCGTGAACGACAGCTGGGCCACCGGCGAGTCGATCGCGCTCAGACCGTCCAGCAGGAACGTCGGGTTGAAGGCGATGGAGATGTCGTCGCCCTCCAGCTGGGCGTCGACCCTTTCCACAGCCTGTGCGTCGTCGCTGGACCCGGCCTCCAGGATCAGCACACCCTGCTCGAAGCTCAGCCGCACCGGGGTGTTCCGCTCGGCCACCAGCGCCACACGCTTGACGGCTTCCACGAAGGGGGCGGTCTCGATCACGGCGACGGAGTTGAACTCGGTCGGGAACAGCGTGCGGTACTTCGGCAGGTCGCCCTCGAGCAGACGCGTGGTCGTACGCCGCCCCGCGCCCTCGAAACCGATCAGGCCCTCGCCCGCGCCCGACCCGGACAGCGCCAGGGTCACGCTGTCACCGGCACCGAGCGACTTGGCGGTGTCCAGCAGCGTCTTGGCGGGGACCAGGGCGACCGCGGAGGCGTCCGGGTTCTCCGGCTTCCACAGGAACTCGCGGACGGCGAAGCGGTAGCGGTCGGTGGAGGCCAAGGTGACCGTGTCGCCCTCGATCTCGATGCGCACACCGGTGAGGACGGGCAGCGTGTCGTCACGGCCGGCGGCGATGGCCACCTGGGAGACGGCGGCCGCGAAGACCTCGCCGGGGACGGTGCCGGTGGCGTTCGGCATCTGCGGCAGTGCCGGGTACTCCTCCACGGGCAGGGTGTGCAGGGTGAACCGGGAGGATCCACAGACCACGGTCGCCCGTACACCGTCTGTGGAAATCTCCACCGGCCGGTTGGGCAGGGCGCGGGAGATGTCGGCCAGCAGCCGGCCGGAGACGAGGACGGTGCCCTCCTCGTCGACCTCGGCTTCCACGGACACCCGCGCGGAGACCTCGTAGTCGAAGCTCGACAGGCTCAGCTGGCCGTCCTCGGCCTTGAGGAGGAGGCCGGCGAGGACAGGCGCCGGCGGACGGGCCGGGAGGCTGCGTGCCGCCCACGCCACTGCCTCCGCGAGTACGTCGCGTTCCACCCGGATCTTCACCGTAAGCCGCCTCCTGCTGTTGCTACTGAGTCCTCCGACTCGGTGTCACCGCCCACTGCGACGGGAAGGACACCGGGGACCAGTCTGACGCACCGCACTGACAGTAGGTGCCTGTCGGGGTCAAGTCGCTCCGAGGGGCAGCCGGGCACGGGACAGCGAGTTGTGCACAGGCCCCGCTTCAAAACGATTGCCGAACTCTCTCTAGTCGGGAGTAGTAGTAGGGCCTGTGGATACCGTGGATAACCGCGTTTTCCCAGCTCAGAGCCGGAATTTTGTCCACCGGGCCTGTGGGTGGAGGCAGTGGACAACTGGGGGTATCTGTGGAGAACAGAAAGTTCTGCACACACCGCCCACAGCCCGAGGGCAGTTCTCCCCAGCTGCGTCCCCAGGTTTACCCACGTTTCCCACAAGCCAATCCGGCACCTTCGTGTGACGGCTTTCACTCGACGCGGTGAGTGGGTGCGTCGCGTTGCCGAACAGTGGACAGCCATGTGGAGAAGCCGGGGATCACTGGGGACAACCCGCGTCGGCCTGTGGGTCGTCGGTGGACAACTTCGTGCACAGCCTGTGGATCCTCTCCTTTTCCACAGTCTGTGGAGATCGTTCGTCCACGATTCCACAGGCTGCTGAGCTGGGCGAACGGCGTGTGAACCGGCTGCCTGTGGACGCCGTTCGGGACAACTCCACAGTCCCCAGCATGTGGACGGAAGAAAGTCACCGAATCTGTGGAGAGTGGCCGTAACCCGGCAGAAAATCGAACACACGCTGGCGAGCGGGGAACGCTCCACCCCCCTGCCGGCACCCACGTACAGCTGCCGGCACCCGCGACCCGCGCACCCCTGCCGGCAGCCGCGCCGGGCACCCGCAAGGACACCGGGCCCTTCCTGGCGGCAGCCCCCCATGCCGAAGGGCGCCCCCGGGACAGGTGTCCCGAAGGCGCCCTCAGCGCCGGCGCACGACCGGCGTCAGCTCACGTCAGCCGTTCTTGATGCGGTTGGTCAGCTCGGTGACCTGGTTGTAGATGGACCGCCGCTCGGCCATCAACGCCCGGATCTTGCGATCGGCGTGCATCACGGTCGTATGGTCCCGCCCACCGAACTGCGCCCCGATCTTCGGCAGCGACAGATCCGTCAGCTCACGGCACAGGTACATGGCGATCTGCCGCGCGGTGACCAGCGCCCGCCCGCGCGACGTACCGCACAGGTCCTCCACCGTCAGCCCGAAGTAGTCCGCGGTCGCCGCCATGATCGCCGTGGCCGTGATCTCGGGCGCGCTGTCCTCGCCGCCGGGGATCAGGTCCTTCAGGACGATCTCCGTCAGGCCCAGGTCCACCGGCTGCCGGTTGAGCGAGGCGAACGCCGTCACCCGGATCAGCGCACCCTCCAGCTCGCGGATGTTCCGCGAGATCCGGGAGGCGATGAACTCCAGCACCTCCGGCGGCGCGTTCAGCTGCTCCTGCACCGCCTTCTTGCGCAGAATCGCGATGCGCGTCTCCAGCTCGGGGGGCTGGACGTCGGTGATCAGACCCCACTCGAAACGGTTCCGCAGCCGGTCCTCCAGCGTGACCAGCTGCTTGGGCGGCCGGTCGGAGGACAGCACGATCTGCTTGTTCGCGTTGTGGAGCGTGTTGAAGGTGTGGAAGAACTCCTCCTGCGTCGACTCCTTGTCCGCGAGGAACTGGATGTCGTCGACGAGCAGGATGTCCATCTCGCGGTAGCGCTTGCGGAAGCTGTCGCCCTTGCCGTCGCGGATGGAGTTGATGAACTCGTTGGTGAACTCCTCCGAGCTGACGTAGCGCACGCGCGTGCCCGGGTAGAGGCTGCGCGCGTAGTGCCCGATCGCGTGCAGCAGGTGCGTCTTGCCGAGCCCCGACTCCCCGTAGATGAAAAGGGGGTTGTAGGCCTTCGCCGGTGCCTCGGCGACGGCGACCGCCGCCGCGTGCGCGAACCGGTTGGAGGCGCCGATGACGAAGGTGTCGAAGAGGTACTTGGGGTTCAGCCGTGCCGTCGGTTCGCCGGGACCGCTCGCCGGCGCGGGCTGTGCGGCCAGCGGGCCGGGCGCGCCGGGGCCGCCGGCCGCGGGCAGGTCCGGGCGGCCCGGACCGCCGCGGCGCGCCGGGCCGCCGCCCGCCGGTTGCTCGGGCGGCTCACGGCGGACGGGATCGCGCTGGTCGTACTCGGTGCGCGACGGGTCGTACTCGGGGCGTGCGGAGTCGTAGTCGGGGCGCCCGGAGTCGTAGTCCGCGCGCGGGCTGTCGTACTCGCCGCGCTGCTGCTCGTACGACGGCCGGTCCATGCCCTGCGAGCGGTAGTCCGACGAGGGCGGGCCGTAGGCGTCCGGACCGGAGCCGTAGGTGTCCTGGGACGACGGCGAGGCGTACGGGTCGCGCTCGGGGAAGCCGAGTCGCGGCTGCTGCCAGCCGTACTCGTCCTGCGCGGGACGCGGCCAGGCGCCGGGCTCGCGGCGCTGGTACTCGGAGGGATACGCCGGGCGCACGACCGGAAGCTGCTCGGCGCGGCCGGGGGGCACCTGATCGGCGCGGTGCTGCTGCTCGGCCGACGGCTGCTCGGGGGCGCGGTGGCGGCCGTAGCCCTCGTACGGCCGTTCGTCGTACGCGGGGCCGGACGGCAGCTCGGGCTCCTCGTAGCGGGGCTTCGGCGTCTGCTGCACCGGCGCCGCGGGAGCCGGCGGCTCGCCGGCGGAGTCGTCCACGGTGATCGCGATGCGGATGGGACGGCCGCACTCACGGCTCAGCGTCTCGCTGACGACCGGGGCGAGACGGCCCTCGAGTACGCCCTTCGCGAATTCGTTCGGTACGGCGAGCAGAGCGGTGTCCGCCACCAGCGCGAGCGGCTGGCAGCGCCGGATCCAGTGCTCGTCCTTCGCCTCGACACCCTGTCCGCGGCCCTCTCCGAGGAGCTGCTCCAGTACTCGTGGCCACACTGCGGCAAGATCGGCAGGTACGTCAGCCACAGGGCACGCTCTCTCACAGGTCCCACGAACGTGTGATCGCGGGACGGGTCGGGGGGTACATCGGGTGGTCGGTGGGTCAAACCCGCCGGGGCGGGGGACAAAAGAACGAATCGGAGTTCAGCCACGGTAGTCAGCGCGGCGGGTGCGGTTCAAGTTGTTGTCCCCAGCCTGTGGATAGTGTCTCCCGGCGACCCTCGGTTTGACCGGATGGCGTAGCCCCGCGTACCGTAACCAGGTCGAGTTGTCGATGGCTGCTGCCGCCTGCCTCCGATGGGCACAGGTCACGTCAGGTGATCGGGAAGCGGTGCACTCGGGCGTGACGCGAGCTACTCGTGGGCGCACGGTGACAGCCAAGACGGCACCCCGCCACTACCGATTCTTTCTGGAGCCCCCGAGTGAGCAAGCGCACCTTCCAGCCGAACAACCGTCGTCGCGCGAAGACCCACGGCTTCCGCCTGCGGATGCGCACCCGTGCGGGCCGCGCGATTCTCGCGAACCGTCGTGCCAAGGGTCGCGCCAGCCTGTCCGCCTGATCCTGATCAGGTCATGACGTCGTGCTGCCTACCGAGCATCGGCTGAGGCGGCGCGAGGACTTCGCGACCGCGGTTCGACGAGGACGCCGGGCAGGACGCCCGACCCTCGTCGTCCACCTTCGTAGCGGTGCCACGGACCCGCACGCGCCTGGGGAGAGCGCTCCCCCGACGCGTGCGGGTTTCGTCGTGAGCAAGGCCGTGGGTGGTGCGGTCGTGCGCAACAAAGTGAAGCGCAGACTGCGTCATCTGATGCGTGACCGAGTCGCCCTGTTTCCCCCCGGTAGCCTGGTAGTCGTACGAGCGCTGCCCGGATCGGGCGACGCAGACCACGCACAGCTGGCCCGAGACCTGGATGCCGCCCTTCAGCGGCTGCTGGGAGGGGGCGCGCGATGAAGTACCCGCTGCTGGCTCTGATCAAGCTGTACCAGTGGACGATCAGTCCACTGCTGGGGCCGGTGTGCAAGTACTACCCGTCGTGCTCCCACTACGGCTACACGGCCATCGACCGGCACGGTGCGATCAAGGGAACGGCACTCACCGCCTGGCGCATCCTCCGGTGCAATCCGTGGTCGCTGGGCGGTGTGGACCATGTTCCGCCGCGCAAGCGCCCGCGGTGGCACGAAATGCTGCGCGACGCTTGGCGTGCACGCAGGGGCGGGCCCTCCGCCGCCGAACCGGCCACCGAAGAGAAGCTCTCTTCCGAGCTTCCTCCGAGCCCGGCCGCAGAGACTTCGTCCCATGCCCAAGGAGCATGATTAGTGGACACGATTGCCAGCCTCTTCAGTTTCATCACCTGGCCCGTCTCCTGGGTCATCGTCCAGTTCCACAAGGTGTACGGGGCGATCTTCGGGCCTGACACCGGGTGGGCCTGGGGCCTGTCCATCGTGTCCCTGGTGATCCTGATCCGCATCTGCCTGATCCCGCTCTTCGTGAAGCAGATCAAGTCGACGCGCGCGATGCAGACGCTCCAGCCGGAGATGAAGAAGATCCAGGAGCGCTACAAGAACGACCGGCAGCGCCAGTCCGAAGAGATGATGAAGCTGTACAAGGAGACGGGCACCAACCCGCTCTCCTCGTGCCTTCCCATCCTGGCGCAGTCCCCGTTCTTCTTCGCCCTGTATCACGTGCTCAACGGCATCGCGACGGGCTCGAAGATCGGCGCCATCAACGAGCCGCTGCTCAACAGCGCCCGTCATGCGCACATCTTCGGCGCCCCGCTCGCCGCGAAGTTCATGGACAGCGCGGACAAGGTCGCGGCGCTCAACGCCACGCTGACCGACGTCCGGGTCGTGACCGCGGTCATGATCGTCCTGATGTCGTTCTCGCAGTTCTACACGCAGCGCCAGCTGATGACGAAGAACGTCGACACGACGGTCAAGACGCCGTTCATGCAGCAGCAGAAGATGCTGATGTACGTCTTCCCGGTCATGTTCGCCGTCTTCGGCATCAACTTCCCGGTCGGTGTCCTCGTCTACTGGCTGACCACCAACGTGTGGACCATGGGCCAGCAGATGTATGTCATCCGCAACAACCCGACCCCGGGTTCCAAGGCCCAGGCCGCCTACCTGGAGCGCCTGACCAAGCACGTCACCCACGCCGGGAAGGTCCGCCGCCGCAGCGAGAAGACCATCGTCAAGGCGATCGTCGCCAAGGGCCGCGACCGCAACGAGTTCGAGCGCAAGTTCATCAACGCCCTGAACAAGGCCGGTCTCGCCGCC
Organism: Streptomyces sp. NPDC001135; assembly: GCF_053598395.1. NCBI lineage: Bacteria > Bacillati > Actinomycetota > Actinomycetes > Kitasatosporales > Streptomycetaceae > Streptomyces > Streptomyces sp. NPDC001135. The sequence continues at coordinate 220,096 of NZ_JBSFKD010000003.1, read as the reverse complement.
CAGACCGACGGCACCGTGGTGAAGAGCGTGACCCAGGCGGAGGCGCAGACCGCGGACGGTGCGGAGACCACCTCCGCGGCGGCCGGTACCGCGGCGCGGCGCCAGCAGCCCAAGCGTCAGTCCAAGTCCCAGCGTCAGTCCGGCGGGCCCAAGCAGGCCGACGGGACCACCTCGCTGGAGAAGTCCGACGAGCCGCAGGACGCCAAGCCCGCCGCTGCCCAGCAGTCTCCGAAGCCCGGCTCCGGCACCCGCAGCAAGGCCCAGTCCGGCCAGCGCAAGGGTGGCCCGCAGCGGCCCAAGTCCCCGTCCAAGAAGTAAGAAGGAGCCCATCCCGTGACGGAAGGCACCACCTCCGCCGCTGCCGAGGGTGCAGACACCCTCACCCGCCTGGAGCAGGAGGGTGAGATCGCGGCGGACTACCTGGAGGGTCTGCTGGACATCGCCGACCTCGACGGCGACATCGACATGGATGTCGAGGCCGACCGCGCCTCCGTGTCGATCATCAGTGACACCGGCGGCCGCGACCTGCAGAAGCTGGTCGGCCGGGACGGCGAGGTGCTGGAGGCGCTGCAGGAGCTGACGCGCCTGGCCGTGCACCGGGAGACCGGCGACCGCAGCCGGCTGATGCTCGACATCGCGGGTTACCGGGCCAAGAAGCGGGCCGAGCTGTCCGAGATCGGCGCCAAGGCCGCCGCCGAGGTGAAGAGCACCGGTGAGCCGGTCAAGCTCAAGCCGATGACTCCGTTCGAACGCAAGGTCGTGCACGACGCGGTCAAGACCGCGGGGCTGCGCAGCGAGTCCGAGGGCGAGGAGCCGCAGCGGTTCGTCGTCGTACTGCCCGCCTGATCGGCCCCCACGTTTTACCGGCCCCGTCTGTTGAGCAGACGGGGCCGAACTTTGTCAGCCTGGTAGTTCTGGTGGCCGGTGCGCGAAGCGCCGGCGCTGTACGGAAGGACGGTCCCCGTGACGGAGGCAGCGGAGCTTCCCCCCGCGCCCGAACAGGCGCGGGAAGTGTTTGGTGATCGCTTCGCCGATGCGGTCCGCTATGCGGAGCTGCTCGCAGAGGCGGGCGTGCAGCGTGGCCTGATCGGCCCGCGGGAAGTGCCCCGCCTGTGGGAGCGGCATCTGCTGAACTGTGCGGTGCTCTCCGAGGCCGTCCCCGAGGGAGTGACGGTCTGCGATGTCGGCTCCGGTGCAGGACTGCCCGGTATCCCGCTCGCTCTGGTGCGGGAGGACCTGAACATCACGCTGCTGGAGCCGCTGCTGCGGCGCACCAACTTCCTCACCGAGGTCGTCGAGCTGCTCGGTCTGGATCACGTCACGGTCGTGCGGGGCCGTGCCGAGGAGGTTCTGGGGAAGCTGTCGCCGGTCCATGTGGTGACCGCCCGGGCCGTGGCCCCGCTGGACCGTCTGGCCACGTGGGGTATCCCGCTGCTGCGTCCCTACGGCGAGATGCTCGCCCTCAAGGGGGACACCGCGGAGGAGGAGCTGAAGGCCGCGGCCACGGCACTCAGCAAGCTCGGCGCGGTGGAAACGTCCATCCTGCACGTGGGTGAGGGAGTGGTGGACCCGCCGTCCACCGTCGTGCGGGTCGAGGTCGGCGAGAGCCCCGGCGGTGTGCGGTTCGCGGCGAAGCGGGCGAAGGCGGCCCGGACGGGCCGGGCCCGTCGACGCCGCTGATATCAAGGAGGCGTCCATGCTGGGAGGCATGGGCGCCTCTGATCCGTCCTGACGACGAGACGTACTCCACACAAGCTGCCGAACCTACGCAGGTCGGAGTGTCGCGAAGGTCCGGTCGCCGCCGCTGTGCATCGTGTTTCACGTGAAACGTCGCTCTCTGCTTCACGGCATCATCAGTCGCGGCCGCGCTGCGGCCGAACCGCGCGACCGCAGGCCCCTCGGTTCCCTGAGAGAGGAACCCGCCCCTCCAGGCACTTCGTCCCTCTCCAGAGGCACGGAGTTGTCCACAGAGGTGGATTTCTCCACAGAACACCAGGCCTCACTGGTTCACGACCCCGAAGGCATGGGAGGCTCTGTTCATTGCGAGCCTGAAGTCGAGGAGAGTGAATCCTTGCGGTCCGACGCCAACATCGCGGGACCGATGACCGATCCGGTCCCCGGTCCCCGTACCGAGTCGATGGGGGCGGATGTTTCACGTGAAACACCGCCTCCGATGGACGACACTCCCATCGGTCGTGCGGCCCAACTGGCGGTAGAGGCTCTGGGCCGCGCCGGCGAAGGTCTGCCGCGACCGGAGCAGACCCGAGTCATCGTGGTCGCCAACCAGAAGGGCGGCGTGGGCAAGACGACGACGACCGTCAACCTTGCCGCTTCGCTGGCTCTGCACGGCGGTCGCGTCCTGGTGATCGACCTCGACCCCCAGGGCAACGCATCCACGGCCCTCGGGATCGACCACCACGCGGACGTTCCTTCCATCTACGACGTGTTGGTGGAGAGCAAGCCTCTGGCCGAGGTCGTCCAACCGGTCCTCGACGTGGAGGGTCTCTTCTGCGCTCCCGCCACCATCGATCTCGCCGGTGCTGAGATCGAGTTGGTGTCCCTGGTAGCCCGGGAAAGCAGGCTGCAGCGGGCGATCCAGGCCTACGAACAGCCTTTGGACTACATCCTCATCGACTGTCCGCCCTCGCTCGGTCTGCTGACGGTCAATGCACTGGTGGCGGGCCAGGAGGTCCTCATCCCGATCCAGTGCGAGTACTACGCACTCGAGGGTCTGGGTCAGCTGCTGCGTAACGTCGACCTGGTGCGGGGGCACCTCAACCCCACGCTGCATGTGTCGACCATCCTGCTCACCATGTACGACGGCCGGACGCGTCTCGCCTCCCAGGTCGCGGAAGAGGTGCGCACCCACTTCGGCGACGAGGTGCTGCGGACGAGCATCCCCCGTTCCGTCCGTATCTCCGAGGCGCCGAGCTACGGGCAGACGGTGCTGACTTACGATCCTGGTTCGAGCGGTGCCCTCTCGTATCTTGAGGCGGCCCGAGAAATCGCGCTGAAAGGCATTGGCATCAGCTACGACGCGAGCCAGGCCCACATCGGCGCCCAGAACGACCCGAACATGGTGGAGGGGATCCAGTGAGCGAGCGACGGAGGGGGCTGGGCCGTGGGCTCGGCGCACTGATCCCCGCTGCACCAACCGAGAAGACTCCGGCTCCGGCCGCGCTGGGAGGCGGAGCCTCCACCTCCCCGGCAGCGGTCCCGGTGCTGACGACTGATCGCGGAGTCGCCGCGGCGAAGGTGGCCACGCTGCCGCCTGTTTCACATGAAACCGAGGAGCCCCCGGTAAGCCCGGTCACCGAGATGCCGGCTCCTCCGTTGGGCGCGCACTTCGCCGAGATCCCTCTCGATGCGATCTCCCCCAACCCTCGCCAGCCGCGTGATGTCTTCGACGAGGAAGCGCTTCAGGAGCTGGTGACCTCCATCAAGGAGGTCGGTCTCCTGCAGCCCGTCGTGGTACGGCAGCTGGGGCCCGGTCGCTATGAGCTGATCATGGGTGAGCGCCGCTGGCGGGCCTGCCGTGAGGCCGGCCTGGAGGCCATCCCGGCGATCGTCCGCGCCACGGAGGACGAGAAGCTCCTCCTGGACGCGCTGCTGGAGAACCTGCACCGCGCGCAGCTGAACCCGCTGGAAGAGGCGGCCGCCTACGACCAGCTGCTGAAGGACTTCAACTGCACGCACGACCAGCTGGCCGACCGGATCGGGCGCTCCCGGCCTCAGGTCTCCAACACCCTGCGTCTGCTGAAGCTCTCGCCGACGGTTCAGAAGCGGGTCGCCGCCGGGGTTCTCTCCGCCGGTCACGCCCGAGCCCTGCTGTCCGTGACAGACCCCGAGGAGCAGGACCGGCTCGCTCACCGCATCGTGGCCGAGGGGCTGTCCGTGCGAGCGGTCGAGGAGATCGTGACCCTCATGGGCTCACGGCCCCAGAAGCCTCAGCGCCCCAAGGGCCCGCGCGCCGGCTCCCGGCTCTCGCCGGCACTGAACGAGCTGGCGACCCGCCTGTCGGACCGCTTCGAGACCCGGGTGAAGGTCGACCTCGGTCAGAAGAAGGGCAAGATCACCGTCGAGTTCGCCTCCGTGGACGATCTGCAGCGGATCCTGAGCAGCCTCGCGCCGGGCGAGGGGCCAGTGCTGCAGGGCGATCTGCAGGAGAACGCGTTGGAAGACCAGGACGACTGATCCTGGCTCAACCGACTCGGTCGTACGAGGAATGGGCCGTGTCCGGTGTGTACCGGAACACGGCCCGCTCTTTGCTTTGAGTCGGTATCGAGGGAATCGCATCGTGGATACGATGCGATCGGGTATGGCACTTCCACCGGACAGCGTCTGCATCTCTGATGGGGAGACGGGGCCATGCGATCGATGAGCCGCACCGGACTGGTGAGCGCGGGCCTGGGTCTTGGAGCGGTCGGCGGATTCGTCGGCAGCCTGCTCAGGGAGCGGAGCGCTTTGACAGCCGCTTGTGATGCGGCGGGCGAAGGAAGCGAGGAACAGCCTTCATGGGGCGTCGGCTCGTGCCGCTCACGCTGGACAACCTTCAGGACCTTCCCACACGCTGTCGCTCGTGTGTCTTCTGGGAGCTGGACCCCGTCAGCGGTGAAGCGGCGGTAAAGGCGGGCACCTCCGCGCCGGAGAAGGAGGCCTGGATCTCCGCCGTTCTGCTGGACTGGGGGTCGTGCGGCCGTGTGGTGTACGTCGACGACGTGCCGGTGGGTTTCGCGCTCTACGCCCCTCCGGCCTATGTCCCACGCTCGACGGCCTTCCCCACAAGCCCCGTCTCGCCGGACGCCGTGCAGCTGATGACGGCGTTCATCATGCCCGGTTATCAGGGCCAGGGGCTGGGCCGAGTGCTGGTGCAGACGGTCGCCAAGGATCTGCTGCGCCGAGGCTTCAGGGCGATCGAGGCCTTCGGGGACGCCCGCTGGAAGGAACCCGCCTGCCTGTTGCCGGCGGATCATCTTCTGGCCGTGGGGTTCAAGACGGTCCGGCAGCACCCCACACATCCCCGGCTGCGCCTGGAGCTGCGCTCGACGCTCTCCTGGAAGGAAGACGTGGAGATGGCGCTCGACCGGCTTCTGGGAGCGGTACAGAAGGAGCCTGCACTGCGGCCCCTCTAAAGGAGCCTGTGCTGCGGCCTAAAACGAATGGGCCAACCCCTCGGGGTTGGCCCATTCGTGTTTCACGTGAAACGTCAGTCGGCGATGAACTCATCGAGGTCGCGAACGATCGCGGCCTTCGGCTTGGCGCCGACGATGGTCTTGGCGACCTCGCCGCGCTGGTAGACGTTCAGGGTCGGGATGGACATGACGCCGTACTTGGCAGCCGTGTTCGGGTTCTCGTCGATGTTCAGCTTGACGATCTCGATCTTGTCGCCGTACTCGGCAGCGATTGCCTCGAGGGACGGGGCGATCTGGCGGCACGGGCCACACCAGGCGGCCCAGAAGTCCACCAGGACGGGCTTGTCGTTCTTGAGGACGTCCTGCTCGAAGGAATCGTCGGTCACATTCTTCAGGGTGCCGGCCACGGCGGGCTCCTTAACTCGATCGTGCGGTGAGGCGAGGGGGAAGAGGGAAGACGGAAGGTCAGACGGCGGCGGACTTCTCGGGCTCCGCCTTGTCCTCGTCCGCGAGGGCGGAGAGGAAGCGCTCGGCGTCGAGAGCAGCGGAGCAGCCGGTGCCGGCCGCGGTGATCGCCTGGCGGTAGGTGTGGTCGACCACGTCACCGGCGGCGAAGACACCGGTGACATTGGTGCGGGTGGACGGGGAGGCGACCTTCAGATAGCCCTCCTCATCCAGGTCCAGCTGGCCCTTGAACAGCTCGGTGCGCGGGTCGTGGCCGATCGCGATGAACAGACCGGTCACGGGCAGCTCCGACAGCTCGCCCGTCTTGACGTTGCGCAGCTTCAGACCGGAGAGCTTCTGCTCCCCCTGGATCTCGGCGACCTCGCTGTCCCATACGAACTTGATCTTCGGGTCGCCGAAGGCGCGCTCCTGCATCGCCTTGGAGGCGCGCAGGGTGTCCCGGCGGTGGACGATCGTCACGGACTTGGCGAAGCGCGAGAGGAAGGTGGCCTCCTCCATCGCGGTGTCGCCGCCACCGATCACGGCGATGTCCTGGTCCTTGAAGAAGAAGCCGTCACAGGTGGCACACCAGGAGACACCGCGGCCGGAGAGCGCGTCCTCGTTCGGCAGGCCCAGCTTGCGGTGCTGGGAGCCGGTGGTGACGATGACGGTCTTCGCCTGGTGCACCGTGCCGGCGGTGTCGGTGACGGTCTTGATCTCACCGGCCAGGTCGACCGAGACGATGTCGTCCGGGACCAGCTCGGCGCCGAAACGCTCGGCCTGCGCCCGCATGTTGTCCATGAGGTCGGGACCCATGATGCCGTCGCGGAAGCCCGGGAAGTTCTCGACCTCGGTGGTGTTCATCAGCGCGCCACCGGCGGTGACGGCGCCCTCGAACACCAGAGGCTTCAGCGACGCGCGCGCGGTGTAGAGCGCCGCCGTGTAGCCTGCGGGCCCGGAGCCGATGATGATCACGTTACGGACGTCGCTCACGGCTTGTTTCCTCGTCTCTGGTCTGCGTCGGTCGACCGGGGGGGAGCGCCTTTCAGAACTCTCACCCCACCCAACGGATCCTACGGGGCGCGCATTCCCACTGTGTCGGGGCGCACGCATGCGTCCAGGCCACGGACAGAACTGCCGGAGTGGCTCAGAAGTGCGGGGGAGAGCACGGCCGGGTCGCACGGCTCGCAGCGAGATCGTCTTCCGGTTCAATAGGAACTGTGTTCGATGCGAACCGGTGTCACGGGCGAACGAGGTGGCTGCCACCAAGACAAGTGGGCGACGTGGAAGGCCGCGAGTTCGAGGCTCGTGGCCTTTCATTGTCGACAGGCTCGGCCAAGTCGTTTCAGTGGCGGGGGAAGGACTCTTTCAGGAGGACGGTCCCCGAGGCCGTGGGAGGTTGGCTCATACAGGCCGCGTCGACGACATAGGCCGTGACCCGGGCGCTGTCATGGGTATCGGGCACGACGACGAGGTAGGCGCTCCTCCCGGCGTAGGTGCCCACCTTCGAGGCCAGCGCGTGGTCACTGCGGGGGATGACCCGCCGGATACAGCCGGGTACCGGGATCTCGGTCCGGAGCAGCGTGTTGGCGCTCTCTGTGCCCCCCGGCGTGTCCCGTCCGGAGTCGATGCCGGAGCGTGGTCGCTGACCGGTGTCCTTGTTCGAAGCCAACAGGTCCCGCACCTGGTTCTGGACACTGACACCGGAGAACGCGCTGCTGGACGGACTCGGCCTGCCATGAGCCGTCGGTGTCGACGTCCCACTGCCGAACACCTGGACTACCAGGGCCCCGGCCCCCAGTACGGCCGCAGTCAAAACACCCCCGAGAACGACGGTCCTGCGGCGGCTGCGCCGGCTCTTCTTCCGCCCTGGCCCGGTTGCCCCCTGCGGGCGCCCGGCGGGGCGAGAGGCCGTACCCGGTGTTTCACGTGAAACAAGACCGCTGGTGTCGTCTTCGGAGGCGCTGAGCAGGGCCTCGGCGGCTAGCGTCGCGTCGATACGACCGGCCACGTCGGCCGGCATGCGCACTGCTTCCGATACGGACCCCAGCAGTCCTCGGATCTCATCCAGCGAGGCATGGACGTCCGCGCACAGCTCGCACGAGTCGAGGTGCTGTCGTATGGCGCTGCTGCGGTCCGGAGGGAGAAGGCCTTCGGTGAGGTCGGAGATCTCCTCGACGTCCGGGTGCCCGGCCGTGTCTGTCGTGGACGTCACGCTCGCCCACCTCCGCCCTTCACTACGGCTGAATCGCTCGGTCCCGTGTTTTCGGGGCTCCCGTTCGGAGTCTCCGTTGCCGGTGGGACGGATGTCCCCTCCACCCGGTTCCGTCCCGCGCCGGGTTCCTTTCCGCTTCCGGAGCCTTCGGGCCGTAGATGAGCCAGCAGAGGCAGTAGCCGGGCTCTGCCCCGGGCGCACCGGCTTTTCACCGTCCCCGTCGGTACATCGAGGATCCGTGCGGCCTCGGCCACGGGGTAGCCCTGCATGTCCACGAGGACCAGGGCGGCCCGCTGGTCGTGCGGGAGGGTGCCGAGCGCTTCGAGGAGCTGGCGGTGCACGTCGTTCCGCTCGGCCGGTGCCGAAGCCGACTCATGAGGCTCGAGCAGTTGCTCCAGCCGTTCTGTGTCGTCGACCGGCGACGTCTTCCGTGAGGCCACCTTGCGGGCACGATCCAGGCAGGCGTTCACCGTGATCCGGTGCAGCCATGTGGTGACAGCCGACTGGCCCCGGAAGGTGTGGGCGGCCCGGTAGGCCGACACCAGGGCGTCCTGGACCGCGTCGGCGGCCTCCTCGCGGTCCCCCAGCGTCCGCAGCGCGACCGCCCAGAGCCGATCCCGATGCCGCCGGACGATCTCACCGAAGGCATGGGAGTCGCCTTCCACATGGCGGGCGAGCAGGTCCTTGTCGCTCACTCCGTCGTATCCGGCGTCCTCCGCCATCTGCCCCCTCCGGTCCGGGTGCGACGTCAGCCCGTGAACTTCACTTCGCCGATGGCCTGCTTCCAGCCGGCCCTGGAGTACAGGGTGGAGTCGTACCCCGAGTTCGGCACGGCCGTCAGCCAGACAAGGACGTACTGCGTCTTGACCGACTTGGTGACCTTCACCGTGGCGGTGGTGCCTCTGGTCGTGACGCTGCCGATCTTCGTCATGGAGCTCAGCGACGCCGGCGTAAGCGAGTCCGCAGCGTACAGCTCGACCGTCGTGTGGTCGCCCACGTAGCGCAGGTCGAGGGTGGCGGTGCTGAGCTTCTTCGCCGAGCCGAGGTCGTACACGATGCCGACACCCGGCTTGTACGGCGCTATGGTCGGACCTTCGTTGAAGCTCTTGGTCTTCCAGTACGTCGACGGGTCGCCGTCGTAGGTCTTGGATTCGGCGCCGAGGTTCTGGGAGCCGCCCTCGGCTACGAACTCCTGGCTGTTCTGGATCTTTATGGGTTGCGGCTTCGGCTTCGCGGCGCCCTTGCCGCCGTCGTCCGTCGTCTGGCTCTTGTTGGTGTTCTCCGGCTTGCCATCCTGGTCCATGAGGGCGTCCGCCAGCTGCCAGCTGCCCAGGCCGAGGGCGGCGATGAGGAGGGCGGACACCGCCCACTTCAGGGCCTTGCCGGTGCGGCTCTGCAGCGGGGGCGGCGGGGGAACGATCGGCTGGGCCACGCCGGGGTGCGGCGCCGGGCGGCCGTACGTGCCCTGCTGGTAGGTCGTGCGCTGGTATTCGGGCGGAGCCGTGAACGCCGGCTCCGGCGGGCGGATGCGCGGCATCTCGCCGATCGCCTTCACCAGCTCCTCCGGCGTGGTGCACGGAGCCTCATGACGGGAGGCGGTGGCCCCGTCGTTGGCGAGTGCGCGCATGGCCAGCTCGGACAGACCCCGGTGCACCCCCGCCCGCACCTGGTCCGGCGCGATCAGGCCGACGCCCTTGGGGAGGCCGGACAGACCGTACGCGTCGCTCTCGTACGGCCAGCGCTCGGTCAGCGCCGCGTACAGCAGGGCGCCGATCGCCTCGGTGTCGGTGCGCTGCGGGGTGTCGGAGCTGACGCCGCGCAGCGCGGCGTTCACGGCGAGGCCCCGGATGCGCCACTGGCCGGTCGAGGCGCGCAGCACCGCGTTCGGGTTGAGCCGCAGATGGGCGAGGCCCTCGCGGTGCGCGGCGGCCATGGCGGAGGCGACCTGACTGACCATCTGGTAGGCGTCATGCGGCTCCAGCGGGCCGGTCGCGAGGAGCGTGGTCAGCTCGGTGGCGTCGGGCAGCCACTCGTGCACGACATAGACGAGGTCGTTCTCCTCGACCGCATCCAGGACCTGGACGAAGCGCGGATCGCCGAGCAGCGCGGAGGAACGGGCTGCAGCCAGGACGGAACGGGCCCGTGCGTGGTCCGCGGGAAGGATGTGCACGCCGACGGCACGCCGGAGCTTCTCATCGACCGCACGCCAACTGCTGAATCCGTCCAGACGGGTGACGCACTCCTCCAGTCGGTAGCGTCTGGCGAGCTTGTGACCGCTGTGCAGTTCGGGAGGAGAGGCCTTCTTCCCAGGACTCTCGGTCCCGCCGCTCCCCCGTGCCTCGTCGCTGTCCGTATCCCGCTCCGGGTTCTTGGCCACCCCGTCGGCCGTGGACTGGTCCGCCTTGGCGGTCAGCGGCTGCTCACCGCTGTTGTCTGCCACGTCGACGGCAGCTGTGCTCCGTTCCGCCACCGTCGTCCCTGCCTCCCCATCCGTTGCACGCTGTCCGACGCCGAAACCAATTGTGCCCACAGTCCGCTGCTATGCACGACACACGGGGGCGGACGATGGTTGTGCACCTACCCCCGCCTCAGCGGCCCAGACGTCCGCGAACCATGCCCACGAGCGAGTTCAGCTCCTCGATGCGCATCCGGCGGGCGGCGACGAAGAAGACGCCGAGCAGGACGGCACCGCCGGCGAGCAGCGCGGCGAAGGAGCCGATGACGCCCTGGCCGAGGGTGCGCCCGATGCCGTAGCAGGCCGCACCGCTGAGCAGGGCCGCGGGCACCGAGGCGATGCAGAGACGGGCGTACGTCCGCAGCACCCGGGTGCCGTCCAGATCACCACCGAGCCGCTGGCGCAGCCGCCGCCAGGCGACGCCCACGCCGATCGCGTAGCTCAGACCGTACGCGGCGGCCATACCGGCGACCGCCCAGCGGGCCGGCAGCAGGAAGTAGCACAGGGCGGAGACGCTCGCGTTCACCGCCGCCACGATGACGGTGTTGTAGAAGGGGGTGCGGGTGTCTTCGTAGGCGTAGAAGGCCCGCAGGACGACGTACTGCACCGAGTACGGGATCAGGCCCAGACCGAAGGCCATCAGCATGTAGCCCATATTGGTGGCCGAGCCGGTGCCCGCGGAACCGAAGATCAAGGTGCACATCGGGATTCCGAGCGCGAGGAAACCGAACGCGATCGGGACGATGGCGACGGCGGTGGTACGCAGGCCGTGCGAGATGTCGTCGCGGACGGCACCGGCGTCACCCTCGGCTGCCGCGCGTGAGATGCGCGGCAGCAGGGCGGCCATCAGGGACACGGTAATGATGGCCTGCGGCAGACCCCAGATCAGCTGGGCGTTGGCGTAGGCGGCAAAGCCGGTGCCCTTGACGCCGGAGTCCTTGCCGGCGGCGGTGGACAGACGGGTGACGACCATGGCGCCTGCCTGGTTGGCGAGGACGAACAGGACCGTCCACTTGGCGAGCATGGCGGCCTTGCCCAGGCCATGGCCCTTCCAGTCGAACCGCAGCCGGATCCGGAAGCCGGTCTCGCGCAGGTACGGGATCATCGCCAGGGCCTGGACGACCAGTCCGAGCAGCACACCCACGCCGAGCAGCCGCTGCCCCTGGGGCGGGATGTTGTTGACATCCAGGTGGGAGTTCGCGGCACTGCCGTAGACCCAGATGAACAAGCCGAGCGAGACGATGATGACGATGTTGTTCAGGACCGGCGTCCACATCATCGCGCCGAACTTGCCCCGGGCGTTGAGGATCTGCCCCATCACCACGTGGATGCCCATGAAGAAGATCGAGGGCAGGAAGTAACGGGTGAAGGTGACCGCCACCTCGTTGGCGGCCGGGTTGCTGGCGATGGTGGGCGACAGCAACCGCACCAGCAGCGGCGCCGCGAACATCGCCAGACCGGTCAGCGCAGCCAGGGCCACCATCACCAGGGTCAGCAGCCGGTTGGCGAACGCCTCGCCGCCGTCCTCGTCCTCCTTCATGGACCGCACCAGCTGCGGCACGAAGACGGAGTTGAGCCCGCCGCCGACGGTGAGGATGTAGATCATCGTCGGCAGCTGGTAGGCCACCTGGAAGGAGTCGGCGAGGAAGCCGAGGCCGAGCGCTGCGGCGATCAGCGCGGAGCGGATGAAGCCGGTGAGGCGGGAGACCATCGTGCCCGCCGCCATCACGGCACTGGACTTCAGCAGCCCGGCGGCCTTGCCGCCCTTCTTCGCGGGGGCGGCAGAAACCGCGGGAGCCGCTACCGCCACGGGCGCCGCGTCCTTGTCCGGGCCTGCGGGATCCGGTGCCGGTGCCGGGGCGGGCACCGGAGGCTGCATCGGGTTCGCCGGGGCAGCCGGGTAGGGGGCCTCGGCGTACGGGGCGCCCTGCCCGTTCGCCGGGTACTGGCCGGCGGGACCGTACCCGGTGCCCGGAGCGGCGGCCTGTCCGGAGAAGCCAGGCGGACCCGCGGGCGCCTGCCCACCGCTCTGCTGCTGGTCCTTGAAGAGGTGCGCGAAGGCGTCCGGCTCGTGGTACTCCTCGCCCGAGTGCGTGACCAGGTCGTCCACGCCCACGAACTGGGTCGTGCGCGGGTCGTCGCCGTACGGCATGTACGGGGTCGCACCCTCCGGCTCAGGTGCCGGCGTCTGCGCCCACACCCGCGGGTCGGGCGCGTACGGTGACGGAGCGGGCGGGCCGTACAGCGGCTGCTGCTGCTCGTAGCTGCCCGCAGGGGGCGGCGGGTGTGCGGCACGGTCGTAGAGCGCCTCGGCGACCGGGTCCTGCGCGGCCAGGTCGTGCGCCCGGTAGGGGTCCTGGTCGTAGGCGTCCTGGAGGTACATGTCCGCCGCTTGCTGCGGCGGTACCTGACCGGGCTCCGGCGGCGTCTCGGGGTAGCCCGAGCCGGCCGCGCCCTGGCCGCGATCACCGTCGTACGGCGCGTTCATGCTTACCCCACCTCATCGTCCCTGGCTCACCGGCCACGACATCGCTCAACGGTCCACTCTCTCACCCGTCCCGGACGGGTCGGTGCTTTCCGGTGCGGTGTCCGGCGCAGGGTCACTCGGGTGCTCCGGGTCGTCTGCCCCGGAGGCGGAGCCGGATTCCTCCGGCTTTTCCGGGAGACGATCCGCGGGGGCGTCGGGGTTCCCCGGCTCGTCGGTGGTCTCTTCCGCCGTGCCGGCGCCGTCCTCGTTCCGGCGGGCCGCGGCGCGCTTGCGCTGGGTGTACATCCGGAAGCCGGCGAGGACGAGGAGGAGTACGCCGCCGCCGATGACCAGCATCACGGTGGGCGTGATCTCGGTGACCTTCACGTCGAAGCTGACGGGGTCGCCGTACCTCACGCCGTCCTCGGTGTAGAGCTGGGCGACCACCGTGACCCGGCCGTTGGCGTTGGCCGAGGTGGTGAACTTCACGGACTGGCTGTGCCCGCCGGAGATCTCGACCGGCTGCTCGTAGTACGCCTTGCCGCCGATCTTCAGACGGGTCGGCATGCTCGAGGTGAGGCGCAGGACCAGATGGCCGACGGGCTGGACGAGGTTGTTCTGGACGGTCACCGGGATGGTGGCGCTGCGCCCGGAGAGCTTGGTCTCCGACTTGTCGATCAGCTTGACCTGGTCGGCCAGGTGGCCGAGCCAGCCCTCGACGCCGTCCCGGTAGCTGCCCGCCTCCGCGCTCCTGCCCCGCCACGACGCCGACATCTCCCGGTTTATGGCCCGCCCGAAGGGGGTCACGACGCGGGACTGGTCGGAGAGGATCACCTGGAAGCTGTCGAGCTTGCCCTGGGTGCGCGCGATCTGCTCGAACGCCGCCTGCGGCAGCTCCCGCGAGCGCAGCGAGGACGGATAGGCGGACCCGGACGGGATGCGCGTGGTGGCATCCGGGTCGGGCTTGTCCTTGGCCGCCGCGCCGAGATCCTGGGACTGGGACCAGTTCCCGCCCTGGAGCGCCTTCAGCGCCGCCGCCATCGCCTGCGCCTGGCTCCCCGTGGGCATGCGCTGCGGGGCGACGACGACGCTGCGCTGCTTGTCCGTCTGCGCGTTCACCTCGAGGCTCTGGGCCAGGAACTCCTGCACGGCGAGCGTGGCCGAGTCCGCCTTCGTCAGATCGTCCTCGAAGGCCGTGGAGAGACGGGCGTCGGAGACCACCGCCGTGGTGCCACCGCCGACCGGGCGGGCGGCGGAAGGCGTGTACGACAGCCCGGCCGTCTCCTGGAGGCTGTCACTGCGGGCGATCACACGGTCGGCTCCGGCCGAGGTCGCGACCTTCATGATCGCCGGGTCCACGGCACCCTCCACCGGCCAGGCGAAGTCAGTGCTCGGTGTGACGTGGAGCACGGTGTTGACCGTGGTGGCCGCGACGTCGGTGGCGTCCTTGAGGTGGCTGAGTGAGCCGGTGACGCTGGTGCCGTTGTGCGCGAGGGACGCCAGGTCCGGGTCGCCGAAGGGGAGCGCGACGACCTCCTTGCCCGCCACCGCCTTCTGCAGGTTCGCCAGCCACTGCTTGGCGACGGCCTGGTGCTCCCGAGGGCCTGGCGTGGTGGTGTCCCCGTCCCCCGGCAGCCGGTAGTTGCCGGTCGCCATCCTGTCCACCGAGGCCAGCAGGTCCGGGTCGATCACCCAGGTGACGTCGAGGTCCTTGCCCAGCTCCACCATCTGGGCCAGCCTGCCGCCCGGCGCCAGCTCCTTGGCCAGGTCGTCGTTGAGGAACACAGGCGTCTGGAGTTCGCCGGCGCCCGTCTTGGCCGTCATGTGGACCGTGGAGAGCAGGGGCCACAGGAACGTCGTCCTGGTCTTGGTGTCGGCCTCGGAGGGCTGCCACGGCAGGAACGTCCGCCGGATGCCGAGAACCTGGTCCCAGGGCTGCGCGGCGGTCTGACCGGAGAGGGAGACACCGAACTCGTAGACGCCGTTGTCGCCGAGGTCGAGCTTGTCCACGGGGACGGAGATGCTGAAGTGCTCGGCGACGCCCGGGGACAGCTTGGCGAACTTCTCCTCGTACTTGCCGCCGACCTCGGAGCCGGTGCCGCCCTGCAGGTCGTCGGAGTGCCGGGCGACCGAGTCGATCTCCGAGCGGGTGTTCAGCAGGGGGCCCACCCGCAGACCCACGTGGGCGCCGGTGACGGTCTGCTTGCCGTTGTTGGTCACCGTGCCCGACACCGTCAGCGTGTCCCCGTCGGTGGGGGCGCTGGGGCCGAGCGAGTCCAGGGAGACGGACACCGTGTCCGAGGACGCGGCCTGGGCGGGCGCCGCGGCGGGCAGCTGCAGCAGCCCGGCCAGCAGAGGCGCCCCCGCGAGCAGCGCGCCGGTGCGCCGCAGCCACCGGCGGGCAGGTGAGGCACTGGTCCCCTGGAAGTCTGCCGCCTCGGCCACGCGCTCGCCCGTCCCTCGTCGTCGTCAGTGGTCGTCGGAATGTGCGTCCACGCATGGTAACGATGTGCGCTGAGGGGAAGTGCCGCGGTCTCCTCCACAAGATCGGGGAACCTCGACGGTCCGTCCTCTATATCCAGTATCGAGGCGAGAGCTACCGAACGCCGCGTGAGCAGTGCTTACGGTGGGTATGCCGGAAGCCGTCCACAGCTCCTGCCAGGGCCGCCCCGGGGGAAATGGAGGGCACCCCCGGCCGCCGGGGCACGTACCCTCTTCTGTTGTGCCGAACCCCAACGAAGACACTCCCTCTGCCCTGAGCCAGGCGCAGCAGCGCGCGGTCGCCGAGCTGCTGCGGGTGGCGCCCGTCGCCGACGACCTCGCGCGCCGATTCCAGGAGGCCGGGTTCTCGCTCGCCCTGGTCGGTGGATCGGTGCGCGACGCGCTGCTCGGCCGGCTCGGCAACGACCTGGACTTCACGACCGACGCCCGCCCCGAGGACGTACTGAAGATCGTCCGGCCATGGGCGGACGCCGTCTGGGACGTGGGCATCGCCTTCGGTACCGTCGGCGCACACAAGGGTGCCCGTGTCGGAGACACTGACGGGCACTTTCAGATCGAGATCACCACCTACCGGTCGGAGGCCTACGACCGCACCTCGCGCAAGCCCGAGGTGTCGTACGGCGACTCCATCGAGGAGGACCTGGTCCGCCGGGACTTCACGGTCAACGCGATGGCCGTGGCGCTGCCCGAGAAGGAGTTCATCGACCCGCACGGTGGCCTTGAGGATCTCGCCGCCCGGGTGCTGCGGACCCCGGGTACGCCCGAGGAGTCGTTCTCGGACGATCCCCTGCGGATGATGCGGGCGGCGCGGTTCGCCGCCCAGCTGGACTTCACGCTCGCCCCTGAGGTCGTCACCGCGATGACGGACATGGCCGGACGCATCGAGATCGTCTCGGCCGAGCGGGTCCGGGACGAGCTGAACAAGCTGATTCTCTCCGCACACCCACGCAAGGGACTGAGCCTGCTCGCCGACACCGGGCTCGCGGATCACGTGCTGCCCGAGCTGCCGGCGCTGCGCCTGGAGCGGGACGAGCACCATCGGCACAAGGACGTCTACGAGCACTCCCTGATCGTCCTGGAGCAGGCGATCGCCCTGGAGTCGGACGGCCCCGATCTCACGCTTCGGCTGGCCGCGCTGCTGCACGACATCGGCAAGCCCCGGACGCGCCGCTTCGAGAAGGACGGCCGGGTCTCGTTCCACCACCACGAGGTGGTCGGTGCCAAGATGGCCAAGAAGCGCATGACCGCCCTGAAGTACTCCAACGAGCTGGTGAGGGATATCTCACGGCTGGTCGAACTTCACCTGCGCTTCCACGGCTATGGCACCGGAGAGTGGACGGACTCGGCGGTGCGGCGTTACGTCCGTGACGCGGGTCCCCTGCTGGATCGCCTGCACAAGCTGACCCGCTCGGACTGCACCACCCGCAACAAGCGGAAGGCGTCCGCGCTCTCCAGGGCCTACGACGGCCTGGAGGAGCGCATCGCCCAGCTGCAGGAGCAGGAGGAGCTGGACGCGATCCGCCCGGACCTCGACGGCAACCAGATCATGGAGATCCTGGGGGTGGGTCCCGGCCCTGTCGTCGGCAAGGCCTACCAGCACATGCTGGAGCTGCGTCTGGAGAACGGTCCGATGGACCATGACGCGGCCGTGACGGCTCTCAAGGACTGGTGGGCAGAGCAGAGCTGATCTCTGCCGTGCCGCGGTCGGCGATGTTTCACGTGAAACACCGCGCGGGCTTCTGGCATCGAGGGGCGATGTTTCACGTGAAACATCGCCCTCTTCGTTTCCCGGTCATCGTCTCAGCGACGCTCGAAGCGGGCCAAGGCCGTGGCGACCGCGCCGTAGAGGACGGCGACCAGGACCACCAGGAGTGTCGAGCGGCCGTCCGGCGGCAGCATCAGGGCTGCCACTGCGGCGGCGCCCACGAAGGCCACGTTGAAGAGCACGTCGTACACGGAGAAGATCCGGCCGCGGAATGCGTCGTCGACACAGGCCTGGACGATGGTGTCCGTGGCGATCTTGGCGCCCTGGGTGATCAGACCGAGAATGAAGGCCGCGATCAGGAGGGGTCCGGCGGCGAAGGGCAGCCCGAGGGCAGGCTCCAGTACGGCGGCGGCGCCGGAGCACACTGCGATCCACCGCCCGGGACCGAGGCGCCCCGCTGCCCACGGCGTCACCGCCGCCGCCGTGAAGAACCCCGCCCCGGACACCGCCAGCGCGAGTCCGAGCAGCCGGAGCCCCTCCTCGGACGTCGTGGAGAGGGCGTACCGGCACAGCATGAGCAGAAGGACCAGCAGTGCGCCGTAGCAGAAGCGCATCAGCGTCATCGCGGCCAGCGCCCAGGCGGCTTCTCTCCGCCGGGGTGCGGCCAGGTGGCGGACAGCCGCGATGAGATCGCGTGATGTGTCGGCGAGGGCGGTGGACATCTGCGGGCGTTTGGGCTGCTGGTCGGGACCGAGGAGGGCGGGTGCCATGGTGAGGGCGCTGAGGCCCGCACACAGATAGAGGAAGGCGCCGAGGAGGACCACAGCCGCGTCGGATCCCGACGCCACGAGCCGTACGGCGAAGGCCAGACTGCCGCCCGCGGTCGCGGCGAGCGTTCCGGCCGTCGGTGACAGTGAGTTGGCGAGCACCAGACGCTCGGCGTCCACCACGCGGGGAAGGGACGCGGACAGCCCGGCGAGGATGAAGCGGTTGACGGCCGTGACGCACAGCGCGGAGACGTAGAACAGCCAGTCCGGGACCTGGCTGACCATCAGCGCGGCGGTGCCCGCGGCCAGCAGGGCGCGCAGCAGATTGCCGTACACGAAGACCTGTCGGCGCCGCCAGCGGTCCAGCAGGACTCCGGCGAACGGGCCGACCAGGGAGTAGGGGAGCAGCAGGACTGCCATCGCGGAGGCGATGGCGATGGCCGAGGTCTGTTTCTCCGGGGAGAAGACGACGTACGCGGCGAGCGCGACCTGGTAGACGCCGTCGGCGCCCTGGGACAGGAGGCGGATGTACAGCAGACGTCGGAAGTACCGCAGGCGCAATAGGACGCGCAGGTCACGGACGACGGGCATGGGGCACAGCCTCACACATGCGGAAGGTCCCCGGGTCGGTGAACCCGGGGACCTTCACAGCCCTGGCAGGAGCGTTCTGGCGCGAGCGATTGCCCTCAGGGCCTCAGCGCTCGACCTCGCCGCGGATGAACTTCTCGACGTTCTCGCGGGCCTCGTCGTCGAAGTACTGGACCGGCGGGGACTTCATGAAGTACGAGGAGGCCGACAGGATCGGGCCGCCGATGCCGCGGTCCTTGGCGATCTTCGCGGCGCGCAGGGCGTCGATGATGACACCCGCGGAGTTCGGGGAGTCCCAGACCTCGAGCTTGTACTCCAGGTTCAGCGGGACGTCACCGAAGGCACGGCCCTCGAGGCGGACGTAGGCCCACTTGCGGTCGTCCAGCCAGGCCACGTAGTCGGACGGGCCGATGTGGACGTTCTTCTCGCCGAGGTCCCGGTCGGGGATCTGGGAGGTGACGGCCTGCGTCTTCGAGATCTTCTTGGACTCCAGGCGCTCACGCTCGAGCATGTTCTTGAAGTCCATGTTGCCGCCGACGTTCAGCTGCATCGTGCGGTCGAGGATGACACCGCGGTCCTCGAACAGCTTCGCCATGACGCGGTGCGTGATGGTGGCGCCGACCTGGGACTTGATGTCGTCACCGACGATCGGCACACCGGCCTCGGTGAACTTGTCCGCCCACTCCTTGGTGCCGGCGATGAAGACCGGGAGGGCGTTGACGAAGGCGACCTTGGCGTCGATGGCGCACTGGGCGTAGAACTTCGCCGCGTCCTCGGAGCCGACCGGCAGGTAGCAGACCAGGACGTCGACCTGCTTGTCCTTCAGGACCTGGACGACGTCGACCGGCTCGGCGTCGGACTCCTCGATGGTCTCGCGGTAGTACTTGCCGAGGCCGTCGAGGGTGTGGCCGCGCTGGACGGTGACACCGGAGGTGGGCACGTCGCAGATCTTGATGGTGTTGTTCTCGGAGGCGCCGATCGCGTCCGCGAGGTCGAGGCCGACCTTCTTGGCGTCCACGTCGAACGCGGCGACGAACTCGATGTCGCGCACGTGGTAGTCACCGAACTGCACGTGCATCAGGCCGGGGACCTTCGACGCCGCGTCGGCGTCCTTGTAGTACTCGACTCCCTGCACCAGCGACGCAGCGCAGTTGCCCACGCCGACGATGGCTACGCGAACCGAACCCATTCCGGTTGCTCCCTGTGTGTACGAGTGAGTCCCTGATTGGGACTCACGTGGCGGTGTCGCCGGGCGTATCCGTCCGGGGGGTGTCCCCGGGACGGGGCAGGCCGCCCGTCGATCCAGTGGTGGTGTCCTGCTGAGCGGACCCCCCGGACACGGAACCCCGCAGGTCCCGTCCGGCCCGCTCGCTCTCGATGAGCTCGTTCAGCCAGCGCACTTCGCGTTCCACGGACTCCATCCCGTGGCGCTGGAGCTCAAGTGTGTAGTCGTCGAGGCGCTCCCGAGTGCGCGCCAGAGAGGCGCGCATCTTCTCCAGGCGCTCCTCCAGACGGCTGCGGCGGCCCTCCAGGACGCGCATGCGCACATCGCGCGACGTCTGCCCGAAGAAGGCGAAGCGTGCGGCGAAGTGCTCGTCCTCATACGCGTCGGGGCCGGTCTGCGAGAGCAGGTCCTCGAAGTGCTCCTTCCCTTCCGCCGTCAGCCGATAGACGATCTTGGCGCGGCGTCCGGCGAGCGGAGCGGCGAGGGCGTCCTCGTGCGTGCTGCCCGGTTCCTCGATCAACCAGCCGTTGGTGACCAGCGTCTTGAGGCAGGGATACAGGGTCCCGTAGCTGAACGCCCGGAACACACCCAGGGAGGTGTTGAGCCGTTTGCGCAGCTCATAGCCGTGCATCGGGGACTCGCGCAGCAGGCCGAGCACGGCGAACTCGAGGATGCCGGAACGTCGGCTCATCGTCGCCTCCTCTCGGTCCCGCTGATCGCTCCCGCGGGTCTCGCAGTACCTCTCAGCGTCTTTATCTCGCGCTGATGTATCGACTCGATACATCACGACGATAGAACGGCCTTCCGCAGGCGACAAGAGTGGCGGTGGTGAACGGGATCACATCACCGATTCATACGATGCAGGTTGCACTTTTTGGGGTGAACTTCAGGGCTCGGCAGGTTTTGGGGATGCGTAGTCTGTGCGGCATGCACACCACCGGGAACCGCGTGACGCCCGGGGAGCGTCGTCGTCCCCGGTGCAGTACGGGTGAATGCAGAACCGACCACATCCGTACTTCGGGGGGACCGGAAACCAGCCGCCGTTCCAGGCGCGCAAGGGTGCGCCTGCCCGAGGAGTAATCGTTCGATGAGCGAGCACCGTCGCAAACCGCCGCAGCCGCAGGGAGGCGGACGTGCCGCGGCCCGACGCGACCCGTCCGGCTCGGCCTCCGGTCGCCGTGCGGCACCGCGGGGCGCCACCGGGTCCCCAGCCGACTCCTATGGGTCCAGTTCCTATGGGTCGGGTGCCAAGGGGCCAGAAGGTGACGAGCGTCCCTACAGTGGCCGTGCCGAGGCCCGCCGGGCGGCGCAGAGAGGCAGTCGCCGCAGAGGCGTGGACAACGCCGGCCCGGGCGGCCGGCGCGGCGCTCCCGGCGGCCCGACCGGTCCCGGGCGCGGCAGGGGCCGTGCGTCGACCGCACCCGGCAAGAAGCGGCTGATCGACTACCCCCGTGCCGGAAGGTACGGCTGGCGCCGCTGGGTGCCCTCCTGGAAGCTTGTCTCCGGGCTCTTCATCGGCTTCGTCGGGAGCCTGGTGGCGCTGGTCGGCGTCAGCTACGCGATGGTCTCGATCCCCAACGAGAACGATGCCGCCAAGTCCCAGAACAACGTCTACTACTGGGCCGACGGCAAGCAGATGGTGGCCACGGGCACGGGCGTCAACCGGCAGAACGTCAGCATCGACCAGATTCCCGATGCCATGCAGTGGGCCGTGATCTCGGCCGAGAACAAGAGTTTCTACCAGGACTCGGGCGTCGACCCCATGGGTATCGCGCGCGCCGTGGTCAACATGGCGCGGGGCGGCCAGACCCAGGGTGGTTCCACGATCACCCAGCAGTACGTCAAGAACACCTATCTGAGCCAGCAGCAGACCGTCACCCGTAAGTTCAAGGAACTGTTCATCTCCATCAAGGTGGGGACGAAGCTCAAGAAGAGCCAGATCCTGCAGGGGTACCTGAACACCTCGTACTTCGGCCGAGGCGCGTACGGCATCCAGGCGGCTGCGCAGACGTACTACGGCAAGAACGCGGTGGACCTGACGCCGAGCCAGTGCGCGGTCCTCGCGGCCCTGCTCAAGGGCCCGACGTACTTCGACCCGGCCGGCAACGCGGACCTCGACGCCTCGGCGACCGCGACGGCCAACAAACAACGCTCGCAGGAACGCTGGAAGTGGATCCTCGAGCAGATGCACAACGATCACCACCTGAGCGACTCCGACTTCCAGAAAGCCATCGCCAAGTACCCCATGCCCGACGGCCGCAAGGCGACCAAGGGGATGACCGGCCAGATCAGCTACCTGGTCGACACGGCGAAGAAGTACGTCCTCGCCCACTCCGACATCACGGAGGCGGATTTCGACCGGGGCGGCTACCAGATCAAGACGACCTTCGACAAGAACAAGGTCAACGAGCTGAGCGCGGCCGTGAAGAAGATCCAGAAGGAGCGGATCGATCCGAAGCGCCGCGACCTGGACAAGTACGTCCAGTTCGGTGCGGCGTCGGTGCGGCCCAACAACGGCGCGATCGTCGCCCTCTACGGCGGTGACGGCTACGAGAACGGCCACTTCACGAACAACGCCGACACCTCCGGTGTCCCGGTCGGTTCGACGTGGAAGCCGTTCGTCCTCGCCGCGGCTATGGAGGACGGGACCTACAGGTCCGAGGGGCAGGGCATTTCCCCGCTGAGCAAGTACAACGGCAACGACCACCTCAAGGTGCTCAACCAGGATGGCAGCCCGGTTCTGAAGAAGGACGGCTCGGTCTTCTACCAGCGCAACGAGAGCGAGCACCAGTGGGGCTACATCACGCTGCGCAAGGCGATGGAGCAGTCCGTCAACACTCCGTTCGTCCAGCTCGGCATGGATGTGGGGTTGACGCACGTCCGTGACCTCGCCCAGGCGTCCGGCATCCTGAAGAACAGCTTCTCCACGCTCAACCCGTCCTTCGCCATCGGTACCTCGACCCCGAGCGCCATCCGCATGGCCGACGCGTACGCGACCTTCGCAGCGTCCGGCAAGCATGCGGACCCGTACTCGGTGACCTCCGTGAAGAAGGACGGCGAGGAGATGCAGGGCTTCACGAAGCCGCAGGTCACCACGGCCATGTCGGCCAACGTGGCGAACAACGTCACAGACGTCCTGCAGAACGTGATCCAGAACGGTACGGGTAAGAACGCCAAGGCTCTGGGCCGTACGGCGGCGGGCAAGACCGGTACCACCGACAGCAACAAGTCGGCCTGGTTCGTCGGCTACACCCAGCAGCTGTCCACATCGGTGGCGATGTTCCGTGAGAACCCGAAGGACCACGAGCTGCTGTCCATGAACGGCACGGCCGGCGTCCCGTCGATCCATGGTGGTGATATCCCGACGTCGGTGTGGACCGAGTACATGAAGGCCGCACTGAGGGGCCAGAACGACCCGGGCTTCCCGGACGCCACCGAGATCGGCAAGGTCCAGGACGAGGCCGGTGCCCCGTCGCCGACCCCGACCGTCAGCATCACGCCGAGCCCGACGCCGAGCGACTCACCGAGCCCGTCGCCCAGCGACACGTCCCCGTCCCCGTCCCCGTCGGCGAGCGACACCTGCCAGTGGAGTTGGGGCAACGCCTGCAACGGAAACGGCAACGGCAACGGTGGCACGGACACGGGTGGTGTGGACGGAGGTACCTCTCCGACACCCAGCGTCACCGACACGACCGGGACCGGCGGAAACACGCGAGGCAACGGCAACGGCAACGGCGGCATCTTCGCAGGCCCGACCGGCTAGCCGCCGCCACCGACCGGTTGGCGGCCATTTCGCCCGCCGCGGGTGTTTCACGTGAAACATGGGCCGCCGCACCTACGAGGTGCGGCGGCCCTCGGCGCTTTCCTAGACAGGTACGGCAGGATGTGGCCCATGCCCAGTGCAGAGATGACGCCCGCGAGCATGCACGAGCCCGAACCCGTGCGGCCCGCCACGGCAGAACCGGTGCGGCCGACCAGTGAGGACGAGATCGCCCGGGCAGGCAGTGAGCTGATCGGCGGTCCGCTGGGGCGGCGCGCCCTGCTCGCGACCTCCTGGTGGACCCCCGTACGGGTCGTCGCGCTCGTGGCGATCGGCATGTTCGCTCTCGGCCTGGTCCAGAAGGCGCCCTGCTATCACAGTGCCTGGTTCTTCGGCGCGAGCAGTCAGTACACGCATGCCTGCTACTCGGACATCCCGCACCTCTACCAGGGGCGTGGGTTCGCCGATCATCTCGTGCCGTACTTCGACAAGCTCTCGGGCGACATGGACTACCTCGAATACCCGGTGCTGACCGGCGTGTTCATGGAGGTGGCGTCCTGGCTGACCCCGCACAGCGGCAGCATCCAGCGCCAGGAGCAGTGGTACTGGTTCGTCAACGCCGGGATGCTGATGGCCTGCGCGGCCGTCATCGCGGTCTGTGTGGCCCGCACCCACCGCCGGCGCCCCTGGGACGGTCTGCTGGTCGCCCTGGCACCCGCCTTCGTGCTCACCGCGACCATCAACTGGGACCTGCTGGCCGTGGCGCTCACGGCCGCCGCGATGCTGATGTGGTCCCGGAGCCGTCCCGTCGCCTTCGGCGTTCTCCTGGGCCTCGCCACGGCCGCCAAGCTCTACCCCGTCTTCCTGCTCGCCCCGCTGTTCGTGCTGTGCTGGCGGGCCGGCAAGTGGCGGGAGTACACCCAGGCCGTGGGCGGGGCGGGGATCGCCTGGCTCGTGGTGAACGCGCCGGTGATGCTCTTCGCCTTCCAGGGCTGGTCGAAGTTCTACACGTTCAGCCAGGAACGGGGCGTCGACTTCGGGTCCTTCTGGCTGGTCTGGGCGCAGAACTCCAGCAACCCGCCCGGAATCGGCTTCGTGAACACCGCTGCCCTGGTGCTGGTGGTGCTGTGCTTCCTCGGCATCGCCGCGCTGACCTTCACCGCCCCGCGCAGGCCGCGCTTCGCGCAGCTGGCCTTCCTGATGGTGGCGGCGTTCATCCTCACCAACAAGGTCTACTCACCGCAGTACGTCCTGTGGCTGGTACCACTGGCGGTCCTGGCCCGGCCCAAGTGGCGTGACTTCCTGATCTGGCAGGCCTGCGAGGTGGCGTACTTCCTGGGCATCTGGATGTATCTCGCCTACACGACCAGCGGAGAAGCCCACAAGGGTCTGCCCACGCACGGCTACCAATGGGCGATCGTGCTGCACCTGGTGGGCACGCTGTACCTGTGCGCCGTCGTCGTGCGGGACATCCTCATGCCGGAGCGGGACGTGGTGCGCCGGTCGGGCGACGACGACCCGTCGGGTGGGGTGCTCGACGGCGCGCCGGACGTCTTCGTGTTCGGCGCGGCAGCCCATCCACCGCGGCACGCCGCCCCCTTCGAGGGCTCTCAGGTGGACTGGGGCAGGCCCGTCCCGCCGTCTCCCGAGGACCGTTCGCTCTGAGCGAACAGGTCGGCGGAAGACCATGAAGAAGGCCGTACACGCACCTGCGTGTACGGCCTCTCGCCGTTCCGGTTCGGCTCAGCGGTCCACGAGCCGGTCGAACTGCGTGGTGGTGTGCCGCAGATGGGCCACCAGCTCGTCGCCGACCTGCGGCTCCGGGGCGTCTGACGGAACGAACAGGATCGACACCTGCATGTGCGGCGGCTCGGCGAACCAGCGCTGCTTGCCGCCCCAGACGAACGGAGAAAGGTTCCGGTTGACCGTGGCGAGGCCGGCCCGTGCGACGCCCTTGGCGCGCGGCATGACGCCGTGCAGGGCCTTCGGGGCCTCCAGGCCCACGCCGTGCGACGTTCCGCCCGCCACGACCACCAGGTAGCCGTCGGAGGCTGCCTTCTGCTGCCGGTAGCCGAACCGGTCGCCCTTGGCCACGCGCGTGACGTCCAGGACGGCACCGCGATACTCGGTCGCCTCGTGGTCCCCCAGCCACAGCCGAGTGCCGATGCGGGCGCGGAACCGTGTCTGCGGGAACTGCTGCTGCAGCCGGGCCAGTTCATCGGCCTTGAGGTGGCTGACGAACATCGTGTGCAGCGGCAGCCGGGCCGCGCGCAGCCGGTCCATCCAGCCGATGACCTCCTCGACGGCGTCCGAACCGTCGGTGCGGTCCAGCGGCAGATGGATGGCGAAGCCCTCCAGCCGGACGTTCTCGATGGCCTGGTGCAGCTGGGGCAGGTCCTGCTCGCTGATGCCGTGGCGCTTCATCGAGGACATCACCTCGATGACGACCCGCGCCCCGACGAGGCCGTACACACCGTCGACCGACGACACGGAGCGCACCACCCGGTCGGGCAGCGGCACGGGCTCCTCGCCGCGCCGGTACGGCGTCAGCACCAGCAGGTCACCGCTGAAGAAGTCCTTGATGCGCGCGGCCTCGTACGTCGTGCCGACCGCGAGCAGGTCCGCGCCCAGCCGCGTGGCCTCCTCCGCCAGCCGTTCGTGCCCGAAGCCGTAGCCGTTGCCCTTGCAGACCGGGACCAGACCCGGGAACTGCTCGTGCACGTGCTTGTGGTGCGCCCGCCAGCGCGCGGTGTCGACGTAGAGCGTGAGCGCCATGGCCGGACCTGGAACCTTTCTCGTGGCTGCGGTGAATCAGAGGTGTGAACGCTGTGGAGCCTATGGAATCAAACGCCCGGGCTCAGCGTCGCGACATGTAGATGTCGAGGGCCTTGTGGAGCAGCTTGTTCAGTGGGAAGTCCCACTCGCCGAGGTACTCGGCGGCCTGCCCGCCGGTGCCGACCTTGAACTGGATCAGACCGAAGAGGTGGTCCGTCTCGTCCAGCGAGTCGGAGATGCCGCGCAGGTCGTAGACGGTGCCGCCGAGCGCGTAGGCGTCGCGCAGCATCCGCCACTGCATCGCGTTCGAGGGCCGGACCTCACGGCCGATGTTGTCGGAGGCACCGTAGGAGTACCAGACGTGTCCGCCGACGATCAGCATCGTCGCTGCGGACAGGTTCACGCCGTTGTGGCGGGCGAAGTACAGCCGCATCCGGTTGGGGTCCTCGGTGTTGAGGGCCGTCCACATGCGCTGGAAGTACGACAGCGGGCGGGGCCGGAAGTGGTCGCGCACCGCCGTGATCTCGTACAGCCGCTGCCACTCGGCCAGGTCCTGGTAGCCGCCCTGGACGACCTCGACGCCGGCCTTCTCGGCCTTCTTGATGTTGCGGCGCCACAGCTGGTTGAAGTTCTTGTGGACCTCTTCCAGGGACCGGTTGGCCAGCGGCACCTGGAAGACATAGCGCGGCTGCACGTCGCCGAAACCGGCGCCGCCGTCCTCGCCCTGCTGCCAGCCCATACGGCGCAGCTTGTCGGCCACCTCGAACGCGCGCGGCTCGATGAAGTCGGCCTCCATGTCGCGCAGACGCTTCACGTCCTGGTCCTGGATGCCCTTCTTGATCGTTTCCGCGTTCCAGCGGCGGATGATCACCGGCGGGCCCATCTTCACGGAGAAGGCGCCCTGCTGCTTCAGGTGCGCCAGCATCGGCTGGATCCAGTCGTCCAGATTCGGCGCGAACCAGTTGATGACCGGGCCCTCGGGGAGATAGGCGAGATAGCGCTTGATCTTGGGCAGCTGGCGGTAGAGGACCAGGCCCGCACCGACCATCTCGCCGGTGCGCTCGTCGAACCAGCCGAGGTTCTCCGAGCGCCACTCCGCCTTCACATCGGCCCAGGCCGGGACCTGCATGTGGCTCGCCGACGGCAGGCTCTGGATGTAGGCCAGATGTTGCTCGCGGCTGATGGTCCTCAGGGTCAGGCTCATGTCGGGGCGCTCCTCGGGCTGGTGTGTCCCCATGGGTACAGGGGCTCCGGCTCTCGCGCCGAAGCCTACTGCGCCTTGCGAACGCCCTGACTGGGCGTACGGGCCTTAGCCCCGGCCGGACGGGCGACCGGGGCGGTTCGCGGTGTTCGAAAAGGCGTGGTGCGGACGTCGTCCGGCGGTCAGCTTCCGATGATTCCGCCGAACAGTCCGCCGTGCGCCATGCTGATCAGGAAACCTACTCCCGCAGCGCCGAGGCCCAGGATCAGAACGAAGCGCTCCCGAGTGGTCACCGAGATCCACTGTCCGTAGATGCCGACGGCGAGACCCACCAGCCCTGTCCACGAGCTGAGCAGGTGGAGGCCGGGGAAGAACGACGTGACGAAGGACAGCACGCCGAGGACGAAGGTCACCGCCATCAGGGTGTCCTGAAGCGGACGGGCCTTGCCGTCCGTGGCGAAGAGGGAACCGGCGACGTTGGGATGCATTGTCTGTGCCATGGGCACCTCCTGCGGAAGGCGGCGCATAGTAGCGCCGTACACACCCGACGTGTACAGGGTGACGGCCTTCCCGCCCGGATTTCAACCGGAAGCGGGTGTGCGGGTAGTCTGTACCGTCTGCACTGGTGTCTGCCCACGCCTGCCCAGGTAACACTGCGGGATCCCTCAGGACCCCCGATTGTCAGTGGCGGCCGATACCGTTGCGTACGCATCACAACCCTCCTGCCACGGAACGACCGTGGCCGCTGAGTCCAAAGGAGGTGGGTTCCACATGCGTCACTACGAGGTGATGGTCATCCTCGACCCCGATCTCGAGGAGCGTTCGGTCTCCCCGCTGATCGAGAACTTCCTGTCCGTCGTCCGTGACGGCGGCGGCAAGGTTGAGAAGGTCGACACCTGGGGCCGTCGTCGTCTCGCCTACGAGATCAAGAAGAAGCCCGAGGGCATCTACTCGGTCATCGACCTGCAGGCCGAGCCTGCGGTCGTCAAGGAGCTCGACCGCCAGATGAACCTGAACGAGTCGGTCCTCCGGACCAAGGTCCTCCGCCCCGAGACCCACTGAGCCCTCCCGCTCAGCTGATCTCGGGATTCGAGTAGCAGCAAGCAGCCAGCAGCAAACCCGCCGAGAGGTTCCCCCATGGCAGGCGAGACCGTCATCACGGTCATCGGCAATCTTGTCGACGACCCCGAGCTGCGCTTCACCCCGTCCGGTGCGGCGGTCGCGAAGTTCCGCGTCGCGTCCACTCCCCGCACCTTCGACCGTCAGACGAACGAGTGGAAGGACGGCGAGAGCCTGTTCCTGACCTGCTCGGTCTGGCGTCAGGCGGCGGAGAACGTCGCCGAATCGCTCCAGCGAGGCATGCGCGTCATCGTGCAGGGCCGGCTGAAGCAGCGGTCCTACGAGGACCGTGAGGGCGTCAAGCGCACGGTCTACGAGCTGGACGTCGAGGAAGTCGGCCCCAGCCTGCGCAACGCCACGGCCAAGGTCACCAAGACCGCCGGTGGCGGCCGCGGTGGCCAGGGTGGTTACGGCGGCGGTGGCGGCCAGCAGGGCGGCGGCTGGGGCGGTGGCTCCGGTGGCGGCCAGCAGGGCGGCGGCGCTCCGGCCGACGACCCGTGGGCGACCGGCGCTCCCGCCGGTGGCGGCCAGCAGGGTGGCGGCAGCTGGGGCGGAGGCTCCGGCGGCGGTGGCGGCTACTCGGACGAGCCCCCCTTCTAGGTCCTCGGACCAAGGGCGGGTCGTACCCCAACTTCTTGATCACACAGGAGAAACACCATGGCGAAGCCGCCTGTGCGCAAGCCGAAGAAGAAGGTCTGCGCTTTCTGCAAGGACAAGGTCACGTACGTGGACTACAAGGACACGAACATGCTGCGGAAGTTCATTTCCGACCGCGGCAAGATCCGTGCCCGCCGCGTGACCGGCAACTGCACGCAGCACCAGCGTGACGTCGCCACGGCCGTCAAGAACAGCCGTGAGATGGCGCTGCTGCCCTACACGTCCACCGCGCGCTAAGGGAAGGGTGACTGAGACATGAAGATCATCCTCACCCACGAGGTCACTGGCCTCGGTGCCGCTGGCGACGTTGTCGACGTCAAGGACGGTTACGCTCGCAACTACCTGATCCCGCGGAAGTTCGCTATCCGCTGGACCAAGGGTGGCGAGAAGGACGTCGAGCAGATCCGTCGTGCTCGCAAGATCCACGAGATCCAGACCATCGAGCAGGCCAACCAGGTCAAGGCCCAGCTCGAGGGCGTGAAGGTCCGCCTGGCCGTCCGCTCCGGCGACGCCGGTCGTCTCTTCGGTTCCGTCACCCCGGCCGACATCGCGTCCGCGATCAAGGCTTCCGGTGGCCCCGAGGTCGACAAGCGCCGCATCGAGCTGTCCGCCCCGATCAAGACCCTGGGCGCCCACGAGACGTCCGTGCGTCTGCACCCCGAGGTTGCCGCCAAGGTCAACATCGAGGTCATCGCGGCCTGATCGCTGCGCTCTGCTTGAGCAGCTCTGAAAGGGGCCGCGCCTTCACGGGCGCGGTCCCTTTCGCATGGGCCGGGTGGGACTCGCACAGGCACAAGATGGAGGAGGACTGCTGTTTCACGTGAAACACGACAGCCGGCTTGTTCCACGTGAAACGGTCAGCGAGTGGCTCCTGTGACGATCCAACGACCGGAGCGGGCGCGTAGCCACAGGGTCAGCATGCGGACAGCCATCATGAGTGTCATCGCAGTCCACAGCGTGGTGAGACCGCCGCCGAACGTGGGGACGAGGAGGGCGAGGGGAGCGAACACCGCCAGGGTGACGACCATCGCCCAGGCCAGATACGGTCCGTCACCCGCGCCCATCAGTACCCCGTCCAACACGAAGACGATGCCGCAGACGGGTTGTGAGAGCGCCACCATCAGCAGTGCGGGCAGTGCCGCGTCCTTGACCACGGGGTCGTTGGTGAACAGTGGCAGGAAGAGCGGCCGGGTGGCCACCACGAGCAGGCCGAGTATCACTCCGGTCGCAATGCCCCACTGGACCATGCGGCGGCAGGCCTCACGCGCTCCTTGGGCGTCCTCCGCGCCGAGATACCGGCCGATGATGGCCTGACCAGCGATCGCTATCGCGTCGAGAGCGAAGGCCAGTAGGGTCCACAGGGACAGGATGATCTGGTGGGCGGCGATGTCGGCGTCGCCCAGATGTGCCGCGACCGCCGTCGCGATCATCAGGATCGCCCGTAGCGACAGCGTGCGGACCAGGAGCGGAACGCCTGCCTGAGCCGAGGCCCGGATGCCGGCGGCATCCGGGCGAAGCGAGGCCTCGTGCCGACGGGCTCCGCGGACGACCACCGTCAGATAGACCGCTGCCATACCGCACTGAGCGATGACCGTGCCCCACGCTGAACCGGCGATGCCGAGCCCGGCGCCGTAGACGAGTCCTGCATTGAGTGCGCCGTTGGCTATGAAGCCTGCGCCGGCGACGTAGAGCGGCGTCCTGGTGTCCTGCAGTCCGCGGAGCACACCCGAAGCGGCGAGGACGATGAGCATGGCCGGGATGCCCAGTGAGGAGATGCGCAGATATGTCGTGGCGTACGGTGCCGCGGTCGTGGAGGCACCGAAGAGGTCCACGATGCCGGGTGCCAGCGGAAACACGACGGCGATGACGGTGATGCCGAGCAGCAGTGCCAGCCAGATGCCGTCCATGCCCTGGCGAATGGCCGCTTGCAGATCGCCGGCGCCGACGCGCCGGGCCACGGCGGCGGTGGTCGCGTAAGCGAGGAAGACGAAGACGCTCACCGCGGTGGTGAGGAGGGCCGAGGCAACGCCGAGGCCGGCGAGCTGAGCGGTCCCGAGATGGCCGACGATGGCGCTGTCCGCCATGACGAAGAGAGGCTCGGCGACGAGGGCGCCGAAGGCCGGGACGGCCAGCGCGATGATCTCTCTGTCGTGCCGCCGACGGGTGACCTCGGGTATCGCGGGAGCCTGTGTCATGAGCACTAATCTAATCGTCCACAGGTAAGTGATGCAATGACTTAGTGACCCTTACCTCAGTTCTCCGGGTGTGTCCTTCGGTGCACCGTTCGACGCGATCTTGGTCCGACTGGGGAAGTTTTTCTTCTGCACAGCCGGTGGACGGTAAAGTTGCAGGTCAGCGCGATTCGGGGAAGGAGAGGGAGGGCTTGTTCACAGGGCTGTCCACCGGGTCGTGCACAGGTTTCGGCGAGTTCTCCACAGCATCGGGGCCGTCGTCCACATGGCCTGTGGATAACCAGATTGGCTGACGGTGCCGACGGGCCTACCGTGGTCCGGCGCCCACTCCTTCCCCAGGCCTGGAAAGCGTCCTTCCCTCGGCCCTGGAATCGTCACAAATCCGACGCGCCGGAACCGGAGTTGGGCCTCTCATTTGTCAGTGCCGTGCCGTACAACAGAGGACACGGCGAGGTCCGCCCTGCGGACGGGGAGGAGGTGGCTCGGTGAGCATTTCCGAGCCCTTGGACGATCCGTGGGCCGATGCCGGGCCCAGTGATCGTCTGCCGGCCTCCCGGCGACGCAGTGACGGCGGTGGCCGGAGCCGTGAGGAGCAGCACGACCGGGGCCGGGAGAACGACTCCTGGGACAGCGGGGGCTCCTCCTTCGAGCGGGTGCCGCCACAGGACCTGGACGCCGAGCAGTCGGTGCTGGGCGGCATGCTGCTGTCGAAGGACGCCATCGCCGACGTCGTGGAGATCCTCAAGGGTCACGACTTCTACAAGCCCGCGCACGAGACGATCTACCAGGCGATCCTGGACGTCTACGCAAAGGGTGAGCCGGCCGACCCGATCACCATCGCTGCCGAACTCACCAAGCGCGGCGAGATCAACAAGGTCGGCGGGGCCGCGTATCTGCACAGTCTCGTCCAGACCGTGCCCACGGCGGCCAACGCCGAGTACTACGCCGAGATCGTCCATGAGCGGGCCGTGCTGCGCCGCCTGGTCGAAGCCGGTACGCGCATCACGCAGATGGGATACGCGGCCGACGGTGACGTGGACGAGATCGTCAACCGCGCCCAGGCCGAGATCTACGCCGTCACCGAGCAGCGCACCAGCGAGGACTATCTGCCGCTCGGCGACATCATGGAGGGCGCCCTCGACGAGATCGAGGCGATCGGCTCGCGCAGCGGCGAGATGACCGGTGTGCCGACCGGCTTCACCGACTTCGATTCGCTGACGAACGGTCTGCACCCGGGCCAGATGATCGTCATCGCGGCCCGCCCCGCCATGGGTAAGTCGACGCTCGCGCTGGACTTCGCGCGGGCCGCCTCGATCAAGAACAACCTCCCGAGTGTCATCTTCTCGCTCGAAATGGGCCGCAATGAGATCGCGATGCGTCTGCTGTCCGCCGAGGCCCGGGTGGCACTGCACCACATGCGGTCCGGCACGATGACCGACGAGGACTGGACCAGGCTCGCCCGCCGTATGCCGGACGTCTCGGCAGCACCGCTCTACATCGACGACTCTCCCAACCTGTCGATGATGGAGATCCGCGCCAAGTGCAGGCGCCTGAAGCAGCGCAACGACCTGAAGCTGGTCGTCATCGACTATCTCCAGCTGATGCAGTCCGGCGGTTCCAAGCGTGCCGAGAGCCGTCAGCAGGAGGTCTCGGACATGTCCCGTAACCTCAAGCTGCTCGCCAAGGAGCTGGAGATCCCGGTCATCGCGCTCTCGCAGCTCAACCGTGGTCCCGAGCAGCGCACCGACAAGAAGCCGATGGTCTCCGACCTGCGTGAGTCCGGCTCCATCGAGCAGGACGCCGACATGGTGATCCTGCTGCACCGCGAGGACGCCTACGAGAAGGAGTCGCCGCGTGCGGGCGAGGCCGACCTGATCGTGGCCAAGCACCGAAACGGTCCCACCGCCACGATCACGGTCGCCTTCCAGGGCCACTACTCCCGCTTCGTGGACATGGCCCAGACCTGATCGCCCCACCAGGTGATCCCGGGCGCTCGGACGGTCAGCCTGTCCGAGCGCGTCGTGCTCCTCGGAGGCCGTCCGCGCAATGAACTGGACGGCCGGTGCTCCACCCGGTGGACACTGGGCCCATGACGACACCTCAGGAAGAGCTGCTGCCCACGACCCGGCGAGCCCTGCTGCACCGGATCGCCGTCGCACAGGCCGAAGGACGGTCGCCGTCGCTGGTCGCGGCCGTCGTCCGGGGCGGCCGGGCCGTGTGGCACGGGGCGCGAACCTCGGTGGACGGCCACGGTCCGGACGAGAACGTGCAGTACCGGATCGGATCCATCACCAAGACCTTCACGGCCGTCCTGGTGATGCGGCTGCGCGACGAGGGCCTGCTCGACCTCGGTGATCTCCTGGAGAAGCATCTCCCGGGTACCGGCGCGGGCGAGGCGACGATCGCGGACCTGCTCGCCCACACCGCGGGGCTGGCGGCCGAGTCGCCCGCCCCCTGGTGGGAGCGCACCCCGGGCACCCTCCGTCCGGAACTGACCAATGTGCTCGGCGAACAGCCCCTGCTGCACCCGGTCGGCCGACGGCACCACTACTCCAACCCCGGTTACACGGTGCTCGGAGCGCTGGTGGAGGAGGTGCGTGGCGCTCCCTGGGAGGAAGTTCTGCGCAGCGAGATCCTCGAGCCGCTCGGTCTGCACCGCACGAGTACGCAACCTGAGGCCCCGCACGCCGGCGGATGGGCCGTGCATCCGTGGGCGGACGCGATGTTGCCGGAGCCGCTGGAGGATCTGGGCAGGATGGCTCCGGCCGGTCAGTTGTGGTCGACCACGGGGGACCTGGCGCGGTTCGCCGCGTTTCTGGCCGCGGGCGACGACCAGGTGCTGAGTGCGGAGTCGGTGCGGCAGATGCGCACGCCTGCGGCGCCCGCGGAGACGGCGGATGTGCTGGACGGGGCCACCTACGGCCTCGGAATGCAGATCCAGCGCCGTGACGGCCGACTTCTCGTCGGGCACTCCGGTTCGCTGCCGGGCTTCCTGGCGAACCTCACCATCTGTGTGGAGGACGACGTGGCGGCAGTGGTGCTCGCCAACTGCACGAGCGGACCGCTGCTCGGAGGCGTTGGTGCGGACCTCGTCCGGATCGTCGCGGAGGCGGAGCCGCGGATCCCGGAACCCTGGCGGCCGCTGCGCGAGGTCGACCCGGCGGTCCTGGACCTGGCCGGCCAGTGGTACTGGGGGACCAACGCCTTCGGCCTGCGGGTGAATGCTGACGGTCTGCTCGCGCTCGGCCCGTTGACCGGCAGTGGCCGGCGGGCTCGCTTCCGCTCGAACGGTGACGGCACCTGGACGGGGTTGGACGGCTACTTCGCCGGAGAGCTGCTGCGGCCCGTACGGCGTCCGGACGGGGCTGTGAGCCACCTCGACCTCGGTTCATTCGTGTTCACGCGGCAGCCGTACGACCCTGAGGCGCCGATCCCGGGTGGAGTGGACCCGGAGGGGTGGCGCGGCGTCCGCTAGGCCCTGAACGGTGCGGTGTGTTTCACGTGAAACACACCCCACCGCCTTGCGGCCTGCGGTTGTCAGAGCCGCAGTTTGAAGCCTTCGTGCGTGGCACTGAAGCCGAGCCGTTCGTAGAAGCGGTGGGCGTCGGTGCGTGTCTTGTCGGACGTCAGCTGCACCATCCGGCAGTTGAGCCGCCGGGACGTGTCGATCGCCCACTCGACCAGCAGGCTGCCCAGCCCGCTGCCCCGTTCGTCGGTGTGGATGCGTACGGCCTCGATCAGTGCGCGGGTCGCTCCCTTGTGGGAAAGTCCCGGAATGATCGTGAGCTGGAGGGTTCCGATCACGCGGTCTTCACGGACGGCGACGACGAGATGCTGGTTCGGATCGGCGTCGAGTCGTTCCAGCGCGGTCCGGTAGGGGGACATGTCATCGGGGGACTCGCGCTGGGCACCCAGTGGATCGTCGGCGAGCATCGCGACGATCGCCGGAAGGTCGGCGACCGTCGCACGCCGTATTTCAAGATCTCCCATGCGCGCACCCTATGCCGGTACGTTCAGGGACTCCACGACCCGGACGAGTGGGGCCAGTTCGGGGTTCCTGGACGCTTCGTCCAGAGCCCGACGCAGGGCTGCGTCATTGGTCGGCCGCGCCTCCTCCAGCAGCCTCAGGCCCGCCTCCGTGACGTTGGTGTAGATACCGCGCCGGTCGGTGGGGCAGAGGTAGCGCTCCAGTAGTCCGCGGTCCTCCAGCCGGGTCACCAGGCGCGTGGTGGCGCTCTGGCTGAGAACGACCGCGTCGGCAACCTGCTTCATCTGCAGATGGCCACCCTCGCCGTCGTGCTGACGGCTCAGCACATCGAGCAGGGAGTACTCGCGCACGCTCAGGTCGTGCTGTGCCTGCAGCGCGCGCTCGATGTGCGCCTCGATCCTTCCGTGCAGCGCAGAGAGAGCGCACCAGCCCTGTGCGAGGGCGGTGAGCGCGGGGTCCGTCGCTGTCATGAGCGTTTCCTCCGTCCCGGAGTGGCTGCAATCAAGGATAGGGCAGGACCGAAATAGTGCGCGCTTGCAATTAACCAGCGTCTGCAACTATTGTGAACGCACGCAAAGCGCTCCTGCAATCGTCTGGGAAGGTGTCTCCCTCCATGCCTCTCGCGCTTCTGGCCCTCGCGATCGGGGCCTTCGGAATCGGAACGACGGAGTTTGTGATCATGGGCTTGCTGCCCCAGGTCGCGGACGACTTCGGGATCTCCATCCCCACCGCGGGCCTGCTGGTGACGGGCTACGCGCTCGGTGTGGTCATCGGCGCACCACTGATGACCGTGCTCGGCACCAAGGTCTCGCGCAAGCGGATGCTGATGCTGCTGATGGGCCTCTTCATCGCCGGAAACCTGCTCTCCGCCGTGGCACCCACCTTCGCGATCATGCTGCTCGGACGCGTGGTCGCCTCCCTCGCGCACGGTGCCTTCTTCGGCATCGGGTCGGTCGTGGCCGCCGAGCTGGTGGCGCCCGACAAGAAGGCCGGCGCCATCGCCATGATGTTCACCGGCCTGACCGTCGCCAATGTCGTAGGCGTTCCGCTCGGCACGCTCATCGGCCAGCACGTCGGCTGGCGCGTCACCTTCGGCATCGTCGCCGCTCTCGGGGTCGTCGGCCTCGCGGGCGTCGCCCAGCTGGTGCCGGAGATGCCGCGGCCCCAGGGGGTGCGTCTGCGGCACGAACTGGCCGCCTTCAAGAACGCCCAGGTCCTGCTCGCCATGGCGATGACCGTTCTCGGTTTCGGCGGCGTCTTCGCGGCCATCACCTACATCGCGCCGATGATGACCCACGTCGCCGGCTTCGCCGACGGCTCGGTCACCTGGCTGCTGGTCCTGTTCGGCCTCGGCATGGTCGGCGGCAACCTCATCGGCGGCAAGTTCGCCGACCGGGCCCTGATGCCGATGCTGTACGTCTCCCTGGGCGCCCTGGCCCTCGTCCTGGCTCTCTTCACGCTCACCGCTCACGACAAGATCTCGGCGGCCGTGACGATCGCCCTGATCGGCGCCCTGGGCTTCGCGACCGTACCGCCGCTGCAGAAGCGCGTGCTCGATCAGGCGCACGGAGCCCCGACGCTCGCGTCGGCCGTGAACATCGGAGCCTTCAACCTGGGCAACGCGCTGTCCGCCTGGCTCGGCGGCATCGTGATCGCGGCCGGCTTCGGCTACACCTCCCCCGACTGGGTCGGTGCCGCTCTCGCAGCGGCCGCCCTGGTCCTCGCCGTCCTCTCGGCGGCGCTGGAGC
This sequence comes from Streptomyces sp. NPDC001135, assembly GCF_053598395.1. Taxonomy (NCBI): domain Bacteria; kingdom Bacillati; phylum Actinomycetota; class Actinomycetes; order Kitasatosporales; family Streptomycetaceae; genus Streptomyces; species Streptomyces sp. NPDC001135. Next base: position 183,156 of record NZ_JBSFKD010000003.1, on the reverse strand, counting down.
GGCGTGACGGCGCCCGCAGCACCCTGGTCGCCTCCGGGACGCCCGCTGGGCAGCAGACGCCGGTCCACCACTGAGCCTCCGGGACCCCGGGGCGCCTCACTTCCCCTACGCCACCGGTCTCCGTGCCGGGGGACGCCCCGCCGCTCCGGCAAGCCACCCATCTGAGCAATACCCGAGGAGAGAACGTCCATGAGCACCACCGCCGTCGCCCCGCTGTCCATCGAGGACGCCGAACTGCTCGTCGCCACGGCCCGCCGCGCGGCCGAGGGCGACGGAGTCACGGTCAGCGTCACCGTCCTGGACGCCGGCGGCCATCTGCTCGCCTTCCGCCGGGACGACCGGGCCGTGCTGATCTCCGGAGAGACCAGTACGCGCAAGGCCTACACCGCACTCCAGCTGAACGCTCCCACCGCCGACCTGGTCGACGCCGTCCAGCCCGGTGGCCTGTTCCACACCCTGCCCACGGCCCTCGACCGGCCCCTGCTGTTCATCGCGGGCGGTGTGCCCGTCCACCGGGACGGCCGGCTGATCGGTGCGATCGGTGTCGGCGGCGGTGCGCCGGAACAGGACCACGGTTTCGCCGCCGCAGCCGTGCGGGCGCTCACCTGATCACGCGGCCCCAGCCCCGGCCCCCTCGCACGACGCGGCGGGGCCGGGGCTCGTCGTACGAAGGCTCAGCCCGCGGCCACGGTCAGGGGAGCGAACCGCCGGGTCCAGTCCCCCGGTAGCTCCGTGATGCCGTACGTCATCACCGCGTTGAAGGCCACGGAAGCCAGCCCTCGCCCCTTCGCCCAGGCCAGCAGCTCCTCATGGCGCACGTCGATGTCGGTGCGCAGCGGACGGTCCGTGCCGGCCGCCAGCGAGGTGATGAGAGCCTGGGCGGTCGCGGTGTCCCGGGCGATCAGCGGGCCGACGACGTGGGTGTCCATATTGGGCCACGCGGCCGTGTAGCCGATGACGCGGCCGTCCTCCACGGCTACCCGCAACTGGTCGGCGAAGGCGGGCAGCCGGGTGATCAGGGGAGTGCGGTCGGCACCGAAGACCTCCTCGTCGAGCCTCAGGATCGCGGGAAGGTCCTCGGCGGTGGCCGTTCGGGTCAGCACGCCGCTTTCCGGCCCGCCGGGAGAGAAGCGGCCCGTCAGCATCTCCGCCCGGCCTGTCACCTTGAACCCCAGTTCCTCGTACAGAGGACGGCCGTTGGGCGTGGCGTGCAGGGTGAGCGGGGTGGTCCCCATGGTCGAGACGACATGGCGCATCAAGCGGCGCCCGATGCCCTGACGGGCATGGCGTTCGGCCACCAGAACCATGCCGATGGCGCAGAGATCGGTACGGTCCCACGAGCCGTACTCCGTGACGACGCACGCGGCGACAAGACCGCCCTGGGGATCGTCGATGCCGAAGCCCTTTCCGGCCGCGAGGAGGAACCCCCACTTGTGTTCCTCGCGTGGCCACCCCCGGTCTTCGGACAAGTCGGCGCAGGCGGCGAGATCGCGAAGCGTCAGGCGACGGATGGGCAGAGCGGCGAGGGAAGGAGTCGACACGCAGGTCAGGCTGGCCGACCGGCGCCCTCGGCGTCCAGCTGTTTCGACGTAGACACATGTGCTTTTGGCCATGCCGTGGCCATATGCACAGCCCGTGGACAGCAGCCGGTGTTTCACGTGAAACACCGGTAGCCGGTTAGCCTCCAGGCCATGGCGAGACTTCATCTCTTCGATCTTGACGGCACGTTGCTGCACGGAAGCACCGCACCAGTGGAGATTTCCCGTCAGTTGGGGTTGGAAGCGGAGACCGTGGCACTGGATCGGGCGATGGCGGAGGGGCGGATCGGTCCGCCGGAATACGCGGCGCAGGTGTACGACCTATGGGCCGATCTGACCGAGGCGCATGTCAGCGCCGCATTCGAGGGGGCACCTTGGCTGGCCCGCATCCGTGAGGTCTGGGTGGAGATCAGAAACGCGGGCGAATACTGCGCGGTGGTGTCACTCTCGCCGTCCTTCTTCGTGGAACGTCTTCTCGACTGGGGTGCTCACGCGGCGCATGGCTCCCGCTTCCCGGCCGTGCCGTTCACCGAGCCCGTCGATCCGTCCGGAGCGCTCAGCGCCGCGGCCAAGGTGACCATCGCGGACCGGCTCTGCGGGGAGTTCGGAGTCGCACGGGCGGACTGCGTGGCGTACGGCGACTCCATGTCCGACAAGGATCTTTTCGCTGCCGTACCGGTTTCGGTGCGGTCAATGCGGATGCCCACCTGGCCGGACTTGCGACCCATTCCTACACGGGACGCGATCTGTGGGACGCCTATGAACTGGTCGCCCTGCCCGGCACATGAGGGGCTTCCTGCGGTCGGGAGCGGGGAGCGTCACCCGAGGTCGGGCGCGTGCATGGCGCGTACGCCCTCGATGTTGCCGTCCAGGTAGTGGCGCAGCGACAGCGGGACCAGATGGACGGAGGCGATGCCGACGCGGGTGAAGGGGACGCGGACGATCTCGTACTCACCGGCCGGCTCGTCCACTTCGGGGCCGTGCCGCAGGGCTGGGTCCATGGACTCCAGCCGGCAGACGAAGAAGTGCTGCACTTTCACGCCGGTCGCGCCGCCGTCCTCGCCGATGTGTTCCACCGTGTCCACGAAGCACGGGACCACATCGGTGATCTTGGCGCCGAGTTCCTCGGACACTTCCCGGTGCAGGGCGTCCACGACGGTCGGATCTCCGGGCTCGACCCCGCCACCGGGAGTGACCCAGTAGGGATCGACACCGGGCTTGGTGCGCTTGATCAGGATCAGGTCGTCACCGTCCAGAAGAACGGCACGGGCGGTGCGCTTGACCACGGGTCGGACGGTCATGGGAGAAATGTGGCCCGGCTGGTTCCACGTGAAACATCGCAAAGCGTCATCGCGCGACCGCTGTACGTGGTTGGTGTGCCGGAGGGCATCAACACCAGGCCGTGGCCGCCCGCACCAGCCACTCGTGAGCCCGCGCTATGTGGGGCATGGCGAGGCTTCCGGTCCGCACCACCAGGAAGTAGGTGCGCAGTGGTGGTACCGCCGGGTCGTGCAGGGCTGAGACCGTGCCGTCGCCGAGGGCCGCGGCGCACAGATAGCGGGGCAGCACCGCGAGTCCGGCACCCGATGTCGCGCAGGCGAGAACAGCCCGTAGATCAGGGACGATGACCGTACCCGAGGCGACGGGGCGGGAGTCGAACACGGAGGCCCAGTAGCGCGAGACGAAGGGCAGCGACTCGTGGACCTCGACGACGGGCAGATTCTCCAGCGCGGGCGCCCCCTTCAGGCGCAGCGCCTCCGTATCGATCCGCTCGACCCACCGAGGGGCGGCGACCAGGACGTGTTCCTCGTCGCAGAGCGGAGTCGCGGTGAGCAGAGCACCGCGGGGCCGGACCGTGCTGATGGCCAGATCATGGTGTCCGGAGGCCAGTCCCTCCAGCGTTTCCTCCGCAGTGCCGAAGGAGGCACGCAGTGCGAAACCCTGGCCGTCGTCGCCGGTCAGCTCCGTCAGGGCGGGCAGGGCACGTTCGGCCGTGAACTCGGGCGGGCCGGCGAGGTGCAGGGTTCTGAGCGAGGACTCGTCGTCCAGGCCTCTCTCGGCTATCTCCACCAGGGCATCGAGATGGGGCGCGGCCTTGTGCGCGAGTTCGTCACCGATGGTCGTCGGGGTCACTCCGCGCGCCTGGCGAAGGAAGAGAGGCCGGCCCAGCTGCCGTTCCAGCGTGCGGATCTGCGAGGTGACGGCGGGCTGGGAGAGGCCGAGGAGAGCGGCGGCGCGGGTGAAGGAACCTGCCCGGTGCACAGTGACGAAGGTGCGCAGCAAGGCCAGGTCCATGGCGTGCCCTCCTCTGTCCCTGCCCTCCTTCGGCCCCCAGGCAGGCCCCAACTATAAATAAGTCGATAGGTCTCTGTCGCTAGCGTGATTGGACACTGACACAGAGTCAACTAGCCTTGTTCGCGCGGTTCTTCGCACGCGGAACCGATGACGGTCCGAGCCACGAGGGGGGAGGCTCGGACCGTTCCGCGACATCACCGGGCGGAAGGGGACGGGCTCACTCGGCGGACTCGTCCAGGGCACGCAGCAGGTCGGCGATCAGGTCCTCGGGGTCCTCGGCGCCCACGGACATGCGGATGAAGCTCTCCGGGACCGCGTCCCCGCCCCAGCGGCGGCGGCGCTCGGCCGTGGAGCGCACACCGCCGAAGCTCGTCGCGTCCTCGACAAGGCGCAGGGCCTCGAGAAAACGCTCGGCACGCGCGCGCGTGGGCAGCGTGAAGGAGACCACGCAGCCGTAGCGGCGCATCTGCTCCGAGGCGATCTTGTGCGAGGGGTCGTCGGGCAGCCCGGGATAGCGCAGGTCCGACACCTCGGGTCGCTGCCGCAGAGCCTCGGCGACCGCGAGGGCGGTGGCGTTCTGCCGGTCGACGCGCAGCTGGAGTGTGGCGATGGACCGGTGTGCGAGCCAGGCCTCCATGGGCCCGGAGATCGCCCCGGCGATCTTGCGCCAGCGCCTTACGGCGGCCATCGCCTCGGCATCGCGGCCGGTGACGTAGCCCAGCAGCACGTCGCCGTGGCCGGTGAGCTGCTTGGTGCCGCTGGCCACGGAGAAATCGGCGCCCAGGTCCAGCGGTCGCTGCCCGAGCGGGGTGGCGAGGGTGTTGTCGACGGCCACCAGGGTGCCCTGTGCGTGGGCCGCCGCCACCAGCCGCCGGATGTCGCACACGTCGAGCCCCGGGTTCGACGGGGACTCGATCCACAGCAGCCGGGCTCCCTCGAGGACCTCCAGCTGGGCGTCACCGCCGGTGGGGGCGGTACGCACCTCGATGCCGTACGCCTCCAGCTGGGCGCGGACCAACGGCAGGACCTGGTAGCCGTCGGAGGGCAGCACGACCGCGTCTCCCGTGCGTAGCTGGGAGAACAGCACGGAGGAGATCGCCGCCATGCCGGAGGCGAAGACCAGCGTCTCGACGTCGTCCCGCCCGGGTGCCTCCAGTTCACCGATGGCACGCTCCAGCAGCGTCCAGGTCGGGTTGTCGTCACGGCCGTACGAGTAGGGGCCCGTCACATCGCCGGGCAGGTGGAAGTGTGCCGCGAACACCGGTCCGGGCAGGGTCGGCTCATGCTTGACCGGCTCGGGCAGACCCGCGCGCACCGCGCGCGTGCCCTCGCCGGCACGACCCTGGTCCCTGGTGGTGTCGCTCATGCGGCCCGTCCTTCCAGCTGCTCGCGTACGGCGGTGAGCAGGCCGACGCTCGCCGTCTCCACCATTTCAAGACACTCCTCGAAGCCGTTCCGGTGTCCGTAGTACGGATCCGGCACGTCGAGGTCGTCGCCCGCGGCGGGGGCGTACGAGCGCAGGAGGCGGATCTTGTCCGCGTCCTCCTCGGTGGGCGCGAGGCGGCGCAGGGCCTTGAGGTGGCCGGTGTCGAGGGCGATCACGAGATCGAGGCGGGAGAACCACGACGGCTGGAACTGGCGGGCGACATGAGCGCTGTCGTAGCCGTGCTCTTCGAGGACCGAGACGGTTCTGGGGTCGGCGGGTTCGCCCTCGTGCCAGCCGCCGGTGCCGGCGCTGTCGGCCTCCACCCGGTCCTGGAGGCCGGCCTCCGCCACGCGCGCGCGGAAGACGGATTCGGCCATCGGGGAGCGGCAGATGTTGCCGGTGCACACGAAGCAGACGCGGTAGGTCATGACCCGCTCAGTCCTCGTCGGGCAGGACCACGTGCAGGGCCCAGGAGACGACCGAGATGATCAGACCGCCGACCACGGCCGTCCAGAAGCCGTCCACGTGGAAGCTCAGATCGAGCTTGCCGCACACCCAGGAGGTCAACAGCAGCATCAGCGCGTTCACGACCAGGGTGATCAGGCCCAGGGTCAGGATGAACAACGGGAAGGTGAGGACCTTCACGATCGGCTTGACCAGCCAGTTCACCAGGCCGAAGATCAACGCGACAACGATCAGCGTGCCGGCCTTCTTGGCCGTGCTGTCACCCGTAAGGGTGATCTTGTCCAGCAACCACACGGCAACCGCCAGAGCGCCCGCGTTGGCGATCGTCTTGACTACGAAATTCTTCATGTGTCTGATCGTGGCAGACCAGACCGACGATGAGCAGAGTGGTAAGGGCGGACAACGGCGATGAAGGCATTCCGGCTGGACGAACTGGAGGCGGAGCGCGCCGCCAACGAGGGGGCGTACCTTCAGTTCCTGCGGGAGCGGAACATGTCCGTCGGCCTGTACGCCCTCAACGCGGGCGAGCACGACCCGCAGAAGCCGCACAACCAGGACGAGGTGTACTTCGTCGTGAGCGGCCGGGCATCGATCACGGTCGGACTGGAGACGACCGAGGTGGCACGGGGCAGCGTGGTGTACGTGCCGGCCGGTGTCGCCCACAAGTTCCACCACATCAGCGAGGATCTGAGGGTTCTCGTCGTCTTCTCTCCGCCCGAGGCGTGAGCCCGGACCCCCAAGTTCCCTAGGGGACGGGTCAGGGGAGGACAAGGGACGCGAGGCCCCCGCCGGGCCCCGTGCCAGCCCTAGCATCGAGTGCAGAACAACGACGCTGTACCGAGAACACAGACGTACGAGACGCAAAGGACGAGGGCGATGCGAGAGATCTTCGCGGGACTGCCGTGGTGGGTGAAGTGGGTCGCGGTGCCGGTCATCGCCCTGGTCGTGTTCGGCGGCCTGATAGCGACCGTGGTCGGCTTCGTGATCGACCTGCTGTTCAAGGCCCTGGTCTTCGTGGCCCTGGTCGGCGGACTCATCTACCTCGTGCGCAAGCTCATGGCGAGTTCCTCGTCACGCAGCGACTGGTGACGGACGCGGGAACTGGTGACCGCTCACGGGATCACCGGTTTCCGGCAAGGTGATCACCGGCTTCCCTCGGGGGAGGGAAGTTTCCCCGGGAGGCCGTCTGTGGTCGGGGCGGGCGGTTAGAGTCCGGAACTCCCGCGGGGACCGGCCCCGCGGGCGGCGCAGATCCCCTCCGTGCCCTCCTCCGCACGGGCTGCCCCTCGCGCTCCGGGAGTAACCCCTTGGCCACGGTTGACACCACACCGGCAGAGCCCCACGCACCCCCCGCCCCACCGCGCACCTGCGCACCCCCCGCCCAGCGACCACCGGCCGTCGCGGTCCCCGAACAACCGCACCCCGCCGGCGCCTCGGGCCCACCGCACCGCACCGGTGCCTCAGAGCCGTCGCACCCCGCCGACACCCCCGGATCACCGGCCGCCGCGACGCTCATCGGATCCGTCCAGCGCGCCATGCGCCTGCTGGAGACCGTGGCCACACACGGCTACGGCGCCCCCGCCAAGCAACTCGCGCGGGAGACGGGCCTGGCTCTTCCGACGACGTACCACTTGCTGCGCACCCTGGTGCACGAGGGCTATCTGCGCCGTGAGAAGGGGCTGTTCTTCCTCGGCGAGGCAGTTGAGCGGCTGAGCAGCAGCGGAGCCCAGCAGAAACGTCGCAGCGCGGTGGCCGACACGCTCGCACACTGGCGCGATTCCATCGGGGTGCCGGTGTACTACGCGATGTACCGGGAGGGCGAGATCGAGGTCATGTGCGTCTCCGACTCCCCCGCGGCGCCGGCGGTCGAGGAGTGGGCCGACTTCCGCGAGACCGGCCACGCGCACGCCGTCGGGCAGTGTCTGCTCTCCCAGCTGGACGAGGACGCCCGCCGCGACCACCTCGCCCGCTACCCCGTGCAGTCCCTCACGCCGTACACGGTGCGCGACAACGATGCCCTGTTGCGGCGGCTGGCCCGGATGCCGCGCATGGAGCCGGTGGTGGAGCGTCAGGAGTACGCGCTCGGGACGGTCTGCGCGGCGGTGCCGATCACGGTCGGCGCCACCGTGGCCACGATGGCCATGTCGTTGCCGGCCGACCAGGCCGACCGGCTGATGCCCGCGGCCCGTCGGCTGCAGGCGGAGATCGGGCGGCATGCGGGGACCCTCGCCCTCTCTATCAGTATCTGAAAACTTACTCCTTGTGATCTCCCGTGTACGTTCAGCAAGATTTGACCACGGTTACAGGGATCAATCCCGGCCAGTCGATGTCATATGACGGGGTAGACGATGCGCGAGTCCGTACAGGCAGAGGTCATGATGAGCTTTCTCGTGTCGGAGGAGCTCTCCTTCCGTATCCCGGTGGAGTTGCGCTACGAGACCAGTGATCCCTATGCCGTGCGGCTCACCTTTCATCTGCCCGGTGATGCCCCGGTGACTTGGGCGTTCGGGCGTGAGTTGCTGATCGACGGCGTAGGCCGGCCGTGCGGAGAAGGGGATGTGCACATCGCTCCCGTCAGTTCCGATGTGCTGGGTGAGGTGCTGATCAGGCTTCAGGTCGGTTGTGACCAGGCTCTGTTCCGCTCCTCCACCCCTCCGCTCGTGGCCTTCCTGGACCGTACGGACAAGCTCGTGCCGTTGGGTCAGGAGGGCGCGCTGGCCGACTTCGACGCCCATCTGGACGAGGCCCTCGACCGCATCCTGGCCGAGGAGCAGAGCGCGGGCTGAAGCGTTACGGCAGGGGAGCCAGGCGTTCCGCCATGCCGCGTGGATGCATGCAGGAACGCTTCTGCGTGGCACTGTGTCCCGGGCCGTTCAACTCGGGCTCACCGCTTCCGGCGGCGGCCGCTGCCACCGCGTGCCGGGACGGGCTGTGTCCCTGCCGCGGCGGGGGTGTCCGGTCCGGGTCGGTCGGCCGCGACCACCAGGGCGGCGAGCGCGGTGGTGACCGGGACCGAGGCGACGAGACCGATCGAACCCACCAGCGTGCGCACGATCTCCTCGGCCACCAGTTCGCTGTTGGCCACGGTCCCGACACTGCTCTGCGCGATCGAGAACAGCAGCAGCAACGGCAGCGCGGCACCGGCATAGGCGAGGACAAGGGTGTTGACCACCGAGGCGATGTGGTCGCGGCCGATACGGATGCCGGCCCGGTACAGCCCCCGCCAGCCCATCGACGGATTGGCCTCGTGCAGCTCCCAGACGGCTGACGTCTGTGTCACGGTCACGTCGTCCAGGACACCGAGCGAGCCGATGATGACGCCCGCCAGCAGCAGACCGCTCATGTCGATCGACGGATACAGGCCGTGGATCAGGCCGGTGTTGTCGTCCGTGTTGCCGGTCAGGGTGGCCCAGCCGATGAAGAGGGAGCCGAGCGCACCGATCAGCGACAGGGAGATCAGTGTGCCGAGTACCGCCACCGACGTGCGCGCCGACAGACCGTGGCACATGTACAGGGCGATCAGCATGATGGCGCTCGCCCCGACCACTGCTACGAGCAGAGGGTTCGAGCCCTGCAAGATCGCGGGCAGGATGAACAGGGTCAGCACCAGGAAACTCACCGCCAGTGCGATGAGCGCCATGACGCCACGCAGCCTGCCGACCACCACGACGGCGAGCGCGAAGATCCCCGCGAGCAGTGTCATGGGGAACTTCCGGTTCACGTCGGCCACCGAGTACTGCAGGTTTCTCGGCGCCGAGGGTTCGTAGGCGACCACGACCTTCTCGCCCTGGTGCAGCTGCCGGGTCTGGTCCGGCTGCACGATCTCGGTGAACGTACGGCCCTTGTCCTTCCCGGTGTCGACCCGGACGGTCGCCTTCTTGCAGGTTCCCTTCGCCTCCTGTTGCGCCGAGGTGCCCTCGACGGTGGAGGTGTCGCCGGTCGGGGTGTCACCGGAGGCGTTCACCGACTGGCAGCTCACCTCGACGACCCTGCTGACCGTGGCCTGCTGTGTCTCCCGGTCGAAGCCCACGCCGGTGCGCTGGTGGGGCGGGGCTCCCCCAGGCCAGAGCACCAGCAGCCCGACGACGACCGCCGCGGTGAACGGGACCAGGATCGCGGCGATGACCTTGCGCAGGTGCTGGGAGACCGGGGCAGCGGGACTGTGGCTGTGGCTGTGGCCGTGCGTGTGACTGTGGCTTCGGCCGTGACCGCGGCCGTCGTTCCCACCGGATCCCCGCTCGGGGCCCCGGCCGTCGTCCCAGCCGAAGTCGGCCCCCTGCACCGAGTCCTCTCGATGGCGCGGCTCAGGGGGCTGATACGGGTACTGCTCCATCCTGGTCACCGCCCGATCATTGCAACAACGGTGGGGGCCCACTGTTCACCGCGCCACATATGGCGCTAGCGTGGAGGCACCTTTGCACACGCGGGAGCTCGGAGCACCGGGCTGAGAGGGCGCTGACCTCCGTACACGCGATGTTTCACGTGGAACAGGCGATGTTCCGCAGGAAACGTCGGCAGACGGAAACCGCTGCGTCGACCGCCGAACCTGTTACCGGGTAATGCCGGCGTAGGGAGTAGGTCTCATGACCAACAAGGACGCACGCACGCCTGCCTCCGTTCAGGACGAGAAGTCCCAGGAGGCCGGGAAGTCCATCGGCTGGCACAAGGCGTACGTCGAGGGTTCGCGCCCCGACCTGCGCGTGCCGGTCCGCCAGGTGCACCTCACCAACGGGCAGTCGGTCACGCTGTACGACACGTCGGGCCCGTACACCGATCCGCTCGTCGATACCGATGTCCGCAGGGGCCTGCCGCCGTTGCGGGAGAACTGGATCATCGCCCGCGGCGACACCGAGGAGTACGCGGGCCGTCCCGTCCGTCCCGAGGACGACGGGATCAAGCACACCTCGCCGCGTGGCGGGCTGCGCAACCTGGACGCGGTCTTCCCCGGACGCCCGCGTCAGCCGCGCCGGGGTCGCAGTGGCCAGGCGGTGACGCAGCTCGCGTATGCGCGCCGGGGAGAGATCACCCCCGAGATGGAGTACGTGGCCGTCCGGGAGAACGTTTCTCCCGAGGTGGTCCGCGAGGAGATCGCGGCGGGCCGGGCGGTGCTGCCGGCCAACGTCAACCACCCGGAGATCGAGCCGATGATCATCGGTAAGCGGTTCCTGGTGAAGGTCAACGCCAACATCGGCAACTCCGCGGTGACTTCCTCCATCGAGGAGGAGGTGGAGAAGATGACCTGGGCGACCCGCTGGGGCGCCGACACGGTCATGGACCTCTCCACCGGCCGCAACATCCACACGACGCGCGAGTGGGTGCTGCGCAACTCCCCCGTCCCCATCGGCACGGTGCCGCTCTACCAGGCCCTGGAGAAGGTCGACGGCAGGGCCGAGGAACTGAGCTGGGAGATCTACAAGGACACCGTCATCGAGCAGGCCGAGCAGGGCGTGGACTACATGACCGTCCACGCGGGCGTGCGGCTGCCGTACGTCCCGCTCACCGCCAACCGCAAGACCGGCATCGTCTCGCGCGGCGGCTCGATCATGGCGGCGTGGTGCCTGGCCCACCACAAGGAGTCGTTCCTGTACGAGAACTTCGAGGAACTGTGCGAGATCCTCGCCGCCTACGACGTCACGTACTCGCTGGGTGACGGTCTCAGGCCGGGCTCGATCGCGGACGCCAACGACGAGGCACAGTTCGCGGAATTGCGAACCCTTGGGGAACTCAACCGGATCGCCAAGCGTTTCAACGTACAGACGATGATCGAGGGCCCGGGACATGTCCCGATGCACAAGATCAAGGAGAACATCGACCTTCAGCAGGAGATCTGCGATGAAGCTCCGTTCTATACGCTCGGCCCGCTGACCACGGACATCGCGCCGGCGTACGACCACATCACCTCCGGTATCGGCGCCGCGATGATCGCCTGGTGGGGCACGGCGATGCTCTGCTACGTCACGCCCAAGGAGCACCTCGGCCTGCCCAACCGGGACGACGTCAAGACCGGCGTCATCACCTACAAGATCGCCGCGCACGCGGCCGATCTCGCCAAGGGGCACCCGGGCGCCCAGGAATGGGACGACGCGTTGTCCGACGCCCGCTTCGAGTTCCGGTGGGAGGACCAGTTCAACCTCGCTCTGGACCCGGACACGGCACGGGAGTTCCACGACGAGACCCTGCCGGCCGAGCCCGCCAAGACGGCCCACTTCTGCTCCATGTGCGGGCCGAAGTTCTGCAGCATGAAGATCTCGCAGGACATCCGCCGTGAACACGGCGGCAGCCGGGCGGAGGTCGAGGAGGGCATGGCCCAGAAGTCGAGGGAGTTCGCGGCGAGCGGCAACAGGGTGTACCTGCCGATCGCCGACTGAGACAGGTGGGACCGAATCGCCGCGCCGGGTCGCCCGCTTGAGGCGGCCGGTGCGGTCTCGGCACCGGCGGGAGTGCGGCTGACCGGGTGGTGACGCCACGCCGGTTGGCCGCTCGGTCCGTCCGGTCGGGCGCCCTCGGTCCGGGAGCGCGATCCGGGTTGTTCGGGTGGTGGTGCGGGTCAGTCGGGCTGGTGCTCCGGGCCGCCGAAGTCCGGGCTCGTGTAGTCCGGGCTGGTGAAGCTCGGGCGGCCGGACTCGGTGCCGTCGTCGGGACTGCTGAAGCCGGGGCGGTCGTACCCGAGGCGGGGCATGCGACCGCTCGGGGCGGGCGGCGTCGTGCGGTGCAGGCCGGCCGCTCCGGGCTCGGCGAGCGCCTCGCGCAGGAACGGCAGGATGCCTCGCTCCAGCAGGGCGTTCCGCCAGGCCTCTCTGGCCCTGTCCAGTTCCCGGTGCGCCGCGTCCAGTGCCTGGGCCTGGGGCGAGCTGCTGTTGCGCAACGCGGTGAGGAGCAGTCCGACGGCGGCGACGAGGACCGCGGCCGCGGTCAGCGCACCGAACACCCAGCCGGCGGTGAGCATGGTCTGGGCGAAGGCCTGTCCGGGGCTGAGCGTCTTCAGGATGTAGCCGACGAGGAGGAAGATCGCCGCGGCGGTTCCGGAGAGGACGGGAGCCAGGACGGCGATGACGGCGATGGCGCCCGCACCGGTGCTCTCGGCGGCCTCGCCGAGGGTGGTGGCGAGCCCCGTCGTGGCCGAACCCGGGTCCACGGCGGCGGAGTCGCCGACGGCCGACGGGGCCATCGCCGGATGGCGCATTTCCTGGCGGACCTTCACATAGTGCTGGTATTCGGCCGCTGCGGCGGCCGTGATCAGGGCGCTGGCGTTGAGGGCCATGGTGCGCAGTTGTTCGGGATTGAGCCGCTGTCCGACAGCGGCCAGTTCCGGCCGCTGTGGTGCGGAGCGCAGCGCCTCATGGAGGAGCCGCTCGAATTCCTGGCGGTCCTCGCTCTGCAGGTGCTGCGGAACGCTGTTCATGTGCATCCCCCGATGCTCCGTAGGGCTTGGGGCTCGCACGCCGGCGAGCCGTCGGGCAGAAACGGAGGGGAGCCTGCTACGGATAAGCCGATGGTAGAGCCGTGACGGCACACGGTGACAGGGGGTTGCCGGAAATTGCCCCAGGCGGGCGTGTGCTCCTCCGGGAGACGCCTGCCCGCGGGAGGGTCAGGTAGTCAGGGGGAGTTGCCGGACCAGTAGCTTTCCGGCCATGGTCACCCCACCGTCCATCGCGATGGCGAGCCCGTCGGCGTAGACGTGCGGGCCCTCCACGACCGGGCCGGTGCTCTCCTCGCCGTCCTCGGAGCCGACCTCGCCGAGGAGGTAGGGGATCGGGCTGTGGCCGTGAACGATGCGTGTGCCGCCGTACGTACCGAGGAGGGAGCGCACGGCGTCGGCGCCGCCCTCGTCGCGGAAGGAGAAGCGCTTGGTGAACTTGCGGAACAGGTCCCAGCACTCGTCCGCGTCATTGCGGGTGAGGGTCTCGCGCACGGTGTCGTTGACCGCCTCGATGGAGTCGCCGTAGTCGAGGTAGGCGGTGGTGTCCGAGTGCACGAGCAGGTAGCCGTCGACCTCCTCGACGGCGTCGAGACGGGCCATCCACTGCAGATGGTGGTCCTGGAGGCGGTCCATGTCGGTCTTCTGGCCGCCGTTGAGCAGCCAGGCCGCCTGGAAGGTGGCGGTGCCCGCACCGGAGTTGACGGGCGTGTCGCCGAACCGCTTGGCGCCGAGCAGCAGCAGTTCGTGGTTGCCCAAGAGTGCCTTGCAGTAGCCGCCGGCCGCAGCGGCCTCGGCGGACAGCCGCATCACGAGGTCGATGACGCCGATGCCGTCGGGTCCGCGGTCGGTGAAGTCGCCGAGGAACCACAGCCGGGCGGTGCCGGCGCACCACTGTCCCGAGGCGTCGATCAGACCCTGTTCCTGCAGGGCGGTCACCAGTTCGTCGAGGTATCCGTGGACGTCTCCGACGACGAACAGCGGTCCGGGCCCGGTCGCGGGCTGCGGGGCGGGAGCTGCGGGTGCCGGTTCAGCGGGGGCCTGGAGGGTCTCCGGCCGCTTGATGACGGGGAGGTCGCGCTGGGTGGGCGTGTAGCCGTCGGGGTAGGCCTCGTCGGCAGGCGGCACGGTGTCGCCCGGAGGGGCGGTGCGGACGTAAGGACCGGTCTCGTGGACGTACGCCGGTACCCGGAAGTCGCGCAGCGTCGCCGTCCGCTCCACTTCGGGTCCCTGACCGGCCCCCTGAGTCATCAGACCCCTCCACCATCGCGCCGCAGCTGCACCGCTTCGGACTGCCTGGTCGCAGCGGTCCGCGGTGTCGTGGGCCCATCATAGGAATGCGCGTCGCGCCGTGTGATGACCCAGGGGTGGTGAATCGGAACAAGACTCCAGTTCACTGCGGCTTTCGCCCCGTTTGGGCAGGTGTTCGGCCGGCTCCACGCCGACCGAACATCCGGCTCGCCGGTCGCCGGCCCGCCCTGCCTCCTCCACCGGCCGAGGAAGGTACGGGGTGGGCGCCCCGCTTTTGGCGCTATTTCCCGTCCGGCGACCGAGGCGGGCTGACCGTGGTGCGCGGCGGGCGCCGCTGGGAGGAGGTGCGCACGATCAGCTCGGTCGGTATCACCTGCTCGACCGGCTGGTTCGACTCCACGCCCTCGATGGCGTCGATGAGGAGCTGGACCACCGCGGTGCCGATGCGGCGGGGTTTCAGGGAGAGCGTGGTGATGGGCGGCTCGGTGCTGGCGTACACCATGGACTCGCTGCAGCACACGAGCAGCAGGTCGTCGGGGACGCGGAGCCCGTAGCGGCGGGCGGCGGCCAGCAGGTCCGTGCCGTTGGGGTCGAACAGTCCGTAGACCGCGTCGGGCCGGTCGGGGCGGGCGAGCAGCCGGTCGGCGGCGACGGCGCCCGCGCACGGGTCGTGCGCCGGGTAGGCCTCGTAGACCGGGTCCTGGCCGACGCGCTCGCACCAGCGCAGGTAGGCGGTGGTCGACAGGTGGGTGTACGTGTCCGTCGTCGTGCCGGTGAGCAGGCCGATGCGGCGGGCGCCGGCGGCGGCGAGGTGGTCGAGGATGCCGAGGACGGCGGCCTCGTGGTCGTTGTCGACCCAGGCGGTGACCGGCAGCGATCCGGCCGGGCGGCCGTCGGAGACGACCGGGAGGCCCTGCCGGACCAGCTCGCTGACCACCGGGTCCTGGTCGGACGGGTCGATGACGACCGTGCCGTCCAGGGCGACGTTGGACCACACGTCGTGGCGGGAGGTCGCGGGCAGGATGACGAGGGCGTAGCCGCGGGCGAGCGCGGCAGAGGTGGCGGCCCGGGCCATCTCGGCGAAGTACGCGA
Source organism: Streptomyces sp. NPDC001135 (assembly GCF_053598395.1). Lineage (NCBI taxonomy): Bacteria > Bacillati > Actinomycetota > Actinomycetes > Kitasatosporales > Streptomycetaceae > Streptomyces > Streptomyces sp. NPDC001135. Next base: position 167,672 of record NZ_JBSFKD010000003.1, on the reverse strand, counting down.
ACTCGGTGAAGGTGAAAGGTTCATCCCCGTACGTCGTCACGGTCAGGCCGATCAGACCCGACTTGCCGGTACGGAGGGTGCGGGCGGCGGCCGAGGGGCGGTACCCCAGTCGGTCGGCGACCTCGCGGACATGGCGGCGGGTGGCATCCGGGAGCCTGCCCTTGCCGTTGAGAGCGTCGGAGACGGTCGTGATGGAGACCCCGGCGGCGGCGGCCACGTCTCTGATGCCCGCCCGGCCCGGCCGACTGCCTCGACGTGAGGTTTCCGCGCGGCTCACCTGGTGCTTCCCTGCTGCTGTCATGGCGAGCCGATAGTAGGGCTCATACGGTGGGGTAGTGCGGACGCATATGCACGCGTTGACAGGCACGTTTCTGCATGGTCGCCATGGGTCAACTCCCTTGGAAGTGAAGGTAGTTAAGCGATCCGGCAGTAGGACGTGACTTGTCGGCGCGTATGGACCTGCCAAGTGCCCGATGTTTCGAAGAGGTCTCAACTCACCTGCACGGGGGATGCGCGCCACGGCGCGAGCCACCGGCGCGTAGATATATGTATGGCGCGCCCCCTGATACGTACGCCTTCGTACGGTGATGCCCGTGATGGCGCCGGCTCGGATGCGGTTCGCGTATTGCCTGCCCGCAGCCTGTACGCACCGGGGCCGAATCCTCATAAGGTGAGGAGTATTGGAAGCCGGCGGCGTCGACGGTCCGCCGGTGATCGCGAGGAGGACTGCGGTGAGCGAGACGAGCCCCAAGCTGCGCGCCGAGCTGGAGGGTATCCCCACCTACAAGCCGGGCAAGCCCGCTGCGGCCGGCGGGCCGGTCGCCTACAAGCTGTCCTCCAACGAGAACCCGTACCCGCCGCTCCCCGGTGTCATGGAGAGCGTCACGGCGGCCGCCTGTGACTTCAACCGCTACCCGGACATGGCGTGCACGGGGCTGATGGAGGAGCTGTCGGAACGCTTCGGTGTTCCGCTGTCCCACCTGGCCACCGGCACCGGCTCGGTGGGTGTCGCCCAGCAGCTCATCCAGGCCACCAGCGGTCCCGGCGACGAGGTGATCTACGCCTGGCGGTCCTTCGAGGCGTACCCGATCATCACGCAGGTCAGCGGCGCCCGGTCGGTGCAGGTGCCGCTCACGCCCGGTGATGTGCACGACCTGGATGCGATGGCGGACGCGATCACCGACCGGACGCGTCTGATCTTCGTCTGCAACCCCAACAACCCGACCGGAACGGTGGTGCGGCGGGACGAGCTGGAGCGGTTCCTCGACCGGGTTCCCGGCGATGTCCTGGTGGTGTTGGACGAGGCCTACCGCGAGTTCATCCGTGACCCGGAGGTGCCCGACGGCGTCGAGCTGTACCGGAACCGGCCCAACGTCTGTGTCCTGCGCACCTTCTCCAAGGCCTACGGGCTCGCCGGCCTGCGCGTCGGCTTCGCGATCGCCCATGAGCCGGTCGCGGCGGCGCTGCGCAAGACGGCCGTGCCCTTCGGGGTCAGCCAGCTCGCCCAGGAAGCGGCGATCGCCTCGCTGCGGGCTGAGGACGAGTTGCTCGGCCGGGTCGGCTCTCTGGTGTGCGAGCGCAAGCGCGTGGTCGACGCGCTGCGCGCCCAGGGCTGGACGGTACCGGAGACGCAGGCGAACTTCGTCTGGCTGCGGCTGGGGGAGCGTACGGTCGCGTTCGCTCAGGCCTGTGAGCAGCACGGTGTGGTGATCCGGCCGTTCCCGGGCGAGGGTGTGCGGGTGACGGTCGGAGAGACCGAGGCGAACGACATCTTCCTGAAGGCGGCGGAGGCGTTCCGCAAGGAGCTGTAGCCCGGCGGGCTTTACTCGTCGATCAGTTCCACCCGGACGGGGTCGCCGTTTCGTACGGTCGCCAGTGCGCGGGCGTCCCCGTCCAGGCTTCCGAGGACATTGCACGGGCTCGCGAGGCGGCACTCGTCCCCTCGCGAGATCGGTGTCGGGCCGTAGGGGAGGGCGAGTGCGTCGCCGTCCGTCCAGAAGGCCACGGTGCCCGGCTCCACGATCTGCCGGGCGTCCGTTTCACGTGAAACAGAGACTCCTGTGTCGAAATAGACCTCCTCGCCCCATGTGCAGGCGTTGGAGGTGAGCGGCAGTGCGTGGGCGAGGGCCTGCGCGGTCGGTGTGTCTGCGTCGAGGGTCGCGGTGATGCTGCCCGCGGGCCAGGAAATGCGTATCTGCATGGCGCGCAATTCAACAAGATGTTGAAGTTGCTGCCAAGGTCCTGACGTCATGGCGAAGGGGGGACCCCCCGTTCGTTGCCGAAAATCAGTGCGTCATAATGGCTTGTGAATGTGAACGCGTTCACAAGCGCGTCCCGATTGTCCTGTATGTGCGCGATAAGCAGGGCAAACCGCCGCTGTACCACGGCGTAGTAAGGAGAGTGACGACGTGGACCTGGCTCTGGCGCCGGAGACACTGGCGCGCTGGCAGTTCGGCATCACCACCGTCTACCACTTCCTGTTCGTCCCGCTGACCATCTCCCTGGCCGCCCTGACGGCCGGGCTGCAGACGGCCTGGGTGCGCACGGAGAAGGAGAAGTACCTCCGGGCGACGAAGTTCTGGGGCAAGCTCTTCCTGATCAACATCGCCATGGGTGTGGTCACCGGCATCGTGCAGGAGTTCCAGTTCGGCATGAACTGGTCCGACTACTCGCGCTTCGTCGGCGACATCTTCGGCGCGCCGCTCGCTTTCGAGGCGCTGATCGCGTTCTTCTTCGAGTCCACCTTCATCGGCCTGTGGATCTTCGGTTGGGACAAGCTCCCCAAGAAGATCCACCTGGCCTGCATATGGATGGTCTCGATCGGCACGATCCTGTCGGCGTACTTCATCCTGGCCGCCAACTCGTGGATGCAGCACCCGGTCGGCTACAAGATCGACAAGGCGAAGGGGCGCGCCGAGCTGACCGACTTCTGGGCCGTGCTGACCCAGAACACGGCGCTCAGCCAGGCCTTCCACACCCTCTCCGCCGCCTTCCTGACCGGTGGGGCGTTCATGGTGGGTATCGCCGCCTACCACCTGGCCCGCAAGAAGCACATCCGCGAGATGAAGACCTCGCTGCGGCTCGGTCTGGTCACCGTGGTCATCGCCGGCCTGCTCACCGCGGTCAGCGGCGACACCCTCGGCAAGGTCATGTTCAAGCAGCAGCCCATGAAGATGGCCGCCGCCGAGGCGCTGTGGGACGGGCAGAAGCCGGCGCCGTTCTCGATCTTCGCCTACGGAGATGTGGAGAAGGGGCACAACACCGTCGCGATCGAGATCCCGGGCCTGCTGTCCTTCCTCGCCAACGACGACTTCACGTCGTCCGTCCCCGGGATCAACGACGTCAACAAGGCCGAGCAGGAGAAGTTCGGGCCGGGCGACTACCGGCCCAACATCCCGGTCGCCTTCTGGGGCTTCCGCTGGATGATCGGCTTCGGTATGGCCTCCTTCGCCATCGGCCTGGCCGGACTGTGGCTGACCCGCAAGAAGTTCATGCTGCCGCAGCATCTGAGGGTCGGCGAGGACGAGGTGCCGCACCTGGTGCTCTTCAAGAACAAGGCGCTCAGCCCGAAGCTGACGTCCTGGTACTGGCGCATCGCGACCTGGACCCTGGCCTTCCCGCTGATCGCCAACTCCTGGGGCTGGATCTTCACCGAGATGGGCCGTCAGCCGTGGGCCGTCTACGGAGTCCTGCAGACCCGGCACGCGGTCTCCCCCGGTGTCTCCCAGGGCGAGGTCCTCACCTCGATGATCGTCTTCACCTCGCTGTACGCAATCCTCGCCGTGGTCGAGGTCAAGCTGCTCGCGAAGTACGTCAAGGCCGGCCCGCCCGAGCTGACCGAGGCCGACCTCAACCCGCCCACGAAGATCGGCGGCGACACCCGTGACGCCGACAAGCCGATGGCCTTCTCGTACTAGGCCGGGGGAACAGTCATGGAACTTCACGACGTCTGGTTCGTTCTGATCGCCGTCCTGTGGACCGGCTACTTCTTCCTGGAAGGGTTCGACTTCGGGGTCGGCATCCTCACCAAGCTGCTGGCCCGCAACCGGCCGGAGCGGCGGGTACTGATCAACACCATCGGACCCGTCTGGGACGGCAACGAGGTGTGGCTGCTCACGGCCGGCGGCGCCACCTTCGCCGCGTTCCCGGAGTGGTACGCCACCCTCTTCTCCGGCTTCTACCTGCCGCTGCTGATCATCCTGGTGTGCCTGATCGTCCGGGGCGTCGCCTTCGAGTACCGGGCGAAGCGCCCCGAGGAGAACTGGCAGCGCAACTGGGAGACCGCGATCTTCTGGACCTCGCTGATCCCGGCGTTCCTGTGGGGCGTGGCCTTCGGGAACATCGTGCGGGGCGTGAAGATCGACCAGCACTTCGAGTACGCCGGCAGCGTCTGGGACCTGCTCAACCCCTACGCCCTGCTCGGCGGGCTGGTGATGCTCACGCTGTTCACCTTCCACGGAGCGGTCTTCACCGCGCTCAAGACCGTCGGAGACATCCGGGTGCGGGCACGGAAGCTGGCTCTCCGGGTCGGCCTCGTCACAGCCGTCGTGGCGCTCGGCTTCCTGCTGTGGACGCAGGCCCACAGTGGTGACAGCAAGAGCCTGGTGGCCCTCGTTGCGGCGGTCGCCGCCCTGGTGGCCGCTCTGGTGGCCAACCAATTCGGCCGTGAGGGATGGGCGTTCGCACTGTCCGGCGTCACCATCGTGGCCGTCGTGGCGATGTTCTTCCTGTCGCTCTTCCCGAATGTCATGCCGTCGACGCTCAACGGGGACTGGAGCCTGACGGTCACCAACGCCTCGTCGAGCCCGTACACCCTGAAGATCATGACGTGGCTGGCAGCCATCGCCACGCCGTTCGTCCTGCTCTACCAGGGCTGGACCTACTGGGTGTTCCGCAAGCGGATCGGCACGCAGCACATAGCTCCTGACGCTGCGGCCGGCGCCGCACACTGAGTCCGCCGAGGGTGTGTTTCACGTGAAACACACCCTCTGGACCGAAGGACACGTTTCACGTGAAACCAATCGATCCCCGTCTTCTGCGCTACGCCCGCGCCACCCGGCTCTTCCTGGTGGCGGTCGTCGGTCTGGGAGCCGTCGGTGCGGTGCTGGTCATCGCCCAAGCGATGCTCATCGCCGAGGTTGTCGTCGGAACATTCCAGCACGGGGATCCCGTCGGTGGACTGCGTACGCCGCTGCTGCTGTTGGCGGCCGTGGCCGCAGGACGGGCGGTTGTCGCGTGGCTCACCGAACTCGCCGCCCATCGGGCGAGCGCGGCGGTGAAGTCCGAACTGCGCGGACGGCTCCTGGACCGGGCGGCGGCGCTCGGTCCAGGGTGGCTGGCCGGGCAGCGCACCGGTTCGCTGGTCACGCTGGCCACGCGGGGGGTCGACGCCCTCGACGACTACTTCTCGCGTTATCTGCCGCAGCTGGGGCTCGCGGTGGTGGTACCGGTGGCGGTGCTGGCGCGGATCGTCACCGAGGACTGGGTGTCGGCGGCGATCATCGTCGGCACCCTGCCCCTCATCCCGCTCTTCATGATGCTGATCGGCTGGGCCACCCAGTCCCGGATGGACCGTCAGTGGCAGCTGCTGTCGCGGCTGTCCGGACACTTCCTGGACGTGGTCGCCGGGCTGCCCACGCTCAAGGTCTTCGGCCGGGCCAAGGCACAGGCCGACTCCATCCGCCGGATCACCGGTGAGTACCGCCAGGCCACCCTGCGGACCCTGCGGATCGCCTTCCTCTCGTCCTTCGCGTTGGAGCTGCTCGCCACGCTGTCGGTCGCCCTGGTCGCGGTGACGATCGGGATGCGGCTGGTGCACGGCGACATGGACCTGTACACCGGCCTGGTGATCCTGGTGCTGGCGCCCGAGGCCTACCTGCCGTTGCGTCAGGTAGGTGCGCAGTACCACGCGGCGGCGGAGGGGCTCGCCGCTGCGGAGGAGATCTTCGGTGTGCTGGAGACACCGGTTCAGGCGTCGGGTACGGGCGCGGTACCTGCGGGGGCGGTGGCCTTCGACGGGGTCACCGTGCGCTACCCCGGGCGTTCCCTGGACGCCGTGACGCAGGTGTCGTTCAGTGTCGAGCCCGGGGAGACGGTCGCGCTGGTCGGGCCGAGCGGGGCGGGCAAGTCGACGCTGCTGAACGTACTGCTGGGGTTCGTCCAGCCGGGCGAAGGTCGGGTGCGCGTCGGGGGAGCGGATCTTGCGGACCTCGACCTGGAGGAGTGGCGGTCGCGGATCGCGTGGGTGCCGCAGCGGCCGCATCTGTATGCCGGGACCATCGCGGAGAACGTGCGGTTGGCCCGGCCGGACGCGGACGACCGTGCCGTACGCGCGGCGCTGCGGGATGCGGGCGCCCTGGAGTTCGTGGACGCGCTGCCCGAGGGGGTCGACACCGTGCTCGGGGAGGACGGGGCCGGGCTGTCGGCGGGGCAGCGGCAGCGGTTGGCTCTGGCTCGGGCCTTTCTCGCGGATCGGCCCGTGCTGTTGCTGGACGAGCCGACGGCTGCGCTGGACGGGGTGACGGAGGCGGAGGTCGTGGCGGCGGTGCGGAGGCTGGCCGCCGGGCGGACGGTGCTGCTTGTTGTGCATCGGCCGGCGTTGCTGGGGGTCGCTGACCGGGTGGTTCGGTTGGAGGATGCGGGGCTTGTGACGCACCGGTGCGGCGGTGAGCATTCCAGGGGGCTCCGCCCCCTGGACCCCCGCCTTTGCGCTCCCGCCACCCGACTCGGCCGGCTGGATGGTGACCGCGCGGAGCTGAGCCCGGCGGGGCAGGGCACGGCCGGGTCCCGACTCGGTGGGCTGGGAAGTGACCCTTCGGCCTCCCGGTTCGATGGGGTGGAGAGCGGCTCCTCGCCCTCTTGGCCCGGTGGGCTGGGAAGCGATCCCTTGGTCTCGGGGCGGCCCCGGCGTGTGCTTGCGTGGGTTCGGGGGCTTGGTGGCGCCCGGCGGGGGCGGTTGGTGCTTGCTCTGGTGCTGGGGTGTCTGGCGCTCGGTAGTGCCGTGGGGCTGATGGCGACCTCCGGGTGGCTCATCTCGCGGGCCTCGCAGCAGCCCCCGGTGCTGTATCTGATGGTGGCCGTGACAGCCACGCGGGCCTTCGGGATCGGGCGAGCCGTCTTCCGGTACGCCGAGCGGCTGGTGTCGCACGACGCCGTGCTGCGGATGCTGGCCGACACCCGGGTCGCCGTATACCGGCGTCTGGAGCGGCTGGCGCCCGCCGGACTGCGGACCGCCCGTCGCGGTGATCTGCTGACCCGGCTGGTCGCGGACGTCGACGCGCTCCAGGACTACTGGCTGCGCTGGCTGCTGCCCGCGTCGGTCGCCGTCGCCGTGTCGGCCGTCTCCGTCGGGTTCACGGCCTGGCTGCTGCCCGAGGCCGGTGCCGCCCTCGCGGCGGGCCTCGTGGCGGCCGGGGTCGGTGTCCCGCTCGTCACCGCGACCGTGGCCCGGCGGACCGAGCGAAGGCTGGCTCCGGCCCGGGGCGCCCTCGCCACCCGCGTCACCGACCTGCTCACGGGCACCGCCGAGCTCACCGTCGCAGGTGCGCTGCCCGCCCGTACGGACGCGGCACGGCGAGCCGACGGCACCCTCACCCGGATCGCCTCGCGCGCCGCCGCCGTCACGGCGCTCGGCGACGGGCTCACCGCACTGATCTCGGGCCTGACCGTCACGGCGACCGCGCTGTTCGGCGCCCAGGCGGTGGCAGCGGGCCGGCTCCACGGGGTTGCGCTGGCCGTGGTCGTCCTCACTCCGCTGGCCGCCTTCGAGGCCGTACTGGGGCTGCCGCTCGCCGTGCGGTACCGGCAGCGGGTGCGGCGGAGCGCCGAGCGTGTCCACGAGGTGCTCGACACTCCGGCGCCCGTGCGTGAGCCCGAGCGGCCCCGACAGGCGCCCGCCTCGCCGTTCCCGCTGGTGGTCAAGGGGCTGGCCGCGCGGTATGAGGGGCAGCGCCGGGAAGCGCTGGCCGGCTTCGACCTCACCCTGGAGGAGGGGCGGCGGATCGCGGTGGTCGGGGCGTCGGGTTCCGGCAAGACGACTCTCGCCCAAGTGCTGCTGCGCTTCCTCGACCCGAGGGAGGGCTCGTACACCCTCGCCGATGTGGACGCCTACGCGCTGGCCGGTGACGACGTTCGGCGGCTCGTCGGACTGTGTGCGCAGGACGCGCATCTCTTCGACAGCTCGGTGCGCGAGAACCTGCTGTTGGCCAAGAAGGACGCCACCGAGGCCGAGTTGCGGCGGGCGCTGGACCGGGCCCGGTTGCTGGACTGGGTGGACGGGCTGCCCGACGGCCTGGACACGCTCGTCGGCGAGCACGGGGCGCGGCTGTCCGGCGGTCAGCGGCAGCGGCTGGCGCTGGCCCGTGCGCTGCTGGCCGACTTCCCCGTCCTGGTCCTCGACGAGCCCGCCGAGCACCTGGACCTGCCGACGGCCGACGCGCTGACCGCCGATCTGCTGGCCGCCACGGAGGGCCGTACGACGCTGTTGATCACCCACCGGCTGGCCGGTCTGGAGGCGGTGGACGAGGTGGTCGTCCTGGATGCGGGCCGGGTGGTGCAGCGGGGCACGTATGCGCAGCTGCTCGCGGCGGACGGGCCGCTGCGGGCGCTGGCGCGCAGAGAGGCGGAGGCGGAGGCGTTGGCGGAGGTGGGGTGACCGGCACCGGTTCCCCGCCTCGGTCCCGGTGGGGAAAGGGACGTCGGCCGGCTCCCGGACGGACACAAAGGGCCGCTGACCGAGAAGCGCGACGGTGAGCACTTCGACGACGGTCCCGCCATGGTGCCGGAGAGCCGGATCGTCACCGAACTCCTGGCAGGTCGGGTGGTGTTCGTCCAGGTCCCGGACACCGGCTCACGGGTGCTCACGCACACCAGTGGCCGGTGCGGTCAGAAACTTCCTGCCAGCAGTTGTTCGATGACGACCGCGACACCGTCCTCGTTGTTGGCGACCGTACGGCCCGACGCGGCGGCGACGACGTCCGGGTGGGCGTTGCCCATCGCGTACGAGTGGCCGGCCCAGGTCAGCATCTCGACGTCGTTGGGCATGTCGCCGAAGGCGACGACCTCCTCGTGCGAGATGCCGCGCTCGGCGCAGCACAGGGCGAGGGTGCTGGCCTTGGAGACGTCGGGACCGCTCAGTTCGAGCAGGGCGCTGGGGCTGGAGCGGGTGACGTTGGCGCGGTCGCCGATCGCGAGCCGGGCGAGGGTGAGGAAGGCGTCCGGGTCGAGGTCCGGGTGGTAGGCCAGGATCTTGAGCACGGGCTGGTCGGCGTCCGGGCCCTGGGGGGCGAGGAGTTGCTCGGCCGGCAGGAGGTTGTCCGGTATCTCCAGGTGCAGCTTCGGGTAGTCCGGCTCCTGGTGGAAGCCGTAGGTCTGCTCGACCGCGAACACCGTGCCGGGTGCCGCCTGGCGCAGCAGCCGTACGGCGTCCAGGGCGTTCTCGCGGGCCAGTTCGCGCACCTTCACGAAGCGGTGGGCGCCGGGGCCGCCGTGCAGGTCGACGACGGCGGCGCCGTTGCCGCAGATGGCCAGGCCGTGGCCGTGGACGTGGTCGCTGACGACGTCCATCCAGCGGGCCGGGCGGCCGGTGACGAAGAAGACCTCGATGCCCGCCTCCTCCGCGGCGGCCAGCGCGGCGACCGTGCGCGGTGAGACCGACTTGTCGTCGCGCAGCAGTGTGCCGTCGAGGTCGGTGGCGATCAGCCGCGGACGTATGGCGGCGGACGGGGTCCCGGGCTGTCTGGTCGCTGAGGTCACCCGGCCATTCTCACGCATATGCCAGCACGGCCGTGCGCGACTGCGCACAGATGAGACACAGATGACGCTCAGCACCCGTCAGCCCCGACACCCGTTGGACCGAGACGCTCGCCCGGGCTCAGGTGTTCGTCGGGCTCAGGCGCCCCTCAGCCCAGGCACGCGTCGGCTCAGACGCCCGTCAGGCGCGGCGTTCACCAGCTCTGGCGTTCACCAGCTCTGGGCCCGCCAGGCTCGGCCGGCCCCAGCCGCTCGTCAAGGCCGAGCCGCTCGTCAGGCCACCGAGCCCATGGGCCCGGGCACCCGTCAGCCCAGATGCCCGTCAGCCCAAACGCCCATGGGCCCAGACGCCCGTCGGCCCCGGTGTTCGTCCGCCGGGTAGCCGTTGACCCGGGTGTCCGTCAGCTCAGCTGGGCCACGGCCTCCATCGCGATCTGCTCGAAAACCTTCTCGTCGGCGGCGAAGTCGGAGTCCGGGATGGGCCAGTGGATCACGATCTCGGTGAACCCCAGTTCCTGGTGGCGCCCGGCGAAGTCCACGAAGGCGTCCAGGGACTGAAGCGGCCGGGCGCGGTCCGGGGTGAAGCCCGTGAGCAGGGTCTTCTCCAGGTCGGCCGTGTCCCGCCCGGCGTCCGCGCAGGCCTGGGACAGCTTGGTCATCTGTCCGCGCAGGGCCTCGACGGACTGCTCCGGCGTGCCGGACTCGTACAGCTTCGGGTCGCCGGTGGTCACCCAGGCCTGCCCGTGCCGCGCGGCGAGCTTCAGGCCGCGCGGGCCGGTGGCCGCCACCGCGAGCGGCAGCCGGGGCCGCTGCACACAGCCCGGGATGTTCCGGGCCTCGTGCGCCGAGTAGAAGCGGCCCTCGTGCGTCACCGCGTCCTCGGTGAGCAGCCGGTCCAGCAGCGGCACGAACTCGGCGAACCGGTCGGCCCGCTCACGCGGGCTCCACGGCTCCTGGCCCAGCACGCTGGCGTCGAAACCGGTGCCGCCGGCGCCGATACCGAGGGTGATCCGGCCGCCGGAGATGTCGTCGAGGGAGATCAGTTCCTTGGCGAGGGTCACCGGGTGCCGGAAGTTCGGCGAGGTCACCAGCGTGCCGAGGCGCAGCCGCTCGGTGACGCCTGCGGCGGCCGTCAGGGTCGGGACCGCGCCGAACCAGGGCCCGTCACGGAAACTGCGCCAGGACAGGTGGTCGTAGGTGTACGCGGTGTGGAAGCCGAGCTGGTCGGCCCGCACCCAGGCCGAACGGCCGCCTTCGCTCCAGCGGCGGTACGGCAGGATCACGGTGCTCAGGCGCAGAGTCATGCGTTCGAGAGTACGGGGCCCCACGGACGACGGACCAAACGGTTATCGAACGTGGCTGCTCAGCCACGGACTGAGCAGGACCAGCGGGACGTATTCCTTGTGTGTGCGGTCGCCGGGCAGCGGGACGACCAGGCGGTAGCCGGGCGGGAAGCGGCGCGCCTTGACGTGGGCGAGGCCCTCGAAGACGGAGCGGAGGAAGGCGGGCACGTCGTCGCGCGGGACGTCGTGGCACTCGACGCCCTCGACCGTGATCAGCGCGTCGTCCTCCGGGTAGAGCCGTACGCTCACCCGGGGTACGCCGCCGAACTCGACGTACGCCTCGTGCGGCAGGGAGCCGTCGGGATCCGTGGTCGCCCCGACGCCCGCGGCGCTGCGGCGGGAGGTCTGGTCGGCGCCGATGTCGTGGGTCACCTCGATCTCGCGCGCGTAGTGGGCGGCGAGGGCGCGCAGCGTGGTGACGGCGGCCTCGGTGGTCGGCAGGTGCTCGGCCCAGTGGTCCATACCACCGATCATGACCCGTAGACCGGCTCCCCGTGTCAGCGGGGCCCTGGAAAGCGCAGATAGCGAGGGGGTACGGCCTTCGTCAGCCAGACCCCGTTGGCGCTGACGCGGAAGACGTGGCCGTCGCGGTGCATGGCGCCGGCGTCGACGGCGAGCACCACGGGGCTGCCACGGCGGGCGCCGACCCGGGCGGCGGTCTCACGGTCGGCGGAGAGATGGACGTCGTGCCGGCTCATGGGCCTGAGACCGTCGGCGCGGATCGCGTCCAGGTTCCGGGCGACGGTCCCGTGGTAGAGGTACGGCGGCGGGGTCGCCGGGGGCAGGCCGAGGTCGACGTCGATGCTGTGGCCCTGGCTGGCCCGGATCCTGGTGCCCTCGATCGCGAAGCGCCGCTTGTCGTTGGTGGCCACGACGTGGTCCAGTTCCTCGCGTGTGAACCGGAAGCCGTGCGCGGCGGCCGCGGCGATCAGCGTGTCGATCTCCACCCAGCCTGCCGGGTCCGGAGTGAGCCCGATCCGCTCGGGCTGGTGGCGCAGGTGTTTGGAGAGGTACTTCGACACCTTCACGGTGCGTCTTTCGTCGTATCGTCCGTTCATGCACCCAGCGTGCGGGAGAGGCGCGGATCACGCAGGTTTTTTTGAGTCGTAGGTTTGATCCACAACCAAGTGAGGTTATCCACAGGTGAATTGATGAAACTGTGGACAAGTAGTGTCCTGTTTAAGCTGGTTCACCAACTTCCCGAGTGGTTATGGAGCCTGTGGCCAGATCGTCCAAAGCGCGTGCTCTCACCTCGCGTTCGGCCGCCAGCGCGATGAACTCGGAAGCGTGGGCGCGCCCAACAAGCCCTTCCACGGCGTCGATCGTCCTTGCGGGAAGGGTCACCGAACGAGAGCCGGACTGCTCTTCTCGGGGCTTCTCCGCACCGAGACGGGTGCGCAGATGCCGTGTCGCCAACGACCGCATGGCACGGGCCAGTTCGGCGTCCATCGTCTGCCGGGCCAGTGGACGCAACCGGCGCACCAGGGAGGCCGCCTCCGCCGCGTGCGCGTCCGTGCGGTGTTCCGGATCGTCCAGGTAGCGTGCGAAGACGTGCTCGGTGGTGAACTCCAGGAAACGGGCGGCGATGTACTCGACCTGCCCTCTCAACTCCCGTAGATGGACGGAGAGAGCGGACAGCGGAACGCCGGCGGCGTGCAACTCCACGGCCACCGACAGCTCTTGGGGGCTCGGCACCAGGAAGGTGTCGGGGTCGCCGTCGATCCGTTCCAGCACGCCCAGTTCGACCGCCTCGCTCACGGCGTCGTCGTCGGATGTGCCGCCGAAGCGGGCGTCCAGTTCGGCGCGCGTGACGCGGTCGGGGCGCTCGTCCGTCCACGGCCCCTCCACCTCGGTGACCAGGCCGAGTATCCCGCCCAGGCCGCGGCCGGTGTCCCAGGCGTCCAGCAGCTCCTTGATCGAGGCCAGTGTGTAGCCGCGGTCGAGGAGATGGGCGATCTGGTGGAGCCGGGTGACATGCGCCTCGGAGTAGACGTTCGCCCTCCCCCGGCGCTCGGGCCGGGGGAGCAGACCACGGTCCTGGTAGGCACGGATGGTCCGGACCGTGGTGGCGGTGTGGTGGGCGAGGTCCTCGATGCGGTAGGTCCGCGGTGGTGGCGGGCCGGTCATGTCACAGCCTCGGCTCCACCCGCGCGAGCCGCCGCAACGCCCCCGGCAGGAAACGGGACATGAGGTGGGCGCCCCGGGCCTCCGGGGTCACCGGGACGACCGCCCGGTTGCGGGCCACGGCGTCCAGGACCGCCTCGGCCACCTTCTCCGGCGGGTAGTTGCGCATGCCGTACAGGCGGGCCGAGTTCTTCTGGCGGCGGCGTTCCTCCGCCTCGTCCACGCCGGCGAAGCGGGCCGTGGAGGTGATGTTGGTGTTGACGATGCCGGGGCAGATCGCCGTGACACCGATGCCCTGCCCGGCTAGTTCGGCGCGCAGGCACTCGGAGAGCATCAGCACGGCCGCCTTGGAGGTGCTGTAGGCGGGCAGGGCCCGGGAGGGCTGGAAGGCCGCCGCCGAGGCGATGTTGACGATGTGGCCGCCCTGGCCGCGCTCGGCCATCCGCCCGCCGAAGAGCCGGCAGCCGTGGATCACCCCCCACAGGTTCACGTCGAGGACCCTGCGCCAGTCGTCGGACGTGGTGGCGAAGAACGAGCCCGACAGGCCGACGCCCGCGTTGTTGACCAGGACGTCCACCACGCCGTACGCGCGGTGCACCTTTTCGGCGAGTTTCTCCATCGCCTGCTCGTCGGAGACGTCGGCCGTCTCCGCCCAGGCCTCGGTCGCGCCGATCAGCCGGGACAGCTCGGCGGTACGGGCCGCGGCCTCGGTGTCGCGGTCGACGGCCACCACGCGCGCGCCTGCCTCCGCGAAGGCGAACGCCGTGGCCCGCCCGATGCCGCTGCCCGCGCCGGTGACCAGCACCAACTGGCCGCCGAACCGGTCGGCGTGGCGGCCGGTGGCCTTCGGCTCGGGGCGGCCGCCTTCCACGGCCATGACGAATTCCTCGATCCAGGAAGCGAGTTGATCGGGCCGGGTGCGCGGGACCCAGTGCTTGGCCGGGAGCGTACGGCGGGTCAGATGAGGCACCCACCGCTCCAGGCCGTCGTAGAGGCGCTCGGAGAGGAACGCGTCCTCCTGGGGCGTGATGAGCTGCACGGGCGCGTGCGCGTACGCGTCGGGGCGCGGCCTCGTCAGCCGGGCGCGGACGTTGTCGCGGTACAGCCAGGCGCCGTGCGCCGCGTCGGAGGGCAGCGAGGAGGTCGGATAGCCGTCGGCGGGGACCTGCTCCGCCCGCTGGAGGATCTTCGGCCAGCGCCTGCCGAGCGGGCCGCGCCAGGCCAGCTCGGGCAGGCCCGGTGTGTGCAGCAGGTACACGTACCAGGACTTGGCGCCCTGGCCGAGGAGCTGGCCCACCCCGCGGGGCGTCGGGCGCTTCACGCGCGCGTTGATCCAGTGCCCGAAGTGGTCCAGGGAGGGCCCGGACATCGACGTGAAGGAGGCGATACGGCCCTCGGTCCGGCCGACCGTGACGAACTCCCAGGACTGCACCGAACCCCAGTCGTGTCCGACCAGGTGGACCGGGCGGTCCGGGCTGACCGCGTCCACGACGGCGAGGAAGTCGTCGGTGAGCTTGGCCAGCGTGAAGCCGCCGCGCAGCGGCCGGGGCGCCGTCGAGCGGCCGTGGCCCCGGACGTCGTACAGGACCACGTGGAAGTGGTCGGCGAGGCGGGCGGCTACCTCCGACCAGACCTCCTTGCTGTCCGGGTAACCGTGCACCAGCACCACCGTCGGTCGCTGCGGGTCGCCCAGCTCGGCCACGCACAGTTCGACCCCGCCGGTCGCCACCCGGCGCTCCCGCGCACCCTTCAGCGTCACGTCCGCCGTCACTTCTCCTCCGCCCAGCGCCGCACGTGCGGCAGATCGTCGTCCAGCCAGAAGGCGCTCTCCTCGGGGTCCGTCGAGTCGGTGACCACGAGGATCTCCTCGAACTTCGCGCCCGTCCCACGGAAGCCGAGGTGCGGTTCGACCGCCCACAGGCCCGGCTGCGGCGGGTGGTCCGAGAAGCGGTACGGGGACCACAGCGGCGACCAGCCCTCGCGGTGGCCGTGCAGCGCGTCGGCGGCCAGGCCCTTCAGGGACTGCGTGCCGAACCCGAAGAGACGGAAGGGGAAGCGGCTCTGCCTCACGCGGTCGACCTTGTGGGCGATCACGCCGAACGGGTACGCGCGATGCCGGTTGGCATAGCCCTGGCGGACCATGAGCCGGTCCACGTCCTCATAGATCTCGCGCAGCGGGCGCCGCTCGCGCACCTCGCGCAGGATCAGCTCCCGGTGCGCCTCCAGGTCGGCCATCAGCCGGTCCTGCACCGGGTTCACACCGAGCGAGCCCGCATAGCCGATGTCCGCCGTGTATCCCTCGTACACCGGCGCCATGTCCAGGATGAACGGCATCCCGGGCGCCAGGGCGCGGTCGGTGGGGAAGAACTGCAGCGGGATGCGGAAGTTCACGAACGCCGTGCGGTCGCCGAACCAGGCGAAGGGCAGGTGGAACCAGTCCCGCACCCCGCGCTCACGCAGCCACTGCCGCTGCATCCGCGCCGCCTCGCGCTCGGTCACACCCGGCTCCAGCCGCGCCGCGACCGCCTCCGCGCACTCGTAGGCGAGGCGCTGCACCCGTCTGAACCCGCCGAGTTCCACGGAGAGTTCGCTGCTCACTGCCGTCGTCATGCCGCCCCGTCCCGTCGTGCCGTCGACTCGGCCGCCCGTCCGGTCGACCGCGGTACGCGTCCGTAACTTGACACTGGTGAATGTGACAGTTGTTAGAGGCGGCGTCAATAGGCGGGTCCGCAGCCTGTGGACAACTCGCCGTAACCCTGAGGCAGGGCATCCCCTAGGGCCCCGTAATACCTGGGTCTGACGCGAAGACGGCTCTGAGGTCTGACGCCCGGCGCGGCCCGGATCACTACCGTCATAGGCGTGACTGTGATCGCGACCGAAAGCCTGAGCAAGCGGTTCCCCCGGGTGACCGCGCTCGACCGGCTGTCCGTGGACATCGGACCCGGTGTGACCGGACTCGTCGGAGCCAACGGCGCCGGCAAGTCCACCCTGATCAAGATCCTGCTGGGTCTGTCCCCCGCGAGCGAGGGCCGCGCCGAGGTGCTCGGCCTCGACGTCGCCACCAAGGGCGGCGCCATCCGCGAGCGCGTGGGCTACATGCCCGAGCACGACTGCCTGCCGCCCGACGTCTCGGCCACCGAGTTCGTCGTGCACATGGCGCGCATGTCCGGCCTGCCGCCCACCGCCGCCCGCGAGCGCACCGCGGACACGCTGCGCCACGTCGGCCTCTACGAGGAGCGCTACCGCCCCATCGGCGGCTACTCGACCGGCATGAAGCAGCGCGTCAAGCTCGCCCAGGCGCTGGTGCACGACCCGCAGCTGGTGTTCCTGGACGAGCCGACCAACGGCCTCGACCCGGTCGGCCGCGACGAGATGCTCGGCCTGATCCGCCGTATCCACACCGACTTCGGCATCTCGGTCCTGGTCACCTCCCACCTGCTGGGCGAACTGGAACGCACCTGCGACCACGTCGTCGTCATCGACGGCGGCAAGCTGCTGCGCTCCAGCTCCACCACCGACTTCACCCAGACCACGACCACCCTCGCGATCGAGGTCACCGACAGCGACACCCACCCGGACGGCACCCGCGCGGTCCGCGACGCGCTCCACGCGCGCGGGGTGGTCACGGAGAACGAGGGCGCAGGCCTCCCCGGCGCCGGGCACATCCTGCTGCTCACCGCCCAGAGCGAGGAGACCTACGACCTGATCCGGGACGTCGTCGCCGACCTCGGGCTCGGCCTGGTGCGCATGGAGCAGCGCCGGCACCACATCTCCGAGGTGTTCACCGGCACGGACGAGCAGAACAGCAACGACGAGCAGCGGAAGGAGGCCGTCGGCCATGGCGGTTGAGCAGCCCCTGACCTCGCCCGCGGGCGACCAGACCCGCATCCACGACATCGGCTACCGCGGCTACGACGGCCCCCGCCTCGGCCGAGCCTACGCCCGCCGCTCGCTGTACTCGCAGTCCCTGCGCGGCGCCTACGGACTGGGCCGCTCGGCCAAGACCAAGGTGCTGCCGATGCTGCTGTTCGCGGTGATGTGCGTGCCCGCCGCCATCATGGTGGCCGTCGCGGTCGCCACCAAGGCGCACGAACTGCCGGTGGCCTACACCCGCTACGCGATCATGCTGCAGGCCGTGATCAGTCTGTACGTCGCCGCGCAGGCACCCCAGGCCGTCTCCCGCGACCTGCGCTTCAAGACCGTACCGCTGTACTTCTCGCGGCCCATCGAGACCGCCGACTACGTCCGCGCCAAGTTCGCCGCTCTCGCCTCGGCGATCTTCATCCTCACCGCCGCCCCCCTGCTGGTGATGTACGTCGGCGCGCTGCTGTCCAAGCTGGGCTTCGCCCACCAGACGAAGGAATTCGCCGAGGGACTGGTCTCCGTGGCCCTGCTCTCCCTGCTCTTCGCCGGCATCGGCCTGGTCATCGCCGCCGTCACCCCGCGCCGGGGCTTCGGCATCGCCGCGGTGATCGCCGTCATGATCATCTCCTACGGCGCGGTCAGCACGCTCCAGGCCATCGCCGATGTGCAGAACCACTCCAGCGCGATCCCGTGGATCGGCCTGTTCTCGCCCGTCACGCTCATCGACGGCGTCCAGTCGGCCTTCCTGGGCGCGACCGCCCGCAACCCCGGAGCGGTCGGCCCGTCGGCCGGGCAGGGCGCGGTCTACGTCCTGGTCGTGCTCGCTCTGATCGCCGGCAGCTACGGCCTGCTGATGCGCCGCTACAAGAAGGTGGGCCTGTGACCACGCTCAGCATCGACCACGTCTCCCGCTGGTTCGGCAACGTGGTCGCCGTCAACGACATCACCATGACCATCGGCCCCGGCGTCACCGGCCTGCTCGGCCCCAACGGCGCCGGCAAGTCCACCCTGATCAACATGATGGGCGGCTTCCTCGCCCCCTCCACGGGCACCGTCACCCTCGACGGACAGCCGGTGTGGCGCAACGAGCAGATCTACCGGCACATCGGCATCGTCCCCGAACGCGAGGCGATGTACGACTTCCTCACCGGCCGCGAGTTCGTCGTCGCCAACGCCGAGCTGCACGGCCTGGGCGCCAAGGCCGCCCAAAGGGCCCTCGCCACGGTCGAGATGGAGTACGCGCAGGACCGGAAGATCTCCACGTACTCCAAGGGCATGCGGCAGCGCGTGAAGATGGCGAGCGCGCTCGTGCACGACCCGTCGCTGCTCCTGCTCGACGAGCCGTTCAACGGCATGGACCCGCGCCAGCGCATGCAACTGATGGACCTGCTGCGGAAGATGGGCGACGAGGGCCGCACCGTGCTGTTCTCCTCGCACATCCTGGAGGAGGTCGAGCAGCTCGCCCGGCACATCGAGGTCGTCGTCGCCGGACGGCACGCGGCCAGCGGCGACTTCCGCAAGATCCGCCGGCTGATGACCGACCGCCCGCACCGCTACCTGGTCCGCTCCAGCGACGACCGCGCCCTCGCGGCCGCGCTGATCGCCGACCCCTCCACGGCCGGTATCGAGGTCGACCTGACCGAGGGCGCGCTGCGCATCCAGGCCGTCGACTTCGGCCGCTTCACCGCCCTGCTGCCGAAGGTCGCCCGGGACCGCGGCATCCGGCTCCTCACGGTCTCGCCGTCCGACGAGTCCCTGGAGTCCGTCTTCTCGTATCTGGTCGCGGCGTAGGAGGCCGAAGATGTACGACCCCACCGTCGCCCGGCTCACCTACCGAGCCCTGCTCGGCCGCCGCCGGGCCCTCATCCTGGGCGCTCTGCCGCTGCTGCTGATCGTGCTCGCCGTGGCCGTGCGCGGCCTGACGGGAGCCGACGACCAGACCGCCGCGAACGTGCTCGGCGGCTTCGCGATCGCCACGATGGTGCCGATCATCGGCGTCATCGCCGGCACGGGCGCGATCGGCCCGGAGATAGATGACGGCTCCGTCGTCTATCTGCTGTCCAAGCCGCTGAAGCGTCCCGCGATCATCTTCACCAAGCTGATCGTCGCCATCGCCGTGACCATGGTCTTCTCGGCGCTTCCGACCCTGATCGCGGGCCTGATCCTGAACGGCAACGGCCAGCAGATCGCCGTCGCCTACACGGTGGCCGCACTGGTCTCCTCCATCGCGTACTCCGCGCTCTTCCTGCTCCTCGGCACGGTGTCCCGGCACGCGGTGGTCTTCGGGCTGGTCTACGCCCTCGTCTGGGAGGCCCTGTTCGGCTCCCTGGTGCCCGGTGCACGCACCCTCAGTGTCCAGCAGTGGTCGCTGGCCGTCGCCCACAAGGTCGCCGGCGGGGACCTGGTGACCTCGCAGGTGAGCCTGCCGACGGCCACCGTGCTGCTGGTCGCGGTCACCGTGCTGGCCACCTGGTACGCCGGGCAGAAGCTGCGGACGCTGAAGCTGGCGGGCGAGGAGTAGGCCTCCAGCGGATTGACGAGGAGTTCACACCGGTCCGGGCACACTGGGCACAGCGGATGAACGGCTAGGAGGCCGCTGATGGCAGAGGAGACACGGGGGGACGACGGGCACGGGCGGCCCGAGGGCGAGGTCTGGGACGGGCTGGTCCTGGACGAGGACTTCATACGGGCCGCCGAGACCTCCGAGCCGTCCGCCCGGGCCCGGATGCTCGCGGCCCGCTGGCGGGCCGAGGACCCGGAGCCCCAGCCGTGGCGCTCCGACGAGCCGCCGGCGGGCTGGTTCTTCAGCAAGGCGCGGCGCCGCAGGTGGCGCCGCCGGTAATTCGGTGGCGCCCGACTCGGCGGCGGGGCAGAGTGGTTGTGCCCCATCCGCCGGGAGTGTCCCGGCGTCACGGACCGGGAGTGGAGGTGGGCGATGTCCATGCACGGCAGTACGCCCAGCTCCCGACAGGGCGGCCCGAGGCCGGCTCCGGTGTAGTTACCCCACCGTCGAGCCCGAAGGGCAGCCCGGGGCGGCCGCTTCGAGCACGTGAGCGCTGCGCTTGCGTGGGCCGCCTTCCCTGTGGCCCCCTCTTGCAAGGGGGCCCCTACGCTGGGGCGGCCGGACGAGTTGCGCAACTCGGCGCTCACCAGGTGCCGCTGCGCCCACCCGTGCCGCCCCAGCGGCACGACCGCCCGCAGCGGCGGCGGTGCTCCGACAGCAGGCGGAACCGCACCCCCCAGGGGCGCGGGGAACTGCGCGACCAGCTCACCACGGACCGCACCCGGCAACGGACCGCGGGTCCGACGGCGCAGCCCTACGCCAGCAACCGCTCCAGCACCACCGCGATCCCGTCGTCCTCGTGGGAAGCCGTCACCTCGTCGGCCACCGCGCGGAGCTCCTCGTGGGCGTCTCCCATGGCCACCCCGTGAGCGGCCCAGGCGAACATCGGGATGTCGTTGGGCATGTCGCCGAAGGCGATCGTCTCCGCGGCCTTCAGGCCCAGCCGGCGGGCGGCGAGAGACAGGCCCGTGGCCTTGGACAGGCCCAGCGGGAGCAGTTCCACGATGCCCTCGCCCGCCATGGCGACCGTGACGAAGCCGCCGGCGGCCTGCCGGGCGGCCTCCGCCAACTCGTCGTCACCCATCGTCGGATGCTGTACGTAGATCTTGTTGAGCGGGGCCGCCCAGAGGTCGGACACGTCGGTGAACGGGGTGGCCGGGAGGCTGCCCGTGACCGCGTACCCCGGGCCCACCAGCACCTCGCCGTCCAGACCGTCCCGGCCGGCCGCCAGATACAGCGGGCCCACCTCGGCCTCGATCTTGGCCAGGGCCACCCGCGCCAGCTGCCGGTCCAAGGTCACGGACGTCAGCAGGCGGTGCGCGCCGGCGTCGTAGACCTGCGCGCCCTGGCCGCAGACGGCGAGGCCGTCGTAGCCGAGGTCGTCCAGGATGTGCCGGGTCCACGGGACCGCGCGGCCGGTGACGACGATGTGGGCCGCGCCCGCCGCGGTGGCCGCGGCGAGCGCGTCACGGGTGCGCTGCGAGACCGACTCGTCGGAGCGCAGGAGCGTCCCGTCGAGGTCGGTCGCGATCAGCCGGTAGGGGAAGCCGGTCACCTGGCGGCCGGCTCCAGGACCTCCCGGCCGCCCAGGTACGGGCGCAGCACCTCGGGGACCCGGACGGAGCCGTCGGCCTGCTGGTGGTTCTCCAGGATCGCCACGATCGTGCGCGGTACGGCGCACAGCGTGCCGTTGAGCGTGGCGAGCGGCTTGACCTGCTTTCCGTCGCGGACGCGGATCGACAGGCGGCGGGACTGGAACTCGGTGCAGTCCGAGGTCGACGTCAGCTCGCGGTACTTGCCCTGCGTCGGGATCCACGCCTCGCAGTCGTACTTGCGGGCGGCGGAGGAGCCGAGGTCACCACTGGCGACGTCGATGACGCGGAAGGGCAGCTCCAGCGAGGTCAGCCACTGCTTCTCCCACTCCAGCAGCCGCTGGTGCTCGGCCTGGGAGTCCTCCGGCGCGACGTAGGAGAACATCTCGACCTTGTCGAACTGGTGCACACGGAAGATGCCCCGCGTGTCCTTGCCGTGCGAGCCGGCCTCGCGGCGGAAGCAGGGCGAGAAGCCGGCGTACCGCAGCGGCAGCTTGTCGGCGTCGATGATCTCGTCCATGTGGTACGCCGCCAGCGGGACCTCGGAGGTGCCGACCAGGTACAGGTCGTCCTTGTCGAGGTGGTAGACGTCCTGCGCCGCCTGGCCGAGGAAGCCGGTGCCCGCCATGGACTGGGGCCGGACCAGCGCCGGGGTGAGCATGGGGGTGAAGCCGGCCGCCGTGGCCTGCGTGATCGCCGCGTTCACCAGGGCCAGCTCCAGGAGTGCGCCGACACCGGTGAGGAAGTAGAAGCGGGAGCCCGAGACCTTGGCGCCGCGCTCGACGTCGATCGCGCCCAGCAGCTGGCCCAGTTCCAGGTGGTCCTTGGGCTCGAAGCCCTCGGCACCGAAGTCACGGATGGTGCCGTGCGTCTCCAGCGTGACGAAGTCCTCCTCGCCGCCGACGGGCACGTCGGGGTGGACGAGGTTGCCGAGCCGGAGCAGCAGCTCCTGGGTCTCGGCGTCGGCCGCGTCGCGCTCGGCGTCGGCGGCCTTGACGTCGGCCTTCAGCTGCTCGGCACGCTTGAGCAGCTCGGCCTTCTCGTCGGCGGTGGCCTTGGGGATCAGCTTGCCGAGCTGCTTCTGCTCGGCGCGCAGTTCGTCGAAGCGGACGCCGGAGGACCTGCGCCGCTCGTCGGCAGACAGGAGAGCGTCGACGAGCGCGACGTCCTCTCCACGGGCGCGCTGGGACGCGCGCACACGGTCGGGGTCCTCACGGAGCAGGCGAAGGTCAATCACGAGGCCAAGGCTACCGGTGCCCGGTTGCCGCTCACGAATCTCTATTCCGACGTGTTCTGATTCGCGACTTACGTTCCGTTATGCCGTAATTGCCGAGCGTGTCAAGGAAAAGTGTCTCACTCCCTGGGACGGGGCATGCCCAGGGCCTCGGGTTGACTGGATTCCCTTGTGGAGAACGGGACTTGGCAGGCCGGTTGTCCACAGAAATCCACACCCTTCGAAGAGTTATCCACAGGCTGTGTGGAAGGTCTGTGGACGCCGGAATTGATCACTCCGGAAGTGAGGAACGGAGGGAAGAATTCCCGGGTCAAAACGCCTCGACACCTGCCATCGGGTGGAAAAAGGTCGCCCCGAAAGATGAACCAAAGGAAACGGGCGGACGAAGGGTGACCCAGGTCGCGGTGACCCGATCTGGGGGCCGCAGGGCGATTTGTCGACCTGGTCGCCCTTGTCTGTCGACTTGTCCCCAGGTCGAGAAGGGCACCTGTGGATAACCTCTGTGGATAACGTTGATATGCAGAGAGGACTGGCTAGAACCGGCCGTCCTGGCAGCGCGCCATCCAGTCCGCCGCCGCCACGAACTCCTCGTCCGAGGTACCCGGCCGCGCCGCCGGAGCCTCGCCCGGCTTGATGTCCGCACGCGGATAGGAGCCGAGGAAGCGCACCTGGAGACAGATCCGCTTCAGCCCCATCAGCGCCTCCGCCACCCGCCGGTCGGAGATATGGCCCTCGGCGTCTATGCAGAAGCAGTAGTTGCCGATGCCGGCGCCGGTCGGCCGGGACTGCAGCACCATCAGGTTGATCCCGCGCGAGGCGAACTCACCGAGCAGGTCGCGCAGGGCACCGGGGTGGTCGTCGCGCTGCCACAGCACCACCGAGGTCTTGTCGGCGCCGGTCGGCGCGGCGGGCCGGGCCGGGCGGCCGACCAGCACGAACCGGGTCTGCGCGTTCTCCGCGTCGTGGATCCCCGTCTCCAGCGCCTCGAGGCCGTACCGGGCGGCGGCGAACTCGCCGGCGAACGCGGCGTCGTAGCGGCCCTCCTGGACCAGGCGAGCGGCGTCCGCGTTGGAAGCGGCCGATTCCCAGGTCGCGTCCGGAAGGTGCCGGCGCAGCCAGTTGCGTACCTGCGGCTGGGCCGCCGGGTGGGCGGAGACCGTCTTGATGTCCGTGAGGTCCGTGCCCGGCCGGACCAGCAGCGCGAAGGTGATCGACAGCAGCACCTCGCGGTAGATCATCAGCGGTTCACCCGCGACCAGTCCGTCCAGGGTGGTGGTGATGCCGCCCTCGACGGAGTTCTCGATCGGTACGAACGCCGCCTCGGCCTCGCCGGCCCGCACCGCGTCCAGCGCGGACTGCACCGACACGTACGGGATCAGCTCCCGGGTGGCCGCTTCCGGGAGTGTCCGCAGGGCGACCTCGGTGAAGGTGCCCTCGGGGCCGAGATACGCATAGCTCGCTGGCATGTCCTCACCCTAATGGGCGCAGGGCACAGCGGCTTGGGTGTCCCATGAACACCACACGACCGGGTGGTTTGAACCCGGATGGTCACCCTTCCAGCAGTCGCTGCCCCACATACTCGCCCTTCGCCGCCCCGCCCGGCACCGCGAACAGACCGCTCGCCTCGTGCCGGATGAACTGCGACAGCGCGTCGCCCCGGTCGAGCTTGCGCTGCACCGGTACGAAGCCGCGCAGCGGGTCCGCCTGCCAGCAGATGAACAGCAGACCGGCGTCCGGAGTGCCGTCCGTGTCGAAGCCGTCGTGGTAGGAGAAGGGGCGCCGCAGCATGGCCGCGCCGCCGTTCCTGTCGGGCCGGGTGATCCGGGCGTGCGCGTTCAGCGGGACGACGTACTCGCCCTTGGCGTCGGCCTTCTCCAGGTCCATCGGGGTGGTCTCGTCGCCCCCGGACAGCGGTGCCCCATTGGACTTCCGGCGCCCGATGACCGCCTCCTGGGCCGGCACCGACAGCTTCTCCCAGTCGTCCAGGAGCATGCGGATGCGGCGTACGACGGCGTAGGAGCCGTTCGCCATCCAGGCGGGCTCGCCCGTGGCGGGCACGAAGATCCGCCGGTCGAAGTCGGAGTCGGCCGGCTTCGGGTTGCGGGTGCCGTCCAGCTGGCCCATGAGGTTGCGGGCCGTCATGGGATGCGCGGTGGCGCCCGGGGTGCGGTTGAAACCGTTCATCTGCCAGCGCAGCCGGGCCGCCCCGCCGGCGTCCTTCTGGATGGCACGCAGGGCGTGGAAGGCGACCAGGGCGTCGTTCGCACCGATCTGCACCCACAGGTCGCCGTCGCTGCGCGCCTTGTCGAGGTGGTCGGAGGAGAAGTCCGGCAGCGGATCCAGCGCGGTCGGCCGCTGCTTGTCCAGACCGGTCCTGCCGAAGAAGGAGTGCCCGAAGCCGAAGGTGATCGTCAGCGAGGACGGCCCGGCGTCGCGGGCCACATCGGTGTCGTCGTGCGGTGCGGCCTCGCCCGCCATCAGCCGCTCGGCCGTCGTCGACCAGCGGCGCAGCAGGGCCGCCGCCTCCTTGCGGCCGGCGCCCGCCACCAGGTCGAAGGCGACGACATGGCCGCGCGCCTGGAGCCCCTCGGTGATACCGGGCTGATGTTTCCCGTGAAACATCGCCCGGTCGGAGCCCACCGAGGTCAGCGGGGTGGCGCGGTCGGGGGCGGCGGCGTAGCCCACGGCCCCGCCCGCCGCGCCGAGCACGAGACCGGTGGCGCCCGCGGTGCCGAGCAGGGCGCGCCGGGAGATGCCGTGTCCGCCGGCGGGCTCGGACGCGTCGGACGCCTCGTACGCCTCGGCGGAGGTGCGGGCCTGAGGGATGGACTGGTCGGGCATGGTGTCGTTCAGCCGATCTGCGCGTTCTTGGAGACGGTCACCTGGTCGATGTCGGAGGTCCGCACGGTCACGTCGATCTTCCAGTCGCCAGCCATGGGGATCTGCACTCCGCTCGCCGACCAGTGGCCGGTGGTGATGTGGTCGGGGGTCACGGGAAGCGGGCCGATCTTCTTCGCCTCGAGGGTGAAGGCGACCTTCACCTCCGGGATGTCGAAGGCCCGGCCGTTGGGCCGCTGGACGTACACGTGCATCTCGTTGCCGCCCACCCGCGCGGGGTCGAGGTCGATGCTGACGACGCCCTTGCCGTCGGTGCCGCCGGTGTCGAAGGGCATGTCCAGGGTCAGCGCGCCGTTCGAAGGCGCCGTGGCCGAGGTGGAGGAGGACGTGGCGGCGGCCTTGGCGTCCAGCTCGGTACGGCCCGGCTCGGTCTGGGTCAGCCAGGTGGTGACGGCGAGCAGGACGACCGCGACACCGGCCTCGGCGAGCACCGAGCGGCGCAGCCCGAAGCGGTTCGGGTCGCCGTCCCGCAGCCGCTTCTGCCGGGCGGCGTCCATCGCGGCCCGCTGCCGGGCGAGCTGGGCGGCGCGCGGGGAGTCCCCGGAGCCGCCGCCCTTCCCGGCCGTCTTCGACGCGGTGACGCGCTCCTTCTCGCGTTCCTTCCCCGACTTCTTCCCGGCGGCGGCGACCGTGTCGGCGAGCCGGCCCGTCCACCGCCGCGACACCGACGCGATGCCGACCAGCAGCGCCACCAGCCCGATCTTGACCAGCAGCAGCTGTCCGTACCGGGTGTCGGTGAACGCCGCCCACGAGCCCAGCTGGCGCCAGGACTGGTACGCGCCGGTCGCGACGAGCGTGATGACGGAGCCGAAGGCCACACGCGAGAAACGGCGCACCGCGGCGGCCTGGACCGGTGTCTCGGCGGGCGCCCGGTACAGGGCGACGAGCAGGGCGGTGAGCCCGCCCAGCCACGCGGCGACCGCGAGCAGGTGGATGACGTCGACCGGCATGGCGATGCCCGGCTGGAGGCCTACCGAGGCGTGCTCGGCCATGGCCCAGCTGGTCGCGAGCCCCGCCGCGACGACCACACCGCCGACCGCGAGCCCGAACGTCAGATCGCGCTTCTCCTGGCCCTCCTCCCGCTTGGTGTACGCGCCGAAGAGGACGGCGATGAACAGCGCGGCGGCGGCGAGCAGCAGCAGCCGGGAGACCAGCGCCGCACCGGTCTTGGTCTGCAGCACCTGGCCGAGCAGGCCGAGGTCGAAGACGTCGGCGAACTTCCCGGAGGTGGTGTACGCGCCGCGCAGCAGCAGCAGCCACAGGGTGGCCGCGGTGAGGGTGAGCCAGCCGCCGACGACCAGCCGCTGCAGGGCCCGTACGCCCGCCCCCCGCTGCCAGCAGGCGAGCACGAAGGCCGCGCCGCCCGCGAGCACGATGAACCCGGCGTACGAGGCGTACCGCCCGAAGGCGTAGAGCCCGCCCACGACTCCGCCGCCCGCGACCGGGCCGGTGCCGGAGACCACGGTCTGCGAGGGCGCCCCGATGGAGAAGGTGTAGGCGCCGGAGACGGGATGGCTGTCGGCCGAGACGACCTGGTAGGTGACCGTGTAGGTGCCCTTGCCCAGGCCGCTCCTGAGCCGCACGGCGTACGTCGTCCCGCTCAGGTTGGCGGGTTTGCCGGTCTGGACCGGCTTGCCCTTGGGGTCGAGGACGCGCAGGGAGTCGTCGTTCATCGCCACCTTCTCGGAGAAGGTGAGCGCCACCTGGCTGGGTGCCTGTTTGACCACCACCCCCTGCGCGGGGTCGCTGCCGGTCAGCGCCGCGTGGGCGGAGGCCGGTCCGGCGCCCGCGAGCAGTGCGCCGGTGACGGCGAGGAACAGCAGCGCCAGGGTGCGCAGGCTGCCCCTGTGTCGTGTGGGGGTGATGGTCCGCGTCACGGTGGTCGGTCCCTCCGTCAGTGGCCGGTCGACGGGTTGTACGTGGCGGACTTCACCGGCATCTCGACGGTGAGGGGCCCGGACTTGGCGAAGGTGAGCTTCACGGCGACCGTCTGGCCCTGCTTCGGCTTGCGCTTCAGCTCCTCGAACATCAGGTGGTTGCCGCCGCTTTTGAACACGAGTTGACCATGGGCGGGTATCGCGAAGGAGGTCTTCTCCCGCATGGCGCCGCCCATGGTGCTGTGCATGGTGACCTGGCCGGCGGCGTCACTGCTCACCGCGGTCAGCTCGTCCTTCGCGCCGCCCTTGTTGGTGATCGTCAGAAAGCCCGCGGCCATGTCGGCGGAGACCGGCTGCGGCATGTACGGGGCGTTCACCGACAGCTCGGCCTTCGCCGACCCGGAACCGGAGCCGGACCCCGAGTCCGAGCAGCCCGCCAGGGCGAGGGCACCGGTGCAGACAGCCGCCGTCACAAGGGTGTGGCGCCTCACGGCTTCTCCCCCTTGACGATCTTGGGCAGGCCCTTGGCGTAGTCGTCGACCGTGGCGCTCTCGCCGTAGTAGACGTAACCGCCGTCCGTCTTCGGTGAGAAGGCGATGACCTGGGTGCCGTGGACGGAGACGAGCTTGCCGTTCTTGTCCTTCGTCGTCGGCTCCACGGTGATGCCGACCGAGCGGGCACCGGCCTGGATGGTGGGGAAGTCCCCGGTCAGGCCGATGAACTGCGGGTCGATGCCCTTGAGCCACTTGCCCAGCCCGGCCGGGGTGTCCCGGCCCGGGTCGGTGGTGACGAACACGACCCTCAGGTCGTTCTGCTCGGCCTTGGGCAGCGCCTTCTTGGCGACGGCGATGTTGCTCATCGTCGTCGGGCAGATGTCGGGGCAGTGGGTGTAGCCGAAGTACAGGAGGGTCGGACGGCCCTGGGTCTCCTTGCGGAGGTCGTACTTCTTGCCGTGCGTGTCGGTGAGGACGAGGTCCGGCTTCTCGAAGGGCTTGTCGAGGACGATGGCGGCCTTGCCCGAGTCGGACTCCTCCGAGACCACGGCGATCGGTGAATTGCCGTCGTTCCCGCTGCCGCAGGCGGAGAGGGTCAGGGTGGCGGCGGCGAGCAGCGCGGCCGCGGCGAACGTCTTCTTGCGCATAGAAAAATGTCCCAGATGGTGAGTACTCCGGCGCGCACCGGGGTCGTACGACAGCCATGACGACGGCCATGACAGCGTCGCACGAGTCGTACGACCCCCGTGCGCGGTCCGGAAGCGGTGGGGGCTCAGGCGGTGCGGCGGCGGCCCGCGAGGACGCCGTAGGCCACACCCGCGACGCCGACGGCGATGCCGACCACGCCGAGCACGCGCGCGGTGGTGTCGGTGCCGGAGCCGGAGTCGGTGGCGGCCGCGTTCCCGGTCGTGTCGGAGGCGTCCTCGGCGCTCGCCGTGCCGTGGTGTTCGTCGGTCGCGGCGGACAGCTCCAGCACCGGCGCCGGGTTCTCCGGCTCGTCCTGGCCGGCCCGGGGCACCTCGATCCAGCGGACGACCTCCTTGTCGGAGTACGTCTGGACCGCCTTGAAGACGAGCTGGTCGGTGTTGTCGGGCAGGGCGCCGAGGGACAGCGGGAACTTCTGGAAGTAGCCGGGCTGGATCCCCTTGCCGTCGGCGGCGGTCCAGGTGACCTTGGTGACGGCCTCGTCGATCTTCTCGTGGTGCACGGTCAGCGGCTTGGCCAGCTTGGACTTGGTGACCTGCACGTTCCAGCCGGGGACCGGCTGGGCCATGACCGAGGCGATCGGGTGGTCGGCCGGGAGGCTGACCTCGACCTTGGTGGTCGAGGTCTTGTCGCGCTCGTTGGGGACCTTGAAGTCGACGACGGCGTAGCCGCCCTTGGCCGCGGGGGTCTCCGGCTGCACGGTGACGTGCGCGAAGGCGGGGGCGGACAGCGCCAGTACGGCCGTACCCGCGACGGCGCCCGCGGCGGCGACACGGGAGGAGGTACGGCGAAGGACGGCGCGACGGGACGCGGTACGAGAAGCCTGCATGGCAGGAGCACTCCACTCTGAGAGTCCGGTGACGAAGAGAGGGACGCGGGTGCGGGCCGTGCCACTCGGTGGGTGCACGGGTACGCACGCGCGTGTGCCGCGCGACGGCGGCAGCCTCTCCTGGGAGTGGCGCGCGCGTCGCGTCAGGCGGCGAGGAGGAGGCCGGCGGCGGGCGGGCCGCGCCGGATCACCGTGTGCTGGAGGGCCGTGGTGTGCGGTGCCGGCGCCTCGTCCCGCGCGCTACGACGGCCGCGCGGACCGGGCACGGAGGCGGGCAGCAGCCCGGCGCACAGGGCGTGCGCCAGCGCGAGAGCCGCCCGCAGGGACCGTACGAGCGCCCCCTCGGCGACTCCGTGCGCCGACAGCTCGATCAGCCGCAGCAGGGCCAGATCACCGCGGCGCAGCAGCCAGCCGGCGGCGACGGCCGCGAGGACGTGGCCGAGCAGCATCGGCAGCGGTCCCGCGGCGGCGCCGGTGGCGTCCGGGGCGTGGTACATGCCGCGCAGGACGGTCACGGGCCGGCCCGAGCGGTCTATGAGGTGGGCGGCGAGCAGGACGTGGAAGGCGCGTCCGGGGGTGAGGGCGGTGGGGTTCGACCCGCACAGGAAGCGCGCGGCCTGCTCCACGAGCGCGGTGTCGCTGAGCGAGGAGCCGCGCGCACCCGGTGCCGCCATCGCCATGCCGCCCGGTGCCGTCCCGCCCGAGGCCATGGCGGCCCCGTGCTGGCCCAGCCCGAACAGCGCGTGCAGCGCGGTCTGGCCGAGGGCGAGGAGCGCGGCGATGCCCGGCAGTGAGCGGGCCCGCCCGGCGAGCGGCACCACGAGCAGCAGACAGCCGAGGAAGCCCGCACCCAGCGTCCACAGCGGCACACCCGCGCAGGAGGCGAGGGTGTGCCCGCACGCGGCCAGCGCGACACAGACCGCGGCGAACACCGCGGCCCGCAGGATCCGGAGCCCGGCTCCGGGGCGCGCCGTGCGCGGGTGGGGGGCAGTCATGGCGGCCTCATCATCGCACTGGGCCTGTCCATGTCCTACGGCAGGGCCGCGGGAACGTCCCTCATACACCGATTCCTCCCCCGGCGCATCGGCTGTATGGGCGGAGTCACGTCAACGATGTGCTTACGGCCCCCTATGGGCGGCAATACGTATCGGTATGTCGAGCCGCGGCCAGGAGGCTGGAGCATGAGCATCTGGTGGTCACTCCATCTGCGCCGCGAGGCCGCGAGCGTGCCGCTCGCCCGGCGTCTGCTGATCGGCACCATGGAGACGGCGGGCGTCGACCCCGAGATCTCCTACGACCTCTCCGTCGCCCTGAGCGAGGCCTGCGCCAACGCAGTAGAGCACGGCGGTGACGTCCCGAACGGCGGCTCCTCGGAGGCGTACCGGGTGACCGCGTACCTCGACGGCGAGAAGTGCCGTATCGAAGTGACCGATTCCGGACCGGGCTTCTTGCGCGCCCACGAGATCCGGCCCGCCCGCCCGGACGCCGAGCACGGCCGCGGTCTCTGTCTCATCCGCGAACTCGCCGACCACGTCCACGTCGGCGCCAAGCCCGGCCGCGGCGGCACGGTGGTCAGCTTCGACAAGATCCTCAAGTGGAAGAAGGATCCTTCACTGCTCACGGCATAGTGAGGGAATGGAGATCGAGAGCGCCGGCATAGCGCCCGGTGTGACACTGCGGCTTGTGACGCTCGCCGACGCGGACGCGCTGTGTACGGCCTACGTGGACAACCGCGAGCATCTGCGGCCGTGGGAGCCGCGCCGGCCGGAGTCCTTCTTCACCGGGGCGGGGCAGCGCGAGCGGACCGAGGGGCTGCTGCGGCTGTTCTCGGCGGGTGCGGCGGTCCCCCTGGTGCTCGAGGCGGCGGACGGCCGGATCGCCGGGACCATCACCCTGACCGGGATCGTCCGGGGTCCCTTCTGCAGTTCCTCCCTCGGCTACTGGGTGGCCGCGGACCGGCAGAGCCGCGGTCTGGCCACGGCCGCGGTGGAGCGGGTCTGCCGGATCGCGCGGGACACGGTGGGGCTGCACCGGATCGAGGCCTCCACGCTGCTCGCGAACACCGGCTCACAGCGGGTCCTGACGAAGACCGGTTTCGAACCGGTCGGCCTGGCCCCGAAGTACCTGCACATCGACGGGGAGTGGCGGGACTGCCGGCTCTTCCAACGGATCCTGCACGACCGCGACCCGGTTCTGTGAGGCTGCACCGGACGCGCTCAACCCCTGTCCAGGACCTTGGCCAGGACCTCCAGCGCCTCCGGGTACGCCCGTTCGCGGGGCGTCCCGTAGCCGACGACCAGGCCCTGCGGGCGGCCGGGTCCGGGGGTGTGCCAGTGGTCGCCGAGGGTGCCGAGGGCGAGGCCCTCCGCCTCCGCGCGGGCCAGCACCTCGGCCTCGTCGGGCACGTCGATCAGCGCGTGCAGGCCGGCCGCGATGCCGTGCACGCCACGGGCCGTGCCCAGGCGGTCCAGCAGCTGGTCGCGGCGGCGCCGGTAGCGCAGCCGGCACGCGCGGACGTGCCGGTCGTAGGCATGGCTGTCGATCAGTTCGGCGAGGGCCAGCTGCCCGATGGTCTCGGTGTGGTGGTCGCTGTGCAGCTTGGCGTCGGCGACCGCGTCGACCAGGTGCGGGGGCAGCACCATCCAGCCGAGCCGCAGTGCCGGGCCGAGCGTCTTGGAGGCCGTGCCGAGGTACACCACCTGGCCGGGCGCCATGCCCTGCAACGCGCCCACCGGCTGGCGGTCGTAGCGGAACTCCCCGTCGTAGTCGTCCTCGACGATCAGCCCGCCACGCGCGCGTGCCCAGTCGCCGAGCGCCCGCCGCCGCTCGGGACGCAGGGTCACCCCGGTCGGGTACTGGTGGGCCGGGGTGACCACCACCGCGGCCGCCCTGTCCAGCTCCTCGGGGCACACCCCGTGCGCGTCGACCGGGACCGGCAGGACCGTTCCGCCATTGCGCCGCACCACCTCCCGGTGGAAGGGCAGTCCGGGGTCCTCCATGGCGACGGCGGCGCCGTCCAGCACGCGGGTGAGGAGCGCGAGGCCCTGCACGTACCCCGAGGTGACGACGATCCGTTCCGGCGGCGCGAGCACCCCCCGCGCCCGTCCCAGATAGCCGGAGAGCGCCGTGCGCAGTTCGATCCGGCCGCGCGGGTCGCCGTAGTCGTACGCCAGTGAGGGCGCCGTCGCTATGGCCCGGCGCAGCGCGCGCAGCCAGGCCGCGGCCGGGAACGCGCCGACGTCCGGGCTGCCGGGGCGCAGATCGAAACGCGGGGCGCGCGTGCCTGTCGCCGTGCCGGG
The DNA here is from genome assembly GCF_053598395.1 of Streptomyces sp. NPDC001135. NCBI lineage: Bacteria > Bacillati > Actinomycetota > Actinomycetes > Kitasatosporales > Streptomycetaceae > Streptomyces > Streptomyces sp. NPDC001135. The sequence continues at coordinate 135,100 of NZ_JBSFKD010000003.1, read as the reverse complement.
TTCCGCCGACTCGACGGCCGGCAGTTCGGCGACCCGGGTACCCGAGCCCTGACGTGCCGTCAGATACCCTTCGGCGACGAGCTGGTCGTAGGCGGCCTTGGCGGTACCGCGCGAGATGCCGAGGTCGGCGGCGAGCCGCCGAGTGGCGGGCAACCGGGTCCCCGGCGCGAGCCGCCCGTCCCGTACGGCGTCCCTGAGCGCCCGTTCGAGCCCGGCCCGGCGCCCGTCCACCGAGTCCGGCTCCAGATGCAGATCGACGCCGAAACCGGCCCAGAAGCCGTCGTCCACGTGTCCACCCCCCGTGAGTGCGGCGCCCCGTGCGGGGCGCGGGACTGTGCCGGTATGCGGCTCGGCCGCGCGGGCGCGACCAGTCACGGACCACCCGCGGACGAAAACGGCCGGGCACCTCCCCGGTACCCGGCCATTGAATCTCAGATCAGCCCTTCAGCGAGGCCATCCATGCCTCAACCTCGCCGGACCGCCGAGGCAGCGCAGCGCTCAGGTTCCGGTTGCCGTCCTCCGTCACCAGGATGTCGTCCTCGATCCGGACGCCGATCCCCCGGTACTCCTCGGGCACGGTCAGGTCGTCGGCCTGGAAGTACAGGCCCGGCTCGACGGTGAGCACCATGCCCGGCTCCAGCGTGCCGTCCACATACGTCTCGGTCCGCGCGGCGGCGCAGTCGTGGACGTCCATGCCGAGCATGTGGCCGGTGCCGTGCAGGGTCCAGCGGCGCTGCAGGCCCAGCTCCAGGACGCGCTCGACCGGGCCCTCGACCAGGCCCCACTCGACGAGCTTCTCGGCGAGCACGCGCTGGGCGGCGTCGTGGAAGTCGCGGTACTTGGCTCCCGGCTTGACCGCCGCGATCCCGGCCTCCTGGGCCTCGTACACGGCGTCGTAGATCTTCTTCTGGATCTCGCTGTACGTGCCGTTGACCGGCAGCGTGCGGGTGACGTCGGCGGTGTAGAGGGTGTGCGTCTCCACGCCGGCGTCGAGCAGGAGCAGGTCGCCGGAGCGCACCGGGCCGTCGTTGCGCACCCAGTGCAGGGTGCAGGCGTGCGGGCCGGCGGCGCAGATGGAGCCGTAGCCGACGTCGTTGCCCTCCACCCGCGCGCGGAGGAAGAACGTGCCCTCGATGTAGCGCTCGCTCGTGGCCTCGGCCTTGTCGAGGACCTTCACGACGTCCTCGAAGCCGCGGACCGTGGAGTCGACGGCCTTCTGCAGCTCGCCGATCTCGAACTCGTCCTTGACCAGCCGCAGCTCGGAGAGGAAGACGCGCAGCTCCTCGTCGCGCTCGGCGGTGACCTTGTCGGTCAGGGCGGCCTCGATGCCGGCGTCGTACCCGCGCACCACGCGGACCGGGCCGGTGGCCTCGCGCAGCCTGTCCGCCAGCTCGCGCACGTCGGCGGCCGGGATGCCGTAGAGCGCCTCGGACTCGGTGAGGGAGTGGCGGCGGCCCACCCACAGCTCGCCCTGGCCGGAGAGCCAGAACTCGCCGTTCTCCCGGTCCGAGCGGGGCAGGAGGTAGATCGTTTCCTCATGGCCTTCGCCCGTGGGCTCCAGGACCAGGACGCCGTCCTCGGTCTGGTTGCCGGTGAGGTACGCGTACTCGACGGAGGACCGGAAGGGGTACTCGGTGTCGTTCGAGCGGGTCTTCAGGTTCCCCGCCGGGACGACCAGGCGCTCGCCCGGGAAGCGGGCGGAGAGGGCGGCACGGCGGCGTGCGGTCTCGGCGGCCTGCGGGACGGGCTTCAGGTCACGCAGCTCGGTGTCGGCCCAGCCGGACTTCATGTTCTCGGCCAGCTCGTCGGAGACGCCCGGGTACAGGCCGTTCTTCCGCTGCTTGACGGTCTCCTCGGACTCGGTCTCGGGGCCCTCCGCGGTAGCGGAATCGGGCACAGCCGGGTTGAGCTCGTCGGACACGTGATCCTCCTCGATACGCCTGGTGATCTCCCCCGGGGCCCGCGACGCTCCTGCTTGTGGCCGAGCGGGGACCTCCATCATCGTACGGTCGTACCAGGAGCGGGCCGGGGCCGGATGCCCTGTTATGCCCGGTCATTCCAGGTGGGCTCAGTCGAAGCGGGCCGCCAGCAGGACGACGTCCTCGTCGCTGTCGGCCATGTCCGGGCCGTCCGGCAGGACGGTGCGCAGGACGTGGTCGGCGACGGCGCCGGGGTCGTGGCGCACCGCCCGCGGGATGCTCGCGGCGGCCGAGTGCAGCCGGGCGAAGGCGCGGTCCATGGAGTCGCCGGTACGGTGCAGCAGCCCGTCGGTGTACAGCAGAACCGTCTCACCGGCCTCGGCCTGGATCTCCACGCTGGGCGCCTCCCAGCAGGCGAGCATGCCGAGCGGCGCGGAGACGGAGGTCTCGGCGAACTCGGTGCGCCGGTCGCCGATCAGCAGGGGCGGGCTGTGTCCGGCGCCGGCCAGGGTGATCTTGCGCAGGGCGGGCTCGCAGTAGGCGAACAGGGCGGTGGCCGAGCGGGCGGGCTCGGTCAGCCGCAGCAGCAGCTCCAGGTCGGACAGGACGGCGACCGGGTCCTCGCCCTCCATCACGGCGTAGGCGCGCAGCGAGGCGCGCAGCCGGCCCATGGCGGCGACGGCGCTCGGTCCCGAGCCGGTGACCGAGCCGACGGAGAGGCCGAGCGCGGCGTCCGGCAGCGGCAGTGCGTCGTACCAGTCGCCGCCGCCGCGCGGGCCGGTGCGGCGGCGGGCGGCGAGCTGCATGCCGGGCACGCGGGGCAGCCGGGTGGGCAGCAGTTCCTCGGCGAGGGTCGCCACGCACGCGCGCGTGCGTTCCACTTCCAGCAGTCGGGCGAGGTGCTCGGTGGCGTGCCGGACGTAGAGGCCGACGAGGTGGCGCCGGCGCTCGTGGGGTTCGGCCGGCTCGTCGTAGAACCAGACGGCGGCGCCGAGGCGGCCGGCGGATTCGGTGGCGAGGGGCAGGGCGTAGCTGGCGGCGTAGCCGAGGCGGGCGGCCACCTCGCGGTGCCGGGGGTCGAGGCCGTCCTCGGCGAGCAGGTCGGGGTGGACGATCTCGGCGGTGGCGCCGGTGTCGTACGGCAGTGCGCCGCGCGGGACGGTCTCGATGTGGCCGAGGTCGGCGCGGCCGAGGCCGAGACCGAGGGTGGTGCGGGGGCCGCGTCCGTCGCCGGGCTCCAGGACGACGAGGCCGCGGCGGGCGCCGACGAGGGCGGCTCCGGCGCGCAGCAGCTCCTGGAGGGTGCCCTCCAGCGTGTCCGTGCGGGACAGGTGCTCGGTGAACTCGTGGAGGGTGGTGAGGTCCGAGACCCAGCCGGCCAGCCGGTCCTGGAGGACGGCACCGGGGGCGGGGGCGTGCGGGGCGGGGACGGAAGGGGTCTCCGGGGAGGGACCGGCGCCGGGGGCGGGGGGAGCGGGCGCGACAGTGTGTGCGGGCGTGGGAACCGTGGGATCGATTCCGGCCACTTTCGCAGGGTGCGGGGCGGTCATGGCGTCCGGCCCTCAGACCGGTGCGTATTGCTGAAAAGCATCGCAAACCCCCATGTCATTCTGCGCCGCTAGCAGTGTCTCCACATGTACACGCACTCGTGAGGGGATGTCCAGCATTGTCCTGCGGGGATTCCTGGTGTCCATGGGGTTCACGAGGGTTTCTTCCGAACCCCTTGCCTTACTGCCAAGTTGGCTTGAAACTGCCTCGGGGATCGGTTCATTGCGGTCGACTGGCCCTGCTCCACGGAGCGTCACAGCGGTCGTGATGGGTACGTACTCGGAGAAGGCCAGGGGTGGTTGGGGGCCACCCGGAACCTGGCGACGGACCCGGGCGTCTTAGCCACCGACGGCCGAGCCCCATCCTCCCTGGCGGAGGCGGAGAGAAACACGCGCGACGGCAAAACGCCATACTTCGCCACCCCCGCGCCGCACCCGTGCTTTTGCTGGACCACCAGGACGCGGACGCGACCCATGCTCGACCCCTTGGGGTTCCCCCTGCCGTACGCAGGGGTGTGATGCGCCAACAGGTACGCACAGTGAAGTGATCGACACATGGTGTGATGTGGACCACGGTGTTGCCAGCGGTGCAACGGAAAGGAACGAGCGCTCATGCGCGAGATCCTCGGAAGGCGACGCAGGCTCCTGTCCAGGCGGAACGACGGGAAGCCCAGGCGGAACGACGGAAGGCCTGAGCTGATCGGCGCGGCCCTGGCCTTCGCGACCGAGTGGCAGTGGCCCGTACTCCCGGGCGTGGCCCCCGACCCCCAGGGGCGGGCCCGCTGCGCCTGCCCCGACCCCGAGTGCGCGGTACCCGGTGCGCACCCCTTCGATCCCGGCCTGCTCACGGCCACGACCGACGCGCGCATGGTGCGCTGGTGGTGGACCAACCGGCCGAGCGCGCCGATCATCCTGGCCACCGGAGGCGGGGCGCCCTGCGCGGTCAGCCTGCCGGCACTCGCCGCCTCGCGCGCCCTCGCCCTGCTCGACCGGCGGGGCATGCGCCTCGGCCCGGTGATCGCCGCGCCGAACCGCTGGGCGCTGCTCGTCAAGCCGTACTCCATGGAGCAGTTGGGCGAGCTGCTCTACGCCAAGGACTTCGTCCCCGGCTCCCTGCGCTTCCACGGCGAGGGCGGCTACCTCGCCCTGCCCCCGTCCGAGACCGGCCAGGGCGCCGTCCGCTGGGAGCGCGCCCCGCTGCCGGGTTCGGCCGCGCCCTGGGTGCCCGATGTGGAGGCCGTGGTCGACGCCGTGGTCGACGCCCTCACTCGTACGGGTGTGATCGCACCCGAGTTGTAGGAGTCTCCGGCACGGTCGCGGCGGGCGAGCCCCGCCCGGTCGTTATCTTCCGCACATGCTGCGAATTTCTGGGGGACATGGCCGTCGACACTCTGGGCGGCACGGCCGCAGATCGCCACAGCGCGGCGGACCGGAATCCCACAGGCTGCGGCTGGTCGCGCTCTTCGGTGGCGTGACGGCCGCGGTCGTGCTGCCGCTGGCGGTGGCGTCCGCGGTGCAGGTGGGCGAGGCGGCCCGGCACACGGCGGCTGCAAAGCCGCACGGCGGGGAGAAGTCAGGGCCTCAGAAGGCCTCCGGGGGCGAGAACGACGCCGGCTCCCGCGCGGACGGCACCGGGTCCGCGGACGGCAAGATCGCGCCGTCCGACCCGGCACCCCGGCTGCTCGGGCTCGGCCTGGACACCGCCGCGCGGTGCGGCCCCCAGCTGACCTCCCCGGACGGCATCGAGGCGCAGACCTGTGTGCTGACCCAGGGCCAGGACACCTGGGCCCGCACCTACTACCGCAACGCCACCGGCAAGCCGCTGGACTCCGTGCTGAGCCTGATGGGTCCGGACGGCCGCACACTGCAGATGCGCTGTGTCACGAGTACGGACGACGAGCCCGCCACCTGCGAGACACCCCGTCGGCACACCAAGGGGGGACCGGACGCCTACACGGCGGTCACCGAGTTCGCCTCGCGCGGGGCCGACGGTGCCCTGCTGCTGCGCTCGGGCAGCGACTCGGCGGACGTCGACGGCAACTCCGTTATCCAGAAGGGGAGTTGACGGTCCGCGACGCGTCGCACGCCGTACGCGGAGATGCAAAGACCCGGTTGCTGGCGACGGGGGATGCACCAGCAACCGGGCTATTGGAACGGTAACAAGAGATCGGCGGTTCGCAAATTCCGCCTCGGTCATTCAGCCACCGATTTCCCTGTCAGAACGGGGAGTTGTGACAGGAGTCACCTGTTGTGCGGGCCGCGGCCGCGCCTTACCGACCGTTCAGTCGCGGCCCCGCGCGCGTGCCGTCAGCTGAGCGTGACCTGCCGGTTGGTCAGTCCGCCCCGCGCCCGGCGTTCGTCCGCCGTGAGCGGCTCGCCGGCGGTCAGGGCGGCGGCGAGGCGCTCGGCGAACTCGGCGGCCGGCTTCTCCACGTCCTCCGCCGTGACCCCGCTCGGCAGGTCCCAGACCGGCACCGTGAGGCCGTGAGCACGGAAGGAGCCCACGAGCCGGGTGCCCTCGCCCAGGCTGGAGCGGCCCGCCGCGTGCAGCCGCGCGAGAGCGTCCAGAAGCTGCTCCTCCGGATGCGGCATCACCCAGCGCAGGTGGTTCTTCTCCGGGGTCTGGCACCAGTACGCGGCGTCCACGCCGGTGAGCTTGGCCGTCGGGATGGCGGCGGCGTTGGCCCGCTCCAGGGAGGCGGTCACCTCCGGCGTGGCGTTCTCCGCGTCCGGCACCCAGAACTCGAAGCCGCTGTGCACGACCGGCTCGAACGGCCCCTCGGGGTCGAGCAGGTCCTGGAGTCGCGGGCCGCCGGCCGGTGCGCGGCGGCCCTGCACCGGCGTGCCGGGGTCGGCCTGGAACGCGCGCTGGAGGATGTCGGCGAGGTCGCGGCTGAGGTCGCCGGACGCCGTGTCGTTCTGCAGGCCGAGCAGCACCGAGCCGTCGTCGCGGCGCAGTGCGGGCCAGGCCATCGGCAGCACCGTGGCGAGCGTGACCGAGGGAACGCCCTCGGGCAGGCCCTCCTTGAGGGTCAGCTCGACCGTCGCGGCCGGCACCAGCTCGCGCAGCGCCACCCAGTCGCACTCACCCGGCAGTCCCTCGAACGGGCGCTGCACCAGCTCGGTCGCCGCGTGCGCCGCGGCCCGGCCGTGGCACGCCTTGTAGCGCCGGCCGCTGCCGCAGGGGCAGGGCTCGCGGGCGCCGACCACCGGGACCTCCGCATCGCTGAGCTGCGGCCGCTCGGCCTTCGTCTGGGGTCGCTTCTTGGCCATCGTGGGGTCTCCCGGTTACGGCTCTTCTCGTACGGGCGGGAGCCTAGCCGTTCGTGCCGTGACCGGCGGGAAGCTGTGGACAACCCACGCCCACCCGGCGCCAGGGGAGTGAACCTGTGGACAACTTCCCGGCCCACGAAGGTCAGTCCAGGTCCTCGAAGGCCTTGGTGAAGTCCAGACCGGCCAGGTCCGGGAGCGCAGGGGCTGTGACGCGCGTAGCGAAACCGTCCGGGCGGCCCCCGGCATCGGGATCGTGCACGTCCTCGTGGACCACCGCCCAGACCGTCACCTCGCCGTGGACGTCGTCCCGGACGCCCCAGTCGTCGGCGAGGGCGGTGATGATGTTCAGCCCGCGGCCGCCGTGGGCGGTCACCGACGGGGTGGCCGGCGCCGGCCGGGTCGGACCGCCGCCGTCCGTCACCTCGACGATGAGCCGGCCGCGCGCGTCGACCCGCCAGGCGGCGCGCACATCACCGTCGCCCGGCAGCGCGTCACCCAGGGGCCGCCCGTGCTTGCAGGCATTGCTCAACAGTTCGGAAAGGATCAGTACGGCGTCGTCGACGACCGATTCGGCCACACCACCGCTGCGCAACTGCGCACGCATCCGGTGCCTCGCCTTCCCCACGCCCGCAGGGCCATGGGGTACGGCCATGCTCGACGACGTGGGCACCTCCTGTGCCACCACCAACGCCACCCCCGAGACCTCCTTTGCCCCACGCCACGGTGTGGATGCCCCATTGGCCTGTACCGGAAACCGGCCAATCCCCTTCCGGTGACGCACTCGCAACGGCCCTGTACGGAGCGAACGCGCCGGAGCACTCCCTGTGACGAAGGCCCTTTCCCTCTGGTCGTCGCATGGCTGGATTTCAATGGTGTGGCCGAGAGGGAGAATTCAGCAGCCGCACAGCGGGGTCAAGGTGTGTGCACAGGTCTTTACCGGTCTCTTGAGGTCACATCCGTCCCAGCTGGCGCAGGACGGCGCCCGGCCGGTTGGTGATGACGGCGTCGACGCCCAGCTCCACGCAGAGGTCGACGTCCTCGGGCTCGTTCACGGTCCACACGTGCACCTGGTGGCCGGCGCGTTTCAGCCGTTCCACATAGGCGGGGTGGTTGCGCACGATGCGGATCGAGGGCCCCGCGATCCGCACGCCCGCGGGCAGCCGCCCGTCGCGCAGCCGCGGGGTGAGGAACTGCACCAGGTAGACGGTCGGCAGGGTGGGCGCGGCGGCACGCACGCGGTGCAGCGAACGCGCGGAGAAGCTCATGATCCGGACCGGGGACTCCGCGGCGGAGGCCGGTGCGTCCAGGCCGAACCGCTTCAGCAGCGTCAGCAGCCGCTCCTCGACCTGGCCGGCCCAGCGCGTGGGGTGCTTGGTCTCGATGGCCAGTTCCACCCGCCGCCCGGCGTCCGCGACCAGCTCCAGCAGTCGCTCCAGGGTGAGCACGGAGGTCTCCGCGGGGTCTTCGGGGCGGGACACCCAGTCGGGCTCCTCGTCCCGCCCGCGCCAGGCGTCGCGTGTCTTCCAGGAACCGAAGTCGAGGGTGGCGAGATCGGCCAGTTCCAGCGCGGAGACGGCGCCGCGGCCGTTGGAGGTACGGTTCACCCGCCGGTCGTGGACGCAGACCAGATGGCCGTCGGCGGTCAGCCGTACGTCGCACTCGAGGGCGTCGGCGCCGTCCTCGATGGCCTTCTTGTAGGCGGCCAGGGTGTGCTCGGGCGCGTCTTCGGAGGCGCCCCGGTGGGCTACGACCTGCAGGGAGCGGTGTGGTGCGTGGGTCACCGCGTCATGGTGCCACCGTCGCGGGGTACGCGTGGCGGCGCGGGCGCGTCCGTGCGACGAACGACGCCATCCGCTCCGTTCATTTATATAACTTTTGCCTCAATGGTCTTATATAAAGAGAACCCCCGGACCCACAGCCACCGCTTATCGTGCTCTGACGGCCCGTGGGAAAAGCTGACTGCATACAACGGGACACAACAGCCGTGGATCGAGGAGAAGAGCTGTGAGCACCGAGAACGAGGGCAACGAGGTACCCCCGGCCCCGTCCGCGCCTCCCGTGCCGGTGGCCTCTCCCGCCTCCCCGCAGGGGCCCGCGCCGGAGGGGAACGCGCCGACGGCTCCGCTTCCGCCGGTGCCCCAGGACGTTCCGGCGGCCGCCGAGGCCCCGGCGGGCCCGGCCGGCGCCCCGCACGCACCCGGCCCGGCCCCCGACGGCTCCTGGCCGCCTCCGCCGCCGGCCACCCCGCCGTACGGCGACGGCCCGGCGTACGGCGAGGGCGGTGCCGCCGGTTTCGGCGGCGCGGGTGGCGCGGGTGGCGCCGGCGGCTGGGGCGCGTCGTACCAGCAGCCCGCCCCCAAGCCCCGCAGCGGACGCGGCGGCCTCGTCGCCGCGGTCCTGGTGGCCGCGCTGGTCGCGGGCGGCCTGGGCGGCGGCCTCGGCTACACCCTGGCCAAGGACCACGACAGCAGCGGCTCCACCACCGTCTCCGCCTCCGACAGCAGCGCCGCGCAGGTCAGGCGCGCCCCCGGCACGATCGCCAACGTGGCCGCCAGGGCGCTGCCCAGCACGGTCACCATCGAGGCCGAGAGCACCAGCGGCGAGGGGGGCACCGGCACCGGCTTCGTCTTCGACAAGCAGGGTCACATCGTCACCAACAACCACGTGGTGGCGGACGCGGTGGACGGCGGCAAGCTCACCGCCACGTTCCCCAACGGCAGGAAGTACGACGCCGAGATCGTCGGCCACGCGCAGGGCTACGACGTCGCCGTCATCAAGCTCAAGAACGCCCCGTCGGACCTGCAGCCGCTCGCCCTCGGCGACTCCGACAAGGTGGCCGTCGGCGACGAGACGATCGCCATCGGCGCGCCCTTCGGCCTGTCCAACACGGTGACGACCGGCATCATCAGCGCCAAGAACCGCCCGGTGGCCTCCAGCGACGGCAGCTCCACCAGCAAGGCGTCGTACATGAGCGCCCTGCAGACCGACGCGTCGATCAACCCGGGCAACTCCGGCGGCCCGCTGCTGGACGCCGCCGGCGCGGTCATCGGGATCAACTCCGCGATCCAGTCGAGCAGCAGCGGCAGCTTCGGATCCGGTCAGTCCGGCTCGATCGGCCTGGGCTTCGCGATCCCGATCAACCAGGCCAAGTACGTCGCCCAGCAGCTGATCAAGACCGGCAAGCCGGTGTACGCCAAGATCGGTGCCTCCGTCTCCCTGGCGGACTCCAGCGACGGAGCGAAGATCACCGACCAGGGCGCGTCCGGCTCCGCCCCGGTCGAGTCGGACGGCCCGGCCGCCAAGGCGGGCCTCAAGCCCGGCGACGTGATCATCAAGCTGGACGACATGGTGATCGACAGCGGCCCGACCCTGATCGGCGAGATCTGGACCCACAAGCCGGGCGACAAGGTGACGATCACCTACAAGCGGGACGGCCAGGAGCACACGGCGCAGCTGACGCTGGGGGCGCGGACGGGCGACAGCTGACCCTGACGCGGGGCACGCGCGCGGAGAGGGTCCCTTTCGGAACAGGGGCGCGCCCCGCCCCGGTTCCCGGGGCCCGGACGGACCACGCCGCCCACCGGACGCCCGATCCCGGTACGCTGTACCCGCTCCGGCCAGGTGGGCGGGAGCGAGGTGGGTTGCCCGAGCGGCCTAAGGGAACGGTCTTGAAAACCGTCGTGGCGCGAGTCACCGTGGGTTCAAATCCCACACCCACCGCGGACATTGAGAAGGGGCGCCTCCGAAGGGGGCGCCCCTTCCGTGTGCTCGGACGGCTGTCCGGGGGTCATGGCCGGTGCCCCGTCATCCGTGCCGCCGAGGCGATCGTCGCCCGGGCCTCGCGCTCCGACAGGCCGGTGCCGACAGCCGCCTCGGTCAGCGGGTCGACCAGGGCGGGGCCGATGCCGTTCTCGTAGGCGCGGCAGGCCGCCCAGAACAGCCGGGTGTTGCGCTGGCCCTCGTGCGCGGAGAGGACGAACTGGACCAGCCCGCGGCCGTGGTCGCCGGGGGCGGGCGGGGCCGGGTGCGGGGGCCGGGGCGGGGGCACGAGCAGGCGCAGCAGGGAGGGCGGGCAGGGGGCCGGCGCCAGGTGCGCGGTGCCCGGGGCGGTCGTGTACACGCCGTGGTCGGTACGGGAGCCGGGGCCCACGAGGTAGCCGCCGGCGCCGCGGATGTCGATACCGGGGGCGAGACGTCCGGCGGAGTTCGGTACGACGACGTCCGGCGGGCCGGTGAGCCACAGGTGCCGCCCGCCGCTCGGGGTGCGCACGACGACCGTCTCCGGAATCGTGAACAGGTGACGCAGGGCCAGTTCGCGCAGCGCGGTCGAGGAGTCGGTGCCGGACTTGGTGTCCAGGTCGACACCGATCAGGTGGTACGGCGGCAGCCCGCAGGCGATGCCGTAGCCGGTGGCCCAGGGGGCGGCGGCGAACAGCTCGCGGATGCGGGCCGGGTCGGTCGAGGCGTCGTACACGCCGTGGCCGAGGCGGCCGCACGCGCCGTGGCAGCGCGCTCCGGCCGGGTCGGGGTCGTCGCGGTGGGGGGAGCGCAGGGCCGGGAGCTTCGTCCGGGACAGGGGGATGACGGCCAGGCCGCGTTCGGCGGCTGACAGGGCGTGCGCGAGGGCCAGCGTCGTGGCCTGCCGGTCGGTGGTGGCCATGCTTCTATGTTCGTACGCATGTTCGAAAAAGGGAAGAGGGAGCCCGGGCGGCACGCCGGATGGGGAGAAATTGGCCCGATGTGCGAAGGAACGATTCACCTCTTGCGCCACTTGAGGGTTGAAATGTCCTCTCCACCCCTCTCTGGGGTGAATGTGATCAAAGGTGGAGATAGGGGTTTATCTACTTGTCATCACACTTGCGTGCGAATGGCGTCTTCCGGGGTGGTTCGCCGGGGATTCGGTGGGCAACTCTGGTCTCGCGACGTCGTCCACGACAGTCAGGGCGGCCGGCCAACTGCCCTGACACAAGCCGCAGTTCACGGAGGAACAACATGGCAAGCATCCGTACCGCCCGCGTTCTCGCCACCGTCGCCGCACTCCCGCTCGCAGCCGCCCTCTTCGGCGGGGTGGCGGCCGCCGACAACGGTGCCTTCGCGGACAGCGGATCGAACGCGGGTGTGGCGTCCATCATCGGCAGCGGAGTCGGTCACGACAACAACGGCAACTCGTCCACCGGGCAGCAGAGCGCGGTCGGTGCCGGGGCCTCGAACCAGAGCAATACAGCCCAGGTCGATCATTCGCCCTTCACAACCGTCCAGCAGGGCAACGAGAACGCCGCGGTCCAGTTCGCCGAGCTGTGGTGAGCCTCTGCGGGGGCCCCTTCGGCTGAGGGCCCTCGTGGGGTGTGCTTCGGGGTCGTCACACGTCCGCGCGGTGGTGCTTCGGTGCCGCCGCGCAGGCGTTTTCCGGACCTTGACACCGGACCCTATCTGACGGACAGTCAGAAACTGGTCCGGGAGCGGCCGGACAGGACGGCGTGGACCGACAGGTTCGGGGGCGGCTGTGAGCAAGGCAGATGGGGTCTTTGACCCGCTCGGCACACGGCTCGTGGCGTACGAGGGGCGGCCGGCCGCCATCGCCGGGGTGGGCAAGGACCCGGTGAACACGCCGATGATCCGGCACTGGTGCGAGGCCATGGGCGATGCCAACCCGGCCTATCGCGGCCCGGATGCCATCGCCCCGCCCACCATGCTGCAGGCCTGGACGATGGGCGGTCTGTCCGGACACGAGGGCCGCACGGGTGCGTACGACGAGCTGCTGGCCCTCCTCGACGCCTCGGGCTGTACGTCGGTGGTGGCCACCGACTGCGAGCAGGAGTATCTGCGGCCCCTGCGCCCGGGCGACCAGGTCACGTTCGACTCGGTGATCGAGTCGGTCTCCGGCCGCAAGACGACGAAGCTGGGCACCGGGTACTTCGTCACGACCCGCACGGACGTCCGGGTCGACGGTGACCTCGTGGGCACGCACCGCTTCCGCATCCTCAAGTACGCCCCGGCCCGCCGCACACCCCGGGCCCCGCGTCCCCGCCCGGTGGTCAACCGGGACAACGCCGGCTTCTGGCAGGGTGTGGCCGAGCACCGGCTCCTCATCCAGCGCTGCACGGGCTGCGGCACCCTGCGCCACCCCTGGCTGCCGGGGTGCAACGCGTGCGGCTGCCTCGACTGGGACACGGTCGAGGCGGGCGGCGAGGGCACCGTCTACTCGTACGTGGTGATGCACCACCCGCCCTTCCCGGCCTTCGCCGAAACCGAATCCGAAACCGAATCCGTATCCGATCACGCGGCCGGGGCCGCGGGTCCGTACGCGGTCGGCCTCGTCGAACTGGCCGAAGGCGTGCGGATGGTGAGCAACGTGGTCGGGGTGCCGTACGACAAGGTGCGCATCGGACTGCCGGTCCGGGCGGAGTTCCGCACCTACGAGGACGCGGAGGGCGCGCTGGTCCTGCCGGTCTTCCGGGCCGTCGACGGCGAGGGCGAGGACTGACATGGACGTGACGCCGACACCGGCGGCGGGCACCGAACTGCCCCCGCTGGAGATCCCGGTCACACGGACGCTGATCGTGGCGGGGGCGATCGCGTCGCGGGACTACCAGGACGTCCACCACGACGCCGAGCTGGCCAGGCAGAAGGGCTCACCGGACGTCTTCATGAACATACTGACGACGAACGGCCTGGTCGGCAGGTACATCACGGACCACTTCGGCCCGACGGCGGTGCTCCGCAAGGTCGCCATCAGGCTGGGCGCGCCCAACTATCCGGGGGACACGATGGTGCTGACGGGCAGGATCGAGGCGGTCGACGGCGACACCGCGACCGTACGGGTCGTTGGCGACAACGCCCTCGGCAGACATGTGACGGGCACGGTGACGGTCACGGTCCCCGAGGGCCGCTCATGAGCGTGCGCAGCCGGGACACCCTGGCCGGACGCGCCGCGATCGCCGGCATCGGGGCCACCGAGTTCTCCAAGGACTCCGGGCGCAGTGAGCTGCGGCTCGCCGTGGAGGCGGTGCGGGCCGCGCTCGACGACGCGGGGCTGGCGCCGGCGGACGTGGACGGGATGGTGACGTTCACGATGGACACCAACCCGGAGATCACGGTGGCCCAGGCCTGCGGGATGGGCGAACTGTCCTTCTTCTCGCGGGTCCACTACGGCGGCGGTGCGGCCTGCGCGACGGTCCTGCAGGCGGCGCTCGCCGTGGCGACGGGCATGGCGGAGGTGGTGGTCTGCTACCGCGCCTTCAACGAACGGTCGGGCCGCAGGTTCGGCGTGGGCGTGCGGCACCGGGAGCCCTCGGCGGAGGGGGTGGCGCTCGGCTGGGTGCTGCCGTTCGGGCTGCTCACCCCGGCCTCCTGGGTGGCGATGGCGGCCCAGCGGTATCTGCACGCGTACGGGCTGACGCCGGACGTGTTCGGGCATGTGGCCGTGGTGGACCGCGCGTACGCGGCGACGAACCCGGCGGCGTACTTCCACGGCCGCCCGATCACGCTCGCCGAACACGCGGCCTCCCGCTGGATCGTGGAGCCGCTGCGGCTGCTGGACTGCTGCCAGGAGACCGACGGCGGGCAGGCGATCGTCGTCACGTCCCTGGAGCGGGCCCGGGACCTGCCGCATCCCCCCGCCGTGATCGCGGCGGCCGCCCAGGGCGCCGGCCGGGCGCAGGAGCAGATGACCAGCTTCTACCGGGACGATCTGACCGGCCTGCCGGAGATGGCCGGGGTGGCCCGCCGGCTGTGGCGCGACTCCGGTCTGGGCCCGGCCGACATCGATGTGGGGATCCTCTACGACCACTTCACACCCTTCGTGCTGATGCAGCTGGAGGAGTTCGGGTTCTGCGGGAAGGGGGAGGCGGCGGGCTTCGTGGCCGAGCGGCGGCTGCCGCTCAACACCCACGGGGGCCAGCTCGGGGAGGCGTACCTGCACGGCATGAACGGCATGGCGGAGGCGGTACGCCAGCTGCGGGGCACCGCGGTGAACCAGATACCGGGAGCGGCCCGGACCCTGGTGACGGCCGGCACCGGGGTGCCGACATCGGGACTCGTCCTGACGGGGGACGGCTGAGCCGAGGGCCGGGCCGCCCTCCGGGGCCGCGCCGGCCGACGGACCGGACCCGCACCCGGGTCGGGGTCGGGCCGGTGGGCGGAGCCGGAGGTGACAGGTGGGGAGTCGGGGTCGTACCCGCAGACGGGGTGCGTCCGCCGTCCACCTTCAGGAGGTGGAGTCAGCCCCACCCCTACAACCTGAGGGGGACTCCGCTTCGGGACCTGCGGGCGATCCGCCGGAGGGGGAGCCGCTCCTAGCGTGGAGCCATGACCACACCCGTCTGCACCAGCGCCTCGGCCGCCGCCGCACCAAGGCGGCAGACCCTCCCGCACGCACGGCTCAGGGCGGGCGGGGAGACTCCCGCCTACCCGTCGTTCGCGTCGTACGTGCGGGCCCGCCAGCCGGTCCTGCTGCGCACCGCACGCTCGCTGACCGCGAACCTGAGCGACGCCGAGGATCTGCTGCAGACCGCGCTCGCCAAGACCTATGTGGCGTGGGAGCGGATCGAGGACCAGCGGGCGCTCGACGGCTATGTCCGCCGGGCGCTGCTGAACACCCGGACCTCGCAGTGGCGCAAGCGCAGGGTGGACGAGTTCAGCTGCGACGAACTGCCCGAGCCGGAGCCCGTGCCCGGGGACGGCGACCCGGCCGAGCGGCAGGCGCTGCACGACGCCATGTGGCAGGCGGTCATGAGGCTGCCGGCGCGGCAGCGGGCGATGGTCGTCCTGCGCTACTACGAGGACCTCAGCGAGGCCCAGACCGCCGAGGTGCTCGGGGTGTCGGTGGGCACGGTGAAGTCGGCGGTGTCGCGTGCGCTCGGCAAGCTGCGTGAGGACCCCGAGCTGGAACTGATCCGCTAGACCGGAATTTCCTTCCGTTTTCCTCCCCGGTGACCCATCCCCTAGTGACATACCGCGCGGTATGTGAGCAGAATCAGCGCTACCTCTACCACCGCGTAGGCAACGCCGCCCCGGGAGGACTCCGTGCTGAGCACCATGCAGGACGTACCGCTGACCGTCACCCGCATCCTCGTGCACGGGACGCTGGTGCACGGGCGGTCCCAGATCACCACCTGGACCGGTGAGGCCGAGCCCCAGCGGCGCAGTTTCGCCGAGACGGGGCTGCGCGCCGTACAGCTGGCCAACGCCCTGCGGGACGAACTCGGCGTCCGGGGCGACGACCGGGTGGCGACCCTGATGTGGAACAACGCCGAGCACGTCGAGGCGTACTTCGCGATCCCGTCCATGGGCGCGGTGCTGCACACGCTCAATCTCCGGCTGCCCGCCGAGCAGCTGGTGTGGATCGTCAACCACGCGGCCGACAAGGTCGTCATCGTCAACGGTTCCCTGATCCCGCTGCTCGCGCCGCTGCTGCCCAAGCTGCCGACGGTGGAGCACATCGTCGTCTCCGGCCCCGGCGACCGTACGCCGCTCGCGGGCGCCACCGCGCGGGTGCACGAGTACGAGGAGCTGATCGCGGGCCGGCCGACCAGGTACGACTGGCCGGAGCTGGACGAACGCCAGGCAGCCGCCATGTGCTACACCTCCGGCACGACGGGTGATCCCAAGGGCGTGGTGTACAGCCACCGTTCGATCTACCTGCACTCCATGCAGGTCAACATGACCCAGTCGATGGGCCTGACCGACGAGGACACCGCGCTGATCGTGGTGCCCCAGTTCCACGTCAACGCCTGGGGGCTGCCGCACGCCACCTTCATGACCGGCGTGAACATGCTGATGCCGGACCGTTTCCTGCAGCCCGCGCCGCTCGCCGAGATGATCGAACGCGAGAAGCCCACCTACGCGGCGGCCGTCCCGACCATCTGGCAGGGCCTGCTCGCCGAACTCACCGCCCGCCCCCGGGACACGAGGTCCCTCACCCAGGTCACCATCGGTGGCTCCGCCTGCCCGCCCTCCCTCATGGAGGCCTTCGACCGGCTCGGCATGCGCGTCTGCCACGCCTGGGGCATGACGGAGACCTCGCCGCTGGGCACGGTGGCCCGCCCGCCGGCCCACGCGGCCGGTACGGACGAGGAGTTCGCCTACCGCCTCACCCAGGGCCGCTTCCCGGCGGGCGTCGAGGCCCGCCTCACCGGTCCCGGCGGCGAACGCCTGCCCTGGGACGGCGAGTCGGCGGGCGAGCTGGAGGTGCGCGGCCCGTGGATCGCGGGCGCGTACTACAACGGACCCGACGCCGAACCCCTGCGCCCCCGCGACAAGTTCAGCGAGGACGGCTGGCTGAAGACCGGCGACGTCGGGACCATCTCTCCCGACGGCTTCCTCAACCTCACCGACCGTGCCAAGGACGTCATCAAGTCGGGCGGCGAGTGGATCTCCTCGGTGGAACTGGAGAACGCGCTGATGTCCCACCCGGACGTCGCCGAGGCCGCGGTGGTCGCCGTGCCCGACGAGAAGTGGGGTGAACGCCCGCTGGCCACGGTCGTCCTGCGGGAGGGTGCCACCGCCGACTTCACGACCCTGCGCGCCTTCCTCGCCGAGGAGGGCCGCATCGCCAAGTGGCAGCTGCCCGAGCGCTGGACGATCGTCGAGGCGGTGCCGAAGACGAGTGTGGGCAAGTTCGACAAGAAGGTGCTGCGCAGGCAGTACGCGGACGGCCACCTGGACATCACCCACCTCTGACCGGGAGCGGCGCTCGCCGCGGGGCGCTCACCGCGGGGCGTCCGCCGAGCGGTGAGCGCCGTGGGACACCGGCCGGGTATCCGGGGTGCGGCTTGCCGCGCGGCGTGTGTTCGTGTGTCGTGTTGCGCGGGCTGCCTGGTGCCTGACATGGGGCACTCGCCGGGGCGCGTCGGCTGGGGCGTTCGTCGTGCGTCACCTGCCACGTGGCGCGTGTCGTGCGACAGCGGCCGTGCGGCACGCGCTGTTCGGCCCCGGCCCCGGCCCCGCGGCCCGCGGTACCGGTCGCCCGGCTCCGGCCCTGCGGTACCGGTCGCCCGGCCCCGCCCCGCCGCAGCGCGCCCCGCGATACGGGCTCTGCGATAACAGGCTCCGCGGCGGGCGCTCTGCGGTCCGGTCCTGCGACGTTCCTCACCCGCGCCGCAGTGTGGTCGTCCAGCCCAGCAGCAGCCACAGCGCGGCCACCGCGCACACCCCAGCCCAGCCCCAGTGGCCGAAGGCGGGGCCCGCGGCGGCCGAGGCGAGGGCGCCGCCGGCGAAGCCGGAGACGACGTAGGCGGTGTTGGCGGTGGCCGGGGCGGACGTCGTGGTCAGCGCGAGGGTCTGGTTGGCGACGTGCGAGGCGACCAGCGCCGCGTGGACGGCGATCGCTGCGGCGAACAGCGCCACCAGGACGTGCCCGCCGAGCCAGAACAGCGGCACGGCCACGGCCGCGAGCAGATACGCGGTGCCGACGACCCGCCCCGCGCCGAAGCGGTCCACCAGGCCCCCGGCCAGCGGCGCCACCGCGCTGGAGGTCAGCCCGAAGAGGCCGAAGAGGCCGGCGGTCGCCGTGGACAGGCCGTAGGAGGGGCCGGTCAGCAGCAGCGTCAGCGACGTCCACAGCGCGCTCCAGGCGCCGAACATGCCCGCCTGCCTGAGGCACGCCCGCCACAGGTCGGGCGAACGGCGCACCAGCCCCGGCAGCTCGGCCAGGCCCGAGAACAGCCCGCCCCGCCGGGCCCGCCGCTCCGACGGCAGAGCCAGTGCGGTGGCCAGACCCAGCGCGAGGGTCAGTACGGCGGACCCGGCGAACACCCAGCGCCAGCCGAAGACCTGTCCGGCCAGGCCGCCGACGACACGGGCGGCCACGATCCCGGTGAACAGCCCGGCGATGACGGCCGCGACATGCCGGGCGCGCCGGTGTGCGGGGGCCCGTTCGGCGACCAGCGGGACCAGCAGCTGCGGTACGACGGTCGCGGCGGCGGCCAGGAACACGGCGGCGGCGAGGGCGGCGGTGCCGGGGGCCGCGGCGGCGGCGACCAGCGCCACCGTGGTGGCCACGGACAGGCCGGCGACGAGCGGGCGCCGGTTGACGCGGTCGCCGAGCGGGGCGAAGAAGAGCAGGCCGGCCGCGTAGCCGAGCTGGGCGACGGACGCGATCCAGGTCACGGCTGCGGGGACGGTACCGAAATCGTGGGCGATCAGGGGGAGCAGCGGGGCCGCGAGGTAGATGTTGGCGGCGGTGACGGCCGTGCAGACGGCGATGAGCAGGAGGAACGGGCCGCCCGACGTGCCGGATGCGGCGGAGGGCCCGCGGGCGGGGACTCGGTCGCGGACACGGATCCGGTGTGCCGGGCGGGTGCTGGTGGCTGACGGCATGAGCGGTGACACTCCTTGGAGCCGACTCTGGCAACTAACTCGTTGGTTGGTAACCGTCAACAGGGTGCCCCAGGCCCTCATTCCCGTCAACCAAATAGTTGGTTACTTGCCTGGCCGAGCCCTACCCTGTCCCCATGGCAGCAGTCAGGGACCCCGAGGCCACCAAGGCCCGCATCTTCGAGGCGGCGGTCGCCGAGTTCGCCCGGCACGGCATCGCGGGCGCCCGCATCGACCGCATCGCCGCCGAGGCCAAGGCCAACAAGCAGCTGATCTACGCCTACTTCGGCAACAAGGCGGAGCTGTTCACCCAGGTCCTCGGCACCTGCATGGTCGACCTGGCCGCCGCCGTCCCCGTCGACCCCGACGACATCGAAGGCTGGGTCGACCGCCTGCTCGACTACCACGCCACCCACCCCGAACTGCTGCGCCTGCTGTTCTGGGAGGGCATCGAGTACGGCACCGCCGAGCTGCCCGACGAGCCGACCCGCCAGGAGCACTACGCCCGCAAGGTGGCCGCCGTCGCCGACGGCCAGGCCCGGGGCGTGATCACCGACGCGTTCCCGCCCGGCGACCTCCTGCTGCTGCTGACCGCCCTGGCCAACTGGATGGCCGTGGTCCCGCAGATGCGGCGCATCCTCACCGGCACGGAGGACCCCGACCGCGACCGCCTGCGAACCTCCATCAAGGAGGCGGCCCGCAGGCTGGTGGCACGCTAGGCGACAGCACTCCTGCGCGAAGCTCCCCGAACCCGCGGTCCCTGGGGACCGGCGCCCCGAAACCCCCTAGTTCGTGCCGATCCTGGCCAGCAGATCCACGATCCGGTCCTGCACCTCGGCGCTGGTCGACCGCTCCGCGAGGAACAGCACCGTCTCGCCCGAGGCCAGCCGGGGCAGGTCGGCCTGGTCGACGGCTGCCGTGTAGACGACCAACGGTGTGCGGTTGAGCTGCCCGTTCGCGCGGAGCCAGTCGATGATCCCGGTGGAGCCGGCCTGCCGCCGCTGCACCCGCATCAGGTCCATCACCACGAGGTTCGGCCGGAACTGCCCGGCGAGCGTCACCGCGTCGTCGTCGCTCGCGGCCCGCGCCACCTGCATCCCGCGCCGCTCCAGCGTCGCGGTCAGCGCCAGCGCGATCTCCGCGTGCTCCTCGATGAGCAGCACCCGCGGCGGATGCTGCTCACTGTCCCGCGGCGCCAGCGCCTTCAGCAGAACGGCGGGATCGGCGCCGTACGCCGCCTCGCGCGTCGCCTGCCCGAGCCCGGCCGTCACCAGGACCGGCACCTCGGCCGCGACCGCGGCCTGCCGCAGCGCCTGCAGGGCCGTCCGCGTGATGGGCCCGGTCAGCGGGTCCACGAACAGGGCGGCCGGGAACGCCGCGATCTGCGCGTCGACCTCCTCACGGGAGTGCACGATCACCGGCCGGTAGCCACGGTCGCTCAGCGCCTGCTGGGTCGTCGCGTCCGGCGCGGGCCACACCAGCAGCCGGCGCGGGTTGTCCAGCGGCTCCGGGGGCAGCTCGTCGTCGAGCGGCTGCGGCAACGGCGCGTCCGAGACCTCGACCGCCCCACCGGGACCGTCCAGCGGCTCGGGCCCCTCGGCGGCATCGGCGTCCGGCGCGCCTATGGCGTACGACCGGCCCGCGCCCTCGGTGACCGGGGCGAGCAGGGACTGCCCGGCGAGCGACGGCTGCGCCTGCGCGGGGACCGGCTGTCCGCCGGGTGACGGCTGCGCGAGGGACGGCTGCGCGGGCGCCGGTTCGGCCGCCGGATGCGGCAGGGCCGCCTGCTCCGGCTGCTGTTCCGCGCGCTGGGCCGGGTCGGGGGGCGTGCCCAGCTTGCGCCGCCGCCCGGATCCGCCCGGCGCGTGCGGCGGCGGGGTCGCCGTCGGCTGCTGCACCTGCGCGGCCTGCCGCGAGAACGGCACGCCCTGCCCGAGTGTGCGGACACTGATCGCCCGGCCCTGCGTCGAGTTCGGGTCGGCCGCGGCATCCTCGGGGGGCAACGGCTGCGCGGCCCGCGGCGCCTGGGCACCGGTGTGTTCCACGGGGAGCGGGGTGCCCGGGACGGGCGTGCCGGTCTGCGGTACGGGCGTGCCCGCGCCGGAGGTGTCGTCGGTGCCGGGCCACTGCTGGGGCACACCGGGCGTCTGGACGGCCGTCGGCACCTGCCCGGTACCCGCCCCGGCCGGCGAGGGCCCGCCGCTCGGGGTACCACCGGGCGGAGTCGCGGCCGGGACCACCGGAGGCTGCTGACCGGGCGCGGACACACCGGCCCGGGCACCCGGTCCCGCCTGCGCGGGAGCCGGAGTCTGCGCCGCGGCCGGCGCGGGACCGGCCTGGGCGGGGATGCCCTGGCCGGCCGTACCCTGCGCCGGAAGGCCGTGAACGGGCGTGCCGTGACCGGGAGTCGGTGCTCCGGCGGGGGGCGGTACGGGCTGTCCCGGGAGCGCCTGGCCGGGAGCCGGAGTCTGCGCCGCGGCCGGCGCGGGACCGGCCTGGGCGGGGATGCCCTGGCCGGCCGTACCCTGCGCCGGAAGGCCGTGAACGGGCGTGCCGTGACCGGGAGTCGGTGCTCCGGCGGGGGGCGGTACGGGCTGCCCCGGGAGCGCCTGGCCGGGAGCGGCTTGTGCGGGAGGCATCGGTGCCGGGGCCGGCTGCGCGCCCTCCGGTGCCATCGGCTGAGCGGGGTCCGTCGGCTGGGCCACGGCCCGGCGGCGGCGACCGGTCGGCGCGCTGGTCGGATGCGGCTGCGGCGGGGTGTGGTCCGCGGCCTGGTCGAGCGGTACGGCGTCGTGCCGGCCGTCGTCACCGGGCACCCCGGGGACGGGCAGCGGCTGCTGAGCCGCCACCCGCACCTGCCCGGCGCCCTGCCCCGGAACCCCCGGTTGCCCCTCGGCGGCTCCCGGAACGGCCCCCGCACCCGGCCCGGCGGGCGCGACCGCCCCCGGCCCGACCGGCACAGTGCCCGCGGGCCCCGCAGGCGCGCCCGGAACCCCGCCGGACGCCGGAACCGTACCCACCCCGTTCGCCGCGTCCGCGGACTGCGGGGAGCGGTCGGCCTCGGCCGGCGGCAGGGCGAAGACCGTACGGGCGCCGGCCTCCTGGGCGGCGGCCCGCTCCGCCGCGGCGGCCAGCGCACGCCGGCGCCGCCCGGTCGGCTGCCCGCCCTCGGCCGGCGCGCCGTCCGCAGCCGCGATGGCCTGCGCACCGGCGACCGTCTCCGTACCCGGAACGATCTCCGCGCCCGGAACGGCCGGAACCCCCGGTGCCGCCCCGCTGCCCGCCGCCGCGGGCAGGGCGGCCGGCAGGGCCGGCTGCGGGGCGCCCGAGTCGTGGGGGCGCCGGCCCGTGGGAACGGGCACGCCCTGGGGCGGAACGGCGGAGCCCAGGCCCGTACCCGAGGCAGCGGCCCCGGCGGCATGCTCGGCCGCCGTCACCACCGCCCCCTCGCTCACGGCCGCACCGTCCCCGCCGTTGCTCTCGGCGGGCCTGCCGCGTCGCCGCCCGGTGCCCCCGGACGCGCTCTCCGTGCCCTCGGCCGCCGGGACCGCGCCGGTCTCCTCGGCGGGCGCGGCGGCACGCCTGCGGCGCCGCCCGGTCGGTGCGGGGGCCTCCGTGTCATCGGTCCGGCCCGCCGCGGGCACCTCACTCTCCAGGAAGGCGTCCGTGGAGGCGCGCCGGGCCCGCCGCCGTCCGCCACCGGCCCCGTCCTCCGCGGCCGGCTCACCGCCGCCCGAGATCTGCGTGACCGGTCCCTGCCCGGCCGGAAGCGCGGCGACCGCCGGTGCCTGTCCGTCGACCGTCCCGGCGCCACCGCCGAGCGGCACTTCCAGCACATACGCGCTGCCGCTCATGCCCGGCACCTCGTGGGTCTGCAGCACACCGCCGTGGGCCCGTACGATCCCGCGCACGATCGGCTCGTGCACCGCGTCTCCCCCGGCGTACGGTCCGCGCACCTCGATCCGTGCGACCTCACCGCGCTGCGCGGCGGCGACCACCACGGTGTTGTCCAGGTAACCGCCCGCGGAGACGGGCGAGTTGCCGGTCGCGTCGACGCCGGCCACGTCCGCCACGAGGTGGGCGAGCGCGGTGGCGAGCCGCTGCGGGTCCACCTCCGCCTCGATGGGCGGCGCGTGCACGGCGAACTGCACCCGCCCCGGCCCGATCAGCTCGACGGCCCCGTCCACACCCGCGGCGACGACGGCGTCCAGCATCACCTTCGTACGGGCGATGTCCTCGGCGCCGGCGTCCAGCCGCTGATAGCCGAGGACGTTGTCGATGAGCGTCGTGATCCGCGCGTACCCGGCGGAAAGGTGATGCAGCACCTGATTGGCCTCGGGCCACAGCTGCCCGGCATCGTCGGCGGCCAGCGCGGCCAGCTCGCGCCGCAGCTCCTCCAGGGGCCCGCGCAGCGACTGCCCCAGCAGGGTCAGCAGCTGCTCGTGGCGCCCGGCCAGCGCCTCGTACCGGTCCTTCTCCCGCTCGGCGAGCGCGGCGTACCGCTCCTCGCCGGCCGCCACCTCCTCCGCGTGCTTCTCGCGCAGCTCCTCGAGCTCGGTGACATGCTGCTGGCGCAGTGCGGTCAGGTCGGAGGCGTGCTCCTCGGAGAGCCGTTCGACCTCCTCCGCGTGCGCCTTCTCCAGCGCCGCCTTCTCCTCGGCCAGGGTCTCGAGCGGGCGCCGGTCGGTGAAGGTCATCACGGCGCCGACGAGCTGGTCCCCGTCGCGCACGGGAGCGGTGGTGAGGTCGACGGAGACCTTCTCCTCGCCCTTGGACCACAGCACCTGCCCGCGCACCCGGTGCTTGCGCCCGGAGCGCAGGGTGTCGGCGAGCGGGGACTCCTCGTACGGGAAGGGGGAACCGTCGGGGCGCGAGTGCAGCACGAGCGTGTGCAGCTCCTTGCCGCCCAGCTCACCGGCCCGGTAACCCAGTATCTGGGCGGCGGCCGGATTGACGAGGACGATCCGGCCCTCGGTGTCGGTGCCCACGACGCCCTCGGCCGCGGCCCGCAGGATCATCTCGGTCTGCCGCTGCGAGCGCGCCAGCTCGGCCTCGGTGTCGACGGTCCCGGACAGGTCCCGTACGACGACCATCAGCAGCTCGTCACCGGTGTAGCCGTAACCGTCGTACGCCTGCTGGCCGTTCTCCAGATTCGCGCTCGTGACCTCGACCGGGAACTCCGTCCCGTCGGTCCGCCGCGCGATCATCCGCGTCGGCTTCGTGCGCCCGTGCGGGTCCATGTGATCGGGCCGCCGCATCGAGCCGGGGATGAGCCGCGAGTCGAACTCCGGCAGCAGATCGAGCAACCCGCGCCCGACGAGCGCCGTGCCCGGCGCCTCGAAGGCCTCCAGCGCGATGGTGTTCGCGTTGACGACGGTTCCGTTGGCGTTGACCAGGACCAACGCGTCCGGCAGCGCGTCGAGTATGGCTGCGAGGCGAGCAGCGCCTCGGGATGGCCTGCTGCTCACGAGACGCCTTCCTCCCTGTTACCGCACCTTGCCGACCGCTCGGGCCATCTTGCCAACCGGCCCGCGACGTGTCACGCGAGGGAGTCTAAGCGCACACGTTGCGCTCGCGACGCCGGATGCGAGGGAGGTCCCACGACGAAGTGACACCGAACGCGTGACCGCACGCCGCCCCCGGCCCCCGGCCGCGCCCCCGGCTGCTCCTCCGGTGCCCCTGCGGCACTGCTCAGGCTCCGTCCCGGTTCCGCTCCGGCTCCGCGAGACCTTCGCCGGACCTTTACCGGACCGGTGATTCCACCAGGAGAACCCCGGCGGGCGGGAGCCCTCCACGAGCCACCCCCGGGCCCCTCGTCCCGGCCGGGCCGGCCGCTCAGACGGTCACCGGGCCCAGCTTCGGCAGCAGGGGCACCAGCCCGTCCCACCGCCCGATCTCGCACCCGTTGCTGCGGTCGTAGCCGGCGTCGACCCTGCGTCCGGCCCAGGTGCCGGTCACCCGGGCGGTGGCCGGTCCGCCGTAGAGCATGGTGCAGGCGGTGCCGGGCGCCACCGGGGCGAAGAGGTCCCGCCCCCAGCGCGTGTGCCCGTCCAGCACCCGGCAGGCCTGCGCCGCGTCCGGGTGACTCCCGCCGGCCGGGTGACAGGACAGCTCGTACGTCCCGTCCCGCCCGGGTCCGGCCTGCCGCACGACGACGGTGAGGTGATCGCCGCCCCGGTCCTGGGGCCGCACGGGCGACGGCCCGGCCGGTACGGCCACGGCGGGCACGGCGGACAGGGCGAGGAGCCCCGAGACAGCGGCCAGGACAGGCCCGGCGCCGCCCCGGACCGGACCCGGCCGGACACCGGCGCGCGACGGACCTCGCTGAAGAAGAAAGACCATGTCCTGCCCAACGCCCGCGGCCCCCGGACGTTGCGCCGCGCCTCGCCGGAGGAAGCCCTTTGCCCTGTGACCCGGGTGCCTAGTACCGTGGGGGGCGATTGGTGACAGGCCGCTCGGCTGTGTCATCATCTGCACGCACCGATCGCGCGCTCGCGTGAGCGGTTGTGCTGGAGGCGTCGCCTAGTCCGGTCTATGGCGCCGCACTGCTAATGCGGTTTGGGCCTTAAAGCCCATCGAGGGTTCAAATCCCTCCGCCTCCGCACCGATCCCGAAGCCCCGGTCCCCAGGACCGGGGCTTCGGCGTTCCCGCCCCGGCTTCCTCCTGCGTGCGCCTCTCGGCCTTCGTCGGCGTTTGTGCAGGTCACAAGGGGTATGCGAATCGGATTTCACATGGCGGCGGCAGTCATGTAATGTTCTTCCTGTCGCCGCGAGCGGGCCGAAAGGGCCGGGAGCGGGGACAAAACAAAAGAACAAGCACTCGTAGCTTAACGGATAGAGCATCTGACTACGGATCAGAAGGTTGCAGGTTCGAATCCTGCCGAGTGCGCAAAAGGCCAGAGGCCCTGTGGAGTGATCCGCGGGGTCTCTGGCTTTTTGATCACCTGGGGTGCACCGAAGCAGGGTGCAGGAGGCTGTGGACGGGCAGCCTCCTGCGGGGCTGTGCTCCGCGGTGCCGGTCACCCTCCTCTCGTCCTCATGTGCCGCGCTCTGCGACGACGCCTTCAGCATTGCCAAGTGGTCATGTCGACGTCATATGCAGCTAGGCCGTTCGGGTGGGGTCACCCGGGGGCTGAACCCGGTTCGGAGAAATTCCATCTTCCGTACAACCGTTCGCCGTTGCCGTAGGTCTCCGGTACGAGTCGCCAGACTCCTCAGACCCGTCGGGCCCGCGAGTCCCCCACCTCGCCAAGGCCCCATTCCTCACTTGGGGAACACACATGCGCATTCGTGCCAGCCTGGCCACCGCGGCTCTCTCCGGTGCCGCAGCCCTGACCGCCCTGGCCGTCCCCGCCGCGCACGCCGCGGGGAACCCGGCTGCCGCCAAGGCCGAGCAGTTCAAGAGCGCCCACCAGGCGTCGAGCAAGCAGCAGTCCGTCGCCGCCTCGCCCGCCACCGAGGCGGACGGCGACATCCAGGTCACCAAGGTCACCGTGAACGCCAACAAGGACGTCGTCGTCGGCCTGTCGCCGAAGTCGTTCAACGTCTACGTGACCGTGACCGACCCGTCGGGCATCAACCCCGAGCAGCACGGTGTGGACGTCGCCCTGTGGCACGGCACCGACCTGGCGGGCGGCGACTTCGACGGCTTCCTCTGGAACGAGAACGGCGCCGAGAGCTGCGACTACTGGAGCGCGACCGCCGCCACCTGCAAGTTCACGATCACGGCCAAGCCGGGTGAGGTCGACGGGCTGTGGGACAGCTCGCTGAACGGCAAGTGGAACGTCACCGTCTTCGCGTCCGCCAACGACGGGGACTCCCTCGAGAACGACTTCTACAAGAACCACTGGATCAAGCGCGCCAGCAGCTTCAGCGGCTTCAACGCGGGCCCGGAGCCCGTCGCCAAGGGCAAGGCCATCACGGTCTCCGGCACCCTGAACCGCGCCAGCTGGACCAACATGAAGTACTACGGCTACGGCAGCCAGCCCGTCCAGCTGCAGTTCAAGAAGGCGGGCAGCAGCACGTACAGCACCGTCAAGACCGTGACGACGTCCTCCAGCGGTTACGCGAAGACGACGGTCACCGCCTCCGTGGACGGCACCTGGCGCTTCCACTACGCGGGCAACGGCAACTCGTCCGTCGCCGACGCCTACGACTACGTCGACGTCCGCTGATCCACGAGATCCGCTGATCACCCCTGGGTGAGACAGAAGGCCCCGGAGGGATCCGGGGCCTTCGTCATGCGCCTCGGCCCGCGACGGCGTCTCAGCACTCCTCCGCGGGGTCGTCCCTGTTCAGCTTCTCCAGGTACTCGTGGGCCAGCGCTGTCGCGCGGGTGAACCAGTCCGTGACGACGGCCAGTTCCCCGGGGGAGTAGTCGGCGAACAGGGCCGTCAGGCGTGTGTAGTGGCCCGCGTACACCGCCTCGACGCGGGTCACCGCGGCCGGTACGGCGGCCACCCGCACCCGGCGGCGGTCCGCGGGGTCCGGGCGGCGGGTGACATAGCCGGCGCGTTCGAGGCGGTTGAGGATCCCGGTCACCGCACCCGTGGTCACGTGGGCGCGGGCCGCGAGGTCGCCGGCCGTGAGCAGGTTCTCGCCCGCCTCCAGGACGAAGGCGAAGCAGGTGAGGTCGGTGACGTTCAGACCCAGCCGCCGGGCCAGCTCCTGCTGTCCGATCAGGTGGGCGGCGATGAGGTGGTCCATCGCCGACAGCGCCTGTGCCGGGGTGGCGGGCGGTCGGGGCGTGCCGTCCATCTTTCTAATTCCCTTAGCTCGTGAGATATTCGGGGTGTGAATTCTTAGTCCGTGAGGGAGTCTCGTCCCTGGAGGCGGCTACATGAGTCTGTACGACGAGGGTCACACGCTCGCCGGCTGGACCGGGTTCGGTATCGCGACCGTCGGAAGCGCTGTGGTGGGCCTCGGGGTGTGCACGGTCTCCGTGCCGGCCCTCGTGGGCGGGCTGGTGATCGTGGGCGTGAGCGTCCTGGTCACCTGGGCGCTGCACCTGGCCGGGTGGGGCAAGCCGCCGGGGGTGCGTCCGCGCGGGCAGTGGGGGATGCGGACCCGGGACTCACTGGCCCGGCAGGGGCATCCCGGGTGTGTCAGTTGCCGGCTGGCGGGCCGGGGACGGCCCGCGCCGGGCGGGGTGCCGGTGCCGACGGCATCGGGTGACGTGCGCGCCGGATCGGCCCCCCTGTCCCCTGCCGAGTGAACGCGGCGCCCGCGGACGGCAGTCGGCGGACCGTTGCCCTCCGGCCTCCGCCGGGCCGCCCCCGGGGCACTGTCGGACCCGGCCTCTAGGCTCGGGAGTGATGGCACACGTATGGACGTGCGCGGGACTGCGCTGGACGCCGGACGGCCCCGTGCTGATGTGGGACGGCGGGCGGCGCAGTGCCCTGCCCCGGGGCAAGCGGGTCGCCTTCGCCGTCGCGGACGGCTCGGCGCGGCAGTGCGTCGGGGCGCGCGGGCACACCTGCCCGGTGCGCGCCGCGGTGCCGGGGCGGAGCACGGGCGCCCGGTGCGAGGAGTGCGCGCGGCTGGACCGGGCGCACTCCGTGGCCGCCGACACGATCGCCGATGATCCGCGGCCGTACCGGGTGTATCTGGCGTGGTTCGGCCCCGGGATGGTCAAGGTGGGGATCACCGCGGTCGAGCGCGGCTCGGCCCGGCTGCTGGAGCAGGGCGCGGTGTGTTTCAGCTGGCTCGGCACCGGACCGCTGATGGCCGCCCGGCGCACCGAGGAACTGCTGCGGGCCGCGCTCCGGGTGCCGGACCGGATTCCGTACGCCGAGAAGCGGGCGGTGCGGTCGGCGCTGCCGGAGACCGAGGCGGAGCGCGCCGCCGAGGTGCGGGAGCTGCATGCGCGGGCCGGGGCGCTCGGCGGATGGCCCGAGTCCCTGCGGCCGGAGCCCTGTGAAGTGACCGACCACATGGGGGTGTTCGGGCTCGCCGGTGCTCCGCCCGTCCTCGGGGACGTGGTGGAGCTCGTCCCGGGTGGCGGTGTGAGCGGTGAGCTGGTGGCGGCCGCCGGGCCCGATCTGCATCTGGCGGTCGCCGGAGGCCGAGGAGGGGCCGTCGTCCTGGACACCCGGCTCATGACCGGCTGGGGACTGGTGCCGCCCGCGGCTTGCGGGCCCGCTGAACTGACCTTTCCCGTCCGGGAGTTCACTCGTCGGCCGGAAGGCCTGTTCTGAGGGGTGTTTCCCAGGGGCTTCCTGAGAGACGCCTGTGCGTTTCTCAGGGAAATCACAGACACCGGAAAGCGTCTTCTCAGAGGACCTCGACAAGGTGTCCACCATGACCACGACCTCGCCCCAGGGGCGCACCGAACTGCTGAGGCCGGACGGGAGCCCCGTCCGCGTGCTTGTGGTGGACGACGAGCTGTCGATCACCGAACTGCTGAGCATGGCTCTTCGTTACGAGGGCTGGCAGATCAGGAGTGCGGGGGACGGGCAGGGAGCCGTCCAGACCGCCCGTGAGTTCCGGCCCGACGCCGTCGTCCTGGACATGATGCTGCCGGACATGGACGGGCTCGCCGTGCTGGGGCGGCTGCGCCGCGAACTGCCGGACGTGCCCGTCCTGTTCCTGACCGCCAAGGACGCCGTCGAGGACCGTGTCGCCGGGCTCACCGCCGGCGGCGACGACTACGTCACCAAACCGTTCAGCCTGGAGGAGGTCGTGGCCCGGCTGCGCGGGCTCATCCGGCGGTCCGGGGCCGCCGACCGGCGGTCGGACTCCGTGCTCGTCGTCGGCGACCTGACGCTGGACGAGGACAGCCACGAGGTGTCGCGGGCCGGGGAGAACATCCACCTGACCGCCACCGAGTTCGAGCTGCTGCGCTTCCTCATGCGCAACCCGCGGCGCGTGCTCAGCAAGGCCCAGATACTGGACCGGGTCTGGTCGTACGACTTCGGCGGCCAGGCCAATGTCGTCGAGCTGTACATCTCCTACCTGCGGCGGAAGATCGACGCCGGCCGTGAGCCGATGATCCACACCCGGCGCGGGGCCGGTTACCTGATCAAGCCCGCCGTGTCGTGAGCCGGCGACGACGGCCACGTCCGCAGAAACGACATGGGGGTCCCCCCGCCCGTGCGAAGCCGAGAGTGGGGGAGGGACAGCCGCGGACCCTGCGGGCGCGGCTCGTCGTCGCCTCCGTGGTGCTGATCGCCGTCGTGTGTGCGGTGATCGGGACGGTGACGACACTGGCGCTGCGGACCCATCTGTACGAGCAGCTGGACGGGCAGGTACGGGAGGCCGGCAAGCGCCTGTCGGGTCCCATGAAGCCCGGCGGCGTGATCCACTCCGGGCCGAGGGACAGGCTCACCGGCTTCGTCGAGGGGCCGACGCAGCTGAAGACCATCGCCGCCGAGGTCGGCACGGACGGCACGGTCACCCGGGCGGTCATCGCCCAGCTGGCCTCCACCAACAACGGGCCCTTCCAGCGGAACGACGCCGTCGCCCTCAGCGACGAGCGCAAGGCCGCCCTGAACACGGTGCCCACCACGGGCACGCACACCGTCGACATCCCGGGCCTGGGTGAGTACCTCGTACGGTACGTCACCGGAGCCGAGGGCACCTACTACGTCGCCCTGCCGACCGAGACGGTCGACAACACGGTCAACACCCTGATCCTCGTCGAGGTGAGCGTCACCGCCGCCGGTCTCGTCGCCGCCGGTATCGCCGGATACGTACTCGTCGGTGTCGCCACCCGCCCCCTGCGCAAGGTCGCCGCCACCGCCACCCGGGTCTCCGAACTCCCCCTGCACACCGGCGAGGTGAACCTCAGCGAGCGGGTCCCGGAGTCCGAGTGCGATCCGCACACCGAGGTCGGCCAGGTCGGCTCCGCGCTCAACCGGATGCTCGACCATGTGCACGGTGCGCTGCACGCCCGGCAGCAGAGCGAGACGCGGGTACGGCAGTTCGTCGCCGACGCCAGCCATGAGCTGCGCACGCCCCTCGCCTCCATCCGGGGCTACGCCGAGCTGACCCGGCGCGGGCGCGAGCAGGTGGGCCCCGACACACGGCACGCCCTCGGCCGTATCGAGTCCGAGGCGGGCCGCATGACCCTCCTCGTCGAGGACCTCCTCCTCCTGGCCCGTCTCGATGCCGGCCGGCCCCTCCAGTTCGAGCGGACCGATCTCGTTCCCCTGGTCGTGGACACCGTCAGCGACTCCCGCGCGGCCGGCATGGACCACAACTGGCGGCTGGACCTGCCCGACGAGCCCGCGCTCGTGTCCGCGGACGCCGCCCGCGTCCAGCAGGTGCTGGTCAACCTGCTGGGCAACGCCCGCAAGCACACCCCGCCCGGTACGACCGTCACCGCCCGCGTGCAGCGGCGCGGGCCGTGGATGTGCGTCGACGTCGAGGACAACGGGCAGGGCATTCCCCCCGATCTGCTGCCGCACGTCTTCGAGCGGTTCGCCCGAGGGGACTCCGCGCGGTCCAGGGCCACGGGGTCCACCGGCCTCGGTCTCGCCATCGTGCAGGCCGTCGCCGCCGCGCACGGCGGTGCCGTGACCGTGGACAGCGTCCCGGGTCGGACGGTGTTCACCGTGCGTCTGCCGGCGCTCGCCCCGGCCGTGCCGCGGCCCGCCCGCGAAACCGACTGGCAGGCGCACTCACAGGCACAGCACAGCGCCACCACATGGGTGGAACAGGGCGCCTGACGAGAGTCGCTCCCATGCGAACCGACTCTTCTCCCGGCACCCTGCCGGCGCGGGAGCACCTCCCGGCCACAGACGCCGGTACGCCTGTCCTGGACGTGGTCATCCCTGTCTACAACGAGGAGAAGGACCTCCAGCCGTGCGTCCGCAGACTGCACGAGCACCTCACGCGCACCTTCCCGTACGCCTTCCGCATCACGGTCGCGGACAACGCGTCCACGGACACCACCCCGCTGGTGGCGGCGCGGCTGGAGGCGGAGATCCCCGAGGTCACCACCTTCCGCCTGGAGCAGAAGGGCCGGGGGCGGGCCCTGCGGACCGTGTGGTCGGCCTCGAACGCGCCGATCCTCGCCTACATGGACGTCGACCTGTCCACCGACCTCAACGCCCTGCTGCCCCTGGTGGCACCGCTGATCTCCGGCCACTCGGACCTCGCGATCGGCTCCCGCCTCGCCCGTGCCTCCCGGGTCGTACGCGGCCCGAAGCGGGAGTTCATCAGCCGGGCCTACAACCTGATCCTGCGCGGCTCCCTCCAGGCCCGCTTCACGGACGCGCAGTGCGGCTTCAAGGCCATCCGGCGGGACGTGGCGCAGGTGCTGCTGCCGCTGGTCGAGGACACCGGCTGGTTCTTCGACACCGAGATGCTGGTGCTCGCCGAGCGGGCGGGCCTGAGGATCCACGAGGTGCCGGTCGACTGGGTCGACGACCCCGACTCCACCGTGCACATCGTGAAGACCGCGACCGACGACCTCAAGGGCGTCTGGCGGGTCGGCAAGGCACTGGCCGGCGGCGCGCTGCCGCTGGACCGGCTCACCCGGCCCTTCGGTGACGACCCGCGCGACCGCGAACTGACCAACGTCCCCACGGGACTGGCCCGCCAGCTCGTCGGGTTCTGCGTCGTGGGCGGCCTGTCCACCCTGTTCTACCTCCTCCTCTACAGCGTCTTCCGGCAGTTCTCCGGCTCCCAGGTCGCCAACGCCCTCGCGCTGCTGGTCTCGGCGGTCGCCAACACGGCCGCGAACCGCCGGCTCACCTTCGGGGTGCGCGGCCGGGGCGGCGCCGTACGGCACCAGGCGCAGGGCCTGGTCGTCTTCGGCATCGGTCTCGCCCTGACCAGCGGCTCGCTGGCCGCCCTCGACGCGGCCAGCGACACCCCGGCGCACTCCACCGAACTGGCGGTGCTCATCGCCGCCAACCTCGCCGCGACCGTGCTGCGGTTCCTCCTCTTCCGCGCCTGGGTCTTCCCGGACCGCGGCGAGCCGGACGACGTCCCGCCGGTGACCGCCACCCACGTCCCGTCCTCGCCGACCCCCAGCACGACGCCGGCACCGACCGGCCCGTACGCACCGCTGCCGCAGCGGCCGGTGCCGTACCAGCAGGCGTACGCGCCGTACCCGACGACCCGCCAGGTCCGCGCCGGTGAAGCCGCGGGCGGCAGCTGGAGAGACGCCACCGTGCGATCGCAGCCGGTGCGCCCTCACGACACCGACCCGGGAGACCCCCGATGACCACCCACTACGACCAGCCGGCCGGCGATCAGGACAGTGCCGCGGTAGGGGGCCCGCCCCCGGCCGCTCCCCCGCACGCGCAGGCGCCCGGCGAGCCCGGGCGGCCCTTCGTCCGCAGGCTGTGGCGCGGCCGGCCCGAGGACCCGCGCTGGGCGCGCCCGGCCCTGTTCGGCCTGCTGGCCGCCACCCTCCTGCTCTACCTGTACGACCTCAGTGCCTCGGGCTACGCCAACTCCTTCTACTCGGCGGCCGTACAGGCCGGCAGCACGTCCTGGAAGGCGTTCTTCTTCGGCTCGCTGGACGGCGGTAACGCGATCACCGTCGACAAGCCGTCGGCGTTCATGTGGCCGATGGAGCTGTCGGTCCGCCTCTTCGGCCTGAACGCGTGGGCGATCCTCACACCCGAGGTCCTCATGGGCGTCGGCACGGTGGCGGTGGTCCACGCGGCCGTGCGGCGCCGCTTCAGCCCGGTGGCCGGTCTGATCGCGGGTGCGGTGCTCGCGCTCACCCCGGTCGCCGCGCTGATGTTCCGGTTCGACAACCCGGACGCGATGCTGGCCCTGCTGATGGCGCTGGCCTGCTACTTCGTCGTACGGGCGGTGGAGGACGGCCGGACCGGGTGGCTGGTGGGGGCCGGGGCCGCGATCGGCTCCGCCTTCCTCGCCAAGACCCTGCAGGCCTTCCTGATCCTGCCGCCGCTGGCGCTGGTCTACGCCGTCTGCGCTCCGGTGAAGCTGCGCAAGCGCCTGGCCCAGCTGGGCCTGGCCACCGTCGCGCTGGTCGTCGCCGGCGGCTGGTGGGTGGCGGTCGTGGAGCTGTGGCCGGCCTCCTCCCGCCCCTACATCGGCGGTTCGCAGAACAACAGCTTCCTGGAGCTGACCTTCGGCTACAACGGCCTCGGCCGGATCAGCGGCGACGAGACCGGCAGCGTCGTCCCCGGGGGCGGCGGCAACGGCGGCGGGCAGTGGGGCGAGACCGGCTGGGACCGGATGTTCAACTCCGAGATCGGCGGCCAGATCTCCTGGCTGCTCCCGTCCGCCCTGATCCTGCTGGCCGCGGGCCTGTGGGCGACCCGCAGGCTGGGCCGTACGTCCGTAAGGCGGGCGTCGTTCCTGGTGTGGGGCGGCTCGCTGCTGATCACCATGGTGGTGTTCAGCTACATGGCGGGCATCTTCCACCAGTACTACACGGTGGCCCTCGCCCCCTACCTCGCGGCCGTCGTCGGCATGGGTGCCGGGCTGCTGTGGGAGAAGCGCGAGGAGACCTGGGCGTCGATCACCCTCGCCGCGTCCGTCGTGGCCGCGGCGGCCTGGGGCTACGTCCTGCTCCACCGCACCTCCGCCTACCTGCCCTGGCTGAAGTGGCTGGTGCTGATCGGCGGGATGGCGGCGGCGCTGGGCCTGATCCTCGCCGGCCGGATCTCCCGGCGACTGGCCCTCGGTGCGGCGGCCGTGGGTCTGGTGGCCGCGCTCGCCGGCCCGACGGCGTACACCCTCAGCACGGTGGACTCCGCGCACACCGGCTCCATCCCGACCGCCGGCCCGGCGGGCGCGAGCATGAGGGGCTTCGGCGGCGGCCGGGGTCCCGGCGGTGGCGGGATGCGGGGCGGCTTCGGCGGCGGGATGCCGGGCCGGCAGGGTCAGAACGGCCAGGGCCGGCAGAACGGCAACGGGTTCCCGGGCGGCGGCTTCGGCGGCGGCATGCCCGGCCCGCAGGGCCCGAACGGTCAAGGGCCGAACGGCCAGGGCCCGAACGGCCAGAGTCAGAACGGTCAGGGCCGGCAAGGCCGGCAGAACGGCAACGGCTTCCCCGGCGGCGGCCGGATGGGCGAAGGCGGCATGGGCGGGGGCGCCGGCGGCCTGCTGAACGGTGCGAAGGTGGCGTCGGCCGCCAAGGAACTGCTGGCGAAGGACGCCTCGAAGTACACCTGGGTGGCCGCGTCCATCGGTTCCCAGAACGCGGCCGGCTACCAGCTCGCCACGGGTGACCCGGTGATGGCGATCGGC
This sequence comes from Streptomyces sp. NPDC001135, assembly GCF_053598395.1. Taxonomy (NCBI): domain Bacteria; kingdom Bacillati; phylum Actinomycetota; class Actinomycetes; order Kitasatosporales; family Streptomycetaceae; genus Streptomyces; species Streptomyces sp. NPDC001135. The sequence goes on along the minus strand of NZ_JBSFKD010000003.1, from coordinate 99,867 downwards.
GGCTTCAACGGCACCGACCCGTCCCCGACTCCGGCGCAGTTCAAGAAGTACGTGGCGGAGGGGAGGATCCACTACTTCATCGCCGGCGGGGGCATGGGCCGCGGCTCCGCCTCCGGTACGTCCTCGCAGATCAGCTCCTGGGTCCAGAGCACCTTCAAGAAGGTCACGGCCGGCTCGGCCACGTTCTACGACCTCACCCGGAAGAAGAGCTGACGGAAAACCGTGGTTCGTGGCGGCGGGGTTGTTGCGGCGGGCGGGGCGGAAGGTCGCCGAGAGCTCGGGGGTGGGGGTGCGTGCGGTTGCGGGCCGTATGTGGTTGATCGCGCCCACGCGGCGGTGGCCGCATACCGGTGCGGCCCCGCACCCCCTTAAGTTGGACCAGTAGCCGGAAACTAGAAAGGTGCGCTGGTGCCAAAGGAAGCAGGTCGGTCTCCGCGAGCCAGTGTCTGGCTGGAGGGGAAGGGCCGCCGGGGTGGCCGCGGTGGGGGCCAGCCCTCGGGGCTCGACCGGGAGCGGATCACCTCGGTGTCCGTGCGGCTCCTGGACGCGGAGGGGCTGGCGAAGTTCTCCATGCGCCGGCTGGCCGCGGAGCTGAACGTCACCGCGATGTCCCTGTACTGGTACGTCGACACCAAGGACGACCTGCTCGAACTCGCCCTGGACGCGGCCTTCGGCGAACTGTCGCTGCCCGACCCGGAGAACACGGCGGAGGACTGGCGGGACCAGTTGCGGGGGCTGGCCGCCGCGTACCGGGCGCTGCTGGTGCGTCACCCGTGGCTGTCGCCGCTGGCCGGGCAGTACCTCAACATCGGCCCCAACGCGCTGGCGTACTCCCGCGCGGTCCAGCGAGTGGTGCGGCGCACCGGCCTGCCGGCGCACCGCATGATGAGCGCCATCTCGGCCGTCTTCCAGTTCGTGTACGGCTACGGCACGCTGGAGGTGCAGTTCCTGGGACGGATCGCGGACTCCGGGCTGACCCCCGACGACTACTTCCAGCAGTCCATGACCGAGGCCCAGCGGCAGCCCCAGGCCGCGGACCTCTTCCAGGAGTCAAAAGAGATCATGGACGCCCGCGGCGGGGACACGGTCGCCGAGATGATGGACCGTGACTTCGACTTCGCCCTGGACCTGCTGATCGCCGGTATCGAGGCGATGGTCGAGCGCGGCTGACTACTCCCCGCCGGACACCAGCCGCGCCGGAAAGCCGCCGGTGGCCACCGGTCCCCAGCGTTCGGGGGTCACCCGGATGATGGACTTGCCCTGCTTGGCCATGGCTTCCCGGTACTCGTCCCAGTCGGGGTGCTCGCCGGCGATGTTGCGGTAGTACTCGACCAGCGGTTCCACCGAGTCGGGGGTGTCGACGACCTCGGCCGTGCCGTCGATCTGGACCCAGGGGCCGTTCCACTCGTCGCTCAGGACGACCAGGCTGACCCGGGCGTCGCGCCTGGCGTTGCGGGTCTTGGCACGCTCGGGGTAGGTGGACACGACGATCCGGCCCGAGTCGTCGACTCCGCAGGTCAGCGGGGACGCCTGCGGTCCGCCGTCGGCGCGGCGGGTGATCAGCAGGGCGCGGTGGCGGGGCCGTACGAAGTCCAGCAACTCGTCCAGGGAGACACGGGTGTTGGTCGCGATGTTCGGTGCCATGGGGGCAGCCTAGGGGCAGAGCGCGCCCCTGTGGCTGACCCCGCTGTGCCTATGCCTGGGGCAGTGAGTCGCCCTGCACCGCCTGGATGTCGAGCTCGACCTTCAGGGTCGTACCGATCGCGGCGATGCCCGCCTGCAGGACCTGGTTGTAGTTCATCGCGAAGTCCTCCCGGTGCAGTTCCGCCGTGGCGCGGAACGCGGCGCGCGTGCCGCCCCACGGGTCGCCGCCGGTGCCGAGGTAGGCCAGGTCCAGGTCCACCGGTCGTACGACCCCGTGCATGGACAGCTCGCCGTGCACCGTCCAGCGGTCCGAACCCGCGGCCGTCACCCCGGTGGAGCGGTAGGTGATGGCGGGGTGCCGTTCCACGTCGAGGAAGTCCCCGGACTTCAGATGCGTGTCGCGCATGCCGTTGCCCGTGTCGATGGACGCGGCCCTGATCACCGCGTCGACGCGGGACTTGGTGACGTCGTCCGGTGCGATCTCGATCGTGCCGCCGAACTCGGTGAACCGGCCGTGCACGCTGGAGATCCCGAGGTGCTGGGCGACCGCGGCGACGGAGGAGTGCACCGGGTCGATGGTCCAGGGCCCGGGCGGCGGCAGTTCGGTGCCGCCCTGCCGGGCCAGCGTGATCGTGCCGACCTCGGCCCGGCGGCTCGCGGTGACGATCGCGGAGGAGGCCGCGGGCGCGTAGCCGACGGCCGTCACGATCACCGTGTACGCCCCCGGCGCCAGCGCGGTGGTGTCCCGTACGGCTCCCTCGGCGTCCGCCTCGGCGCGCAGCACCTGCGTGCCGGTCATGTCGGTCACCGTGACGACCGCGTGCGACACGGCCCACCCGTCCCGCGTACGGATCTTCGCGGTCAGTCCCATCCCGCCAACTCCCTGAAAAAGTCTTATAAATCGGTCGTGGAGAACCGGCCTGTGGCACACGTACGTCCGTGTGCCACAGGCCGGTGGCTGACTACTCGCCGGGGTGGGCGAGCTGGATGTCGTGGCCGTCGACTCCGGTGCCGGCGACGGTCAGGGCCGTCGCCACCGGCGGGTAGCCCGTCGCGATGACCGTGTACTCGCCGCTGTCCAGGTCGGTGAAGGCGTACGCGCCGTCCGTACCGGTGGTGGCGGTCCCGACCACGTTGCCCGCCTGGTCGACGAGCGTCACGCGGGCGTCGGCCAGCGGACCGTGCGGGGCCTTGACGACACCCTGGAGGCGGGCACCCGCGTCCAGGTCGACCTCGATCCGGGTGACCCCGGTGGCGCCGACCTCGACCGGCAGCGCGCGGGGCCGGAACCCGCTCGCGTTCACGGCGACGGTCACCGCGCCCGGCACCAGGTCGCCGAAGGCGAAGTCGCCCTGCTCCCCGGTGGCGGCCGTGGCCAGCAGGTCACCGCGCACGTCGGTGACGATCACCATGGCGTCCTTGACCGGCAGCGCGCTCCCGGCGGCCCGGACCACACCGGTCAGGCCGCTGGTGCCGCTGAGCAGGATGTCGTACGGCAGCGGCTCCTCGCCCACCACGATGGTGGAGGCCTGCGGCTGGTAGCCGTCGGCGGAGGCGATCAGGACGTACGAACCCGTGCCCGGCGCGTCGACCGCGTAGGCGCCGTCGGCCTGGGCGACCGCGCGGCCCAGCTGGCGGCCGGACAGCGAGATCAGGGTGACCGCGGCCTGCGGGACGGGGGCGCTCTCGGCACCGCGGACGAAGCCGTGCACCGGGGTGCCGCCACCGGTGCCGGGCTCGGCGAGCGTGGCGACGGCGGTCATCTGCCGCGTGGCGGTCGCGGTGGCCGGCGCCTCCTGGAAGCGGTCCGTCGCGACGACGGGCTCGGCCCAGCTGGGCACCTTCTCCCGGGCGGGCTCCCGCACGGTGTTCTCCGCGTTCTCCACGGCGTCGTCCAGGGCGGTCTCGACGGCGGTGGCGGCCGGGGCGGCCACGGGGGCCTGGCCCTCGGCGGCCTGTGCGAGGGCGCCCTTCGTCTTCAGCGGGACCTCCTTGATGAACAGGGTGATCAGGAAGGCGGCGGCGGCGAGGCAGCCGGCGATGAAGAAGACGTCGGCGATGCCGTGGCCGTAGGCGCTCTCCAGCAGCGTCCGGATGGGCGCCGGGAGCTTGTCCATGTCCGGGATGCTGTCGGTCGAGCCCGAGCTGCCGGCCAGGGCCGCCTGGTACTTGGGGCTCAGGGCGGCGACGCCGTCCTGGACGTAGTGGGTGATCCGGCGGGACATCACCGCGCCCAGCGCGGAGACGCCGACCGCACCACCGAGGGAGCGGAAGAAGGTGACCGTGGAGCTGGCCGAGCCGAGGTCGGAGGGCGCCACCTGGTTCTGCGTGGCGAGCACCAGGTTCTGCATCATCATGCCGATGCCGAGACCCAGCAGCGCCATGAAGACGGCCATCTTCCAGTAGGCGGTGTCGTACCGGATGCCGCCCAGCAGCACCAGCCCGGCCGTGACCAGGACGCCACCGCTGACCAGCCACGCCTTCCAGCGGCCGGTGCGGGTGATGAACTGACCCGAGACGGTCGAGGAGACGAACAGACCACCGATCATCGGGATGGTCATGACGCCCGACATCGTCGGGGACTTGTCGCGGGCCAGCTGGAAGTACTGGCTGAAGAACACCGTGCCGGTGAACATCGCGACACCGACGAACAGCGAGGCGAGGGACGCGAGGGTGATGGTGCGGTTCCTGAACAGGCGCAGCGGGATGATCGGCTCGCTCGCCCTGGCCTCGACGAGCACGAACAGCGCGCCGAGGACGATCGAACCGCCGACCATGGCGTAGGTCTGCCAGGACAGCCAGTCGTACTTGTCACCGGCGAAGGTGACCCAGATCAGCAGCAGGGAGACGGCGGCGGAGATGACGAACGCGCCGGCCCAGTCGACCTTGACCTCCCGCTTGACCACGGGCAGGTGCAGGGTCTTCTGCAGCACGATCAGCGCGATGATCGCGAAGGGGACGCCGACGTAGAAGCACCAGCGCCAGCCCAGCCAGGAGGTGTCGGTGATGACACCGCCGAGCAGCGGGCCGCCGACGGTGGCGACGGCGAAGGTGGCACCCAGGTAGCCGGAGTACCGGCCGCGCTCACGCGGGGAGATCATCGCCGCCATGACGATCTGCGCCAGGGCGGACAGACCGCCCACGCCGATGCCCTGGAACACCCGGAAGGTGATGAGCATGCCGGGGTTCTGCGACAGACCGGCCGCCATCGAGGCGACGACATAGATGACCAGGGCTATCTGGACGAGAGCCTTCTTGCTGTACAGGTCGGCGAGCTTGCCCCACAGGGGAGTGGCCGCGGTCATCGACAGCAGGGCGGCGGTGACCACCCAGGTGTAGGCGGACTGGCCGCCGCCGAGGTCCCCGATGATGTGCGGCAGGGCGTTGGAGACGATCGTGGACGACAGGATCGCCACGAACATGCCGAGCAGCAGCCCGGACAGGGCCTCCATGATCTGCCGGTGCGTCATCGGGGCGTGGGCGTCGGCGCCTCCCCCGTGTTTGGCGTGAGCCCGCACACCGGCTGGTGTGGTCGTTGCCATGGGCTTCCTTTTCTTACGTGCTTGCGGGTGTACGGGTGGTCTCTTCGACTACGGGAGCGGCACGGAGGCCGGGAGCCGCAACGGGGTGGACCGGCAGTCGCCGAAGGACTCGCGCAGGCGGGTCATCAGCCGGATCAGCTGGCCCACCTCGTCGTCGGTCCAGTCGGTGAGCCGCTCGGCGAGCAGACGCGTGGTCCGCCGGGACAGCTCCTCGAGCTGCTCCAGACCGGAGGGCGTCAGGCGCAGGATGCGCGAGCGCTTGTCCGCCGGGTCCGGGTGCCGCTCGATCCAGCCGCGCGCGGCGACGTGCGCGACATGGCGGCTGGTGACCGACATGTCCACGGCGAGCAGCTCCGCGAGCTTGCTCATGCGCATGTCTCCGTGGCGGCCGAGCAGGGTCAGCACGGCGGCCGAGCCGGCCGGGCAGTCGGGCGGCAGGATCCGCCCCATGTCCCGTTTCACGGCTCCGACGGCGCTGAGCTGACGCGCCAGCTCCTCGAACTGCGCCTGCTCGGCCATCACACCTCCCGTATTCGTTGCTTGGGGCAACCATAGAGCTGTTTGGTTGCTGCAGGCAAACAAACGGGGACGGTGCGATGTAAAAACTTGACAAAGACAAGTATTGCAGTCGTAAATGTGCAGGTAGGTCGGGGTGAGCTGCCCCCGTCTGTCCCGGTGGCCCCGCACTTGGGTCGGTCACGCGGATTCGCTAGTGTCTCGGGCCATGGCTAACACCCAGGGCCCCCAGGGCAACTACGACCCCGCCGGCAGCACCCAGATGTTCCGCGCGTTCGTCGACGAGGCTCCCCAGGGACGCCAGGCGCAGGCGGCCGCTCCCTCCGGCCCCCGCATCGGCGTGATCATCGGCGTCATCGTGGCCCTGGCCGTGGTGGCCGGTGTCGCCTGGCTGGCGCTGGCGTAGGCGTCACTTCCACTCCACCGAGACGTCCCGCGTCTCGATGTGCATGCCGAGCGGTACGCGCCAGGAGTCGACGCACACCGTCCAGGTGTGGTCCTTGTGCGCGCCCGGAGCGATCGGTGCCGGAAGGTCCGCCGTCGAGGTGACCGTCCCCCAGTCGATGCCGAGCGCGCCGATGACGTGCGTGCCGAAACCCACCGAGCCCGAACGCACCGCGGTGCCCCCGGAGTTGTGGAAGGCGACGGTGACCTTCTGGCACCAGCGCTGATCCGCCGCCCCGGTCGCCGGTTTCCCCCAGGAGAGGTCGGCGGGAGCGGGCGGCGTGCCGTGGCGGGGAGGTGGGGTGGATGAGGCGCCGGGAGGCGGTGCCGTACGACCGTCCGTGCCGCCGTCTCCGCCGCCCGTACTGCCGGAAGGGTCCGGCGTGCCCGGCGTGGGTGCGGGCCGCTCCGGGCTGCCGGGGGCGGTGGGTCCGCTGGTCGGCGGCGGTGAATCGGGCGCCGCTGAAGGCGGGTTGACGCCCGCGGTGCCCCGGCTGCCGTCCAGCGGCACCAGTGACACGGAGCCCGTCGGCGTGCTCGCCGCACTCCGCTTCCCGGAACCGCCCGCCGAGCCGACCGCGACGTACCCGCCGCCAGGGCCGTGGTCCCCGCATGCGGCCAGCACCCCGCCCAGGACGACGACGGCCGCCGACGCTGCCGTAACGGCGCCTCGGCGGCCACGTGTCCATGTCGTCCCCGTCGCCCTGCCCGGCCCTGTCGCTCGCAGCATCGGGCCAGTGTGGCTGACGGGCTGTCAGAACTGAAGGGTCAGTCCGAGATCAGACCGTCCCGCAGCTGGGCCAGCGTCCGGGTCAGCAGGCGGGAGACGTGCATCTGGGAGATGCCGACCTCCTCGCCGATCTGCGACTGGGTCATGTTGGCGAAGAAGCGCAGCATGATGATCCGGCGTTCCCGGGGCGGCAGCTTGGCCAGCAGGGGCTTGAGGGACTCGCGGTACTCCACGCCCTCCAGGGCCGTGTCCTCGTAGCCGAGCCGGTCGGCCAGGGAGCCCTCGCCGCCGTCGTCCTCGGGAGCGGGGGAGTCCAGCGAGGAGGCGGTGTAGGCGTTGCCGACCGCGAGGCCGTCGACCACGTCCTCCTCGGAGACGCCGAGCACCGCGGCCAGCTCCGTCACCGTCGGGGAGCGGTCCAGCTTCTGGGACAGCTCGTCGCTGGCCTTGGTCAGGGCCAGGCGCAGCTCCTGGAGCCGGCGCGGGACGCGGACCGACCACGAGGTGTCCCGGAAGAAGCGCTTGATCTCGCCGACCACTGTCGGCATCGCGAAGGTCGGGAACTCCACGCCCCGCTCGCAGTCGAACCGGTCGATCGCCTTGATCAGGCCGATGGTGCCGACCTGGACGATGTCCTCCATCGGCTCGTTGCGGGAGCGGAAGCGCGCGGCCGCGTAGCGGACCAGCGGCAGGTTCAGCTCGATCAGCGTGTCCCGGACGTAGGCCCGCTCGGGGCTCTCCTCGCCGAGTGCGGCGAGCCGCAGGAACAGGGAGCGGGACAGGGTGCGGGTGTCGATGTCCCCCGAGGCCGGAGGGGCCGGAGTGTCGGCGGGCGCCTGGGCGGGCGGGGCCGGCACGGCGTCGAGGGCCGTGACGCCCTCGATGCCGTCGAGGACGTCGAAAGCGTCGAGCTCCTTGGGCGCTGCCTCGCTCTTCGCGGGCGTCAGCACCTTCGAGCTGCCCTGGTCTGCGGACATGCCACCCCCTTTGGGTCGCGGGACGGTCGGGGCGGCGCTGTCTTTCGAGCAACGCAGCCTTCACCTGAATACCGGAGCCGAAGGCCCGGCAAACGCGTCTCCCGCAGAATGTCACATGTCGGCAACACGCTGTAGTGACATGTCGACATGTGAGAGGTGAATCGGCCCTGGAAAGAAGGGGTCTGACGCCTTTTCGGGTCTCAACTGTCGGCATAAGCGCTGGTGAGCGATTCGCTCGCGACGGTGAGGGATCGAGCGGGTTTGCGATGCGGGGGTGTTCCCGGGTGTGCTCCCGTGCGCCCGCCGTGCTTCTCCGCGAGTCCTCCTGTGCGCCGATGCCCTTCTGCGCGTCGATGCACTTCCGTGTGTGCCGATGTCCTTCTACGCGTCGATGCGATTCGCGGAGCGCAGTCGCTGGAAGCTGCGGGCGAGGAGCCGGGAGACATGCATCTGGGAGACGCCGAGTTCCGCGCTGATCTGTGACTGGGTGAGATTGCTGTAGTAGCGCAGGAGAAGGATTCTCTGTTCGCGTTCGGGGAGTTGGACGAGCAGATGCCGGACCAGGTCGCGGTGTTCCACGCCGTCCAGGGCCGGGTCCTCGTAGCCGATCCGGTCCAGCAGGCCCGGCAGTCCGTCGCCCTCCTGCGCGGCCTCCAGCGAGGTGGCGTGGTACGAGCGTCCCGCCTCGATGCAGCCCAGCACCTCGTCCTCGGTGATACGCAGCCGCTCGGCGATCTCGGCGGTGGTCGGTGAGCGGCCGTAGAGGGTGGTGAGGTCCTCGGTGGCGCTGTTGACCTGCACCCACAGCTCGTGCAGCCGGCGCGGTACGTGGACCGTGCGGACGTTGTCCCGGAAGTAGCGCTTGATCTCGCCGACCACGGTCGGCATCGCGAAGGTCGGGAACTGCACACCCCGGTCCGGGTCGAAGCGGTCGATGGCGTTGATCAGGCCGATGGTGCCGACCTGGATCACGTCCTCCATCGGCTCGTTGCGGGAGCGGAAGCGGGCGGCCGCGTAGCGCACGAGCGGGAGGTTCGCCTCGATCAGAGTCCCCCGCACGCGGTTGTGCTCCGGCGTGCCCGGCGTGAGCTCCTTCAGCTCGGCGAAGAGCACCTGGGTGAGGGCTCGGGTGTCGGCGCCGCGCCGCTTCTCTGGGGTCGCGGGGGCGGGGTCGCAGGCGGGAGCGGTCGCCTCCTCCTGGGGCGGCGCAGTACTGGCCGACACGGTCAACGCCACCTCTTCATCGATCAACCATCCGTCAAAAGTGGTCATAGCATCACAAGAGATGTGCACTGTGTGCAAGCACCGCATAACGCCGTGTTGTGGTCAAACAATGACAAGTTGGGGCGTACAACGCAGGAAAGCCCCCCGCCGGAACGGCGGGGGGCTCTTGGTGCGGGGCACTCAGAATTCGTAGTCGGCGATCACCCACGTGGCGAACTCGCGCCACAGTGCGACGCCCGCCTGGTGGGCCGGGTGCTCCAGATAGCGCTTGAGGGCGTCGGTGTCCTCGACCGCCGAGTTGATCGCGAAGTCGTGGGCGATCGGCCGGTCGCTGATGTTCCAGCCGCACTCCCAGAAGCGCAGTTCCTCGATCCGGTCGCCGAGCTCGCGGAAGGCCCGCACCCCCTGTACGACCCGCGGATCGTCGCGCTCGACACCCTCGTTGAGCTTGAAGAGGACCAGGTGGCGGATCATGGGGTGTACCTCAGCTCTTTCCTCCGTGGGCGACCCAGGTCATGAAGTCGCCGATGGCCTTGGCCGCGTCCGATATGCCCTCGAAGCCTATCTGGACGTAGTCGGCCGCCTTGGCCGGGTCCGTGATGATCACGTACAGCGCGAAGACCACGAGCACGTATACGGCGATCTTCTTGGCGTTCACCGCCACCGCGGCCTCCCCTGTGCTGTGCCTGCGCCCTGTGGGCCCCCTGCTGCCGGCGGCGAGTGTAACCTTCGCGCCCTTTGACAGGACCAACGGCCCGCCGTCCGAGGTCCTTTGCCGGGCCCGTACGACCGCCGTGCCGGGCAGGGCGAACCCCGGGCCCGGCAGGGTCCGGCAGGAATCCGCGGGCCGGGGACGGGCCCCGGCCGCGGGGGTGCGGGCCGCCGGATTTCCTGAAGGCGGCGCGGACTTGAGGGCCCGTTCCCCCTGTGTCCCTTCCTCGGGACGTACGAAGGGCCCCGTCTTTCGACGGGGCCCTTCGTGAAGCGGTAGCGGAGGGATTTGAACCCTCGGTGACTTGCGCCACACTCGCTTTCGAGGCGAGCTCCTTCGGCCGCTCGGACACGCTACCGAGGGAGACCCTACAGCAAGGTGGGGCATGGTTTGAAATCGGAATTCGGCGGCGCCGTCACCGGTCCCGGAAAAACTCGGTGAGAACCCGCGCGCACTCCGCGGCGAGAACACCCTCCACGACTTCCGGACGGTGATTGAGCCGCCGGTCGCGGATCACGTCCCAGAGCGAACCCGCCGCCCCCGCCTTGTCGTCCCGGGCGCCGTAGACGACCCGGTCGACCCGGGACTGGACGATCGCGCCCGCGCACATCGTGCACGGCTCCAGGGTGACCACGAGGGTGCAGCCGGCCAGCCGCCACTCCCCGAGCCGGGCGGCGGCCCGCCGGATCGCGAGAACCTCGGCGTGGGCCGTGGGATCACCGGTGGCCTCGCGCTCGTTGTGCCCGGCTGCCAGCACCGTCGTACCGTCCGGGGACAGCACGACGGCGCCGACGGGGACGTCCCCGCCCCGGACGGCCCGTCCGGCCTCGTCCAGGGCGAGCCGCATCGCGGCCCGCCAGCGGTCGCGTACCGGGTCCACGGGGCCCGGCGTGTGCTGTGCCGCGGTCAGCGGACGGTCTCCAGCACCTCCGAGGCGCCCAGGGCCTCGGCGATCGAGCTGAGCGCGTCCTCGGCGTCCAGGGAGCGCAGTTCCTTCTCGCTGATGCCCAGGTCGTCGAGGATCTGGCTGTCGCCCACCGGGCTGTGCGGGACCGCGTCGGCGCCGCCCTCCTCGTCGTCCTCGTCGGACTCGGACTCGCCGTCCTCCGTTCCGTCGAGGTCCAGGGAGTCCAGGTCGGGGCCGTCGTCGGCACCCGGCTCCCGGCCGAGCAGCTCGTCGGTGAGCAGCAGCTCGCCGTACGCGCTGCGCTGGGCGGCGGCGGCATCCGAGACGTAGATGCGAGGGTCGTCCTCCCCGTCCACGCGGACGACGCCGAACCAGGCGTCCTCCTGCTCGATCAGGACGAGCACCGTGTCGTCGTCGGGAGAGGCTTCCCGGGCCAGGTCGGCCAGATCCGACAGGGTCTCCACATCGTCGAGCTCCGTGTCGCTCGCTTCCCACCCGTCTTCGGTGCGCGCGAGCAGTGCGGCGAAGTACACCGTGACTCTCCCACTGGTCATAGGCGTGCCGGTTGGGGGTCCCCCCGGCGGAGGTACTTGGGCGGAGAGAGCTGGGCTCCGAGCCCCACCCACTCGGAATCGTGGCAGAAACAAGGCTGTCAGGGGACGTCTTCGGCTCCCTGTGTGTTGAGCGTTCGTTGCCGCCACCTGCGGATCGTACGCGGCTTTTCCAGGCACTCACGCACGCCCACCGCGCAAACACCGGGGCGCGCGCGTAACTTCCTCACCCAGAACTTTTTCTACAGTGTCGTGCTCACAGGGCTCACAGGGGTCCTCCCTACCAGCGGAACGTCCGCATGCGCATCGCGTGGCGCAGCCGTGCGGCCTTGGCGCGTCGCGGCTGGACCCGGGCGCGCAGCGCGCGGGCCTCGGCGAGGTCGCGCAGGAACCGGGCGCGGCGGCGGCGCCGCTCGGCGTCCGTCTCCGGCGCCGCGGGCTCGGCCATCTCGGGCTCGGCGCCCGCGTCGTCGGGCAGCTCAGGCAGGTCAGGCACGTCACACCACCCCAGTCCGTCCCTCCCACTTTCCCTCGGACGGCGGGTCCGACGCCAGAGTCGGCGGGGTGCCGGGCGCGGGTACCGTTAGGGGCATGCGTCTCCATGTCGTCGACCACCCCCTGGTCGCTCACAAGCTCACCACGCTGCGCGACCAGCGCACCGACTCCGCGACCTTCCGCCGGCTGGCCGACGAGCTGGTCACCCTGCTCGCCTACGAGGCCACGCGGGACGTGCGCACCGAGGCCGTCGACATCCGGACGCCGGTCGCGCAGACCACCGGTGTCAAGCTCGCCCGCCCCCGCCCGCTGGTCGTGCCGATCCTGCGCGCCGGCCTCGGCATGCTCGACGGCATGGTCCGGCTGCTGCCGACCGCCGAGGTGGGCTTCCTGGGCATGATCCGCAACGAGGAGACGCTGCAGGCCTCCACCTACGCCTCGCGCATGCCGGAGGACCTCTCGGGCCGCCAGGTGTACGTCCTGGACCCGATGCTGGCCACGGGCGGCACGCTGGTCGCGGCGATCCAGGAGCTGATCAAGCGGGGTGCGGACGACGTGACCGCGGTGGTTCTGCTGGCGGCTCCCGAGGGTGTCGCGATCATGGAGCGGGAGCTGGCGGGGACGCCGGTGACGGTCGTGACGGCGGCGGTGGACGACCACCTCAACGAGCACGGGTACATCGTGCCGGGGCTCGGGGACGCGGGGGACCGTCTTTACGGAGCCGCTGAGTAGGGTTCCGCCCGCCTGCCGGGTGCCGCTTGACCGCCCGTTCACGGGTGCGGGCACCCGGGGGTCGGTCGCGCGGTTCCCCGTGCCCCTGGGGCTCTGCTCAGCAGCTCTTCTCGGGGGAGGCTGTCGGCTTCGGCGCGCTCAGCGCCGTCAGTGCCTGCTGTGCGGCCGCCGGCTGGGTCAGGCCCTTGAAGGCGTCGCCGATGATCAGGTCCACGGCGGCGCCCTTGCGGTCGGCGGGGGTGCGCTGTTCGGCGCCGGCGACCTGTGTCGCGAGCACTGCCAGTGAGGTGTTCCGGGCGTCGGCCGGGCCGAGGAGCATCCCGCTGGTCTTGACCTTCTTGTCGAACTCCTTGGCCGCGTTGCCCACGTCGCCGATTTTGAAGCCGCGTTTCCTCAGCGCGTCCGCGGTGTCCTTGGCGAGCCCGCTGCGCTGGGTGGCGTTGTAGACGTTCACCGTGATGTCGCCGGGCCCGGGCAGGGACCTGACCTGGGCCGCCGGCGCGGCCTTGGTCCGGCACCGAGCCTTGGCGGAGGCCACCGTGCCCTTCTTGCCGCCGGTGAAGACGTCGATGAGCTGCAGGGTGCCCCAGCCGAGCAGGCCGAGTACGGCGGCGGACGCCACCACGGCGGCCACGAGCCTGCCGTGTCGGCGCGGCGGACGCATCCGAGGGTATTTGTCCCCCGTGATCCGGTACTGGCCGCCCATGCCGGGGGGAGTCAGCATGCTCATGGGCGCAGCGTAGTGCGCCTGAGCGGTGATGCCTATTAGATGATCAGTAGATGCCGCTCAGCGGAACCCGAAAGGGTCAAGGCCAACGGCCGTGTCGCACCGGGTCAGTCGAGTTCGAGCACGCGTGCGTGCAGCACCTGGCGCTGCTGGAGGGCGGCGCGGACCGCGCGGTGCAGCCCGTCCTCCAGATAGAGGTCGCCCTGCCACTTCACGACGTGCGCGAAGAGGTCGCCGTAGAACGTCGAGTCCTCCGCCAGCAGGGTCTCCAGGTCGAGCTGCTGTTTGGTGGTCACGAGCTGATCGAGGCGGACCGGGCGCGGCGCGACGTCCGCCCACTGCCGGGTGCTTTCCCGGCCGTGGTCGGGGTACGGCCGGCCGTTTCCGATGCGCTTGAAGATCACACGGAAAGCCTACCGGTCAAGACGTTCCGGGCGCAGCCATGGCGGCGGAGTGTGGCACCTGAAAAGATGCCGCAAAAGGGACATGCGGGTTGCTATCGCGGTGGGGGGGCGGGCATCTGAGGTGCGCCGCGCCACGTACACCGCCGAATTCCCCCGTTCGGCCGAGGCCGTCCGGCGCCGTCCGGCGGAGGCGGTGGCCCGCCCCCGCCGGCACCGGTTCAGCGGTCCTGTTGTCCGGGCGGCCGCTGTGATTCCTCCTTCTGCTCCGGCCTGGGTGCCGTCGCACGTCTGGCCTCCGCGCGCAGCAGGGCGCGCAGGACGGCGTAGGGGTCCATGGGCATGGCTGTGCTCCTTGCGTCGAGCCGACCGACCTGTCGCGGGGGACGCGGGTCTGTCAGCAGCGCAGGACCACCGTGCGCAGCGGGGAGGGGGCGTACGGCACCCGTGGCGCGGCGGGGCACGTCCGGGCCGCCGGCCGGGCGGGCGCCGGGTCGGAGAGTGGGGCCGGACGCTCGGGTGCGTCGGCCCGGTGGACGGCACGGGCGGGCGGCCGTACGAGCATGTCGAAGGGGTCGTGCTCGAAGGTCTCGGCCGACACGCCCAGCGCGGGGGCGGCCTGGGCCTGCGCGGGGACGCCGGGCACGCACAGGGCGAGGAGCAGCACGAGCACCCGCAGCCAGGTTCGGCTGCGGGGACGGCTCGCGGTCCTGCTCACAGCGGGTGTGTCCCCCGGGCGGTGGCGGAACGCACCATGCGGGGCGCGGGATCCGCCCGTTCGGCGTAGGAACGCGGCGCGCGGTTGACGCCGGGGCTCGGCGCCCGCGGGACCCGCCGGTGTCACGGTGCCCGCGAATTCGCCGCTGTCACACCGTCCGCGGGATCGCCTTGGCCCGGCCCCGGATGCCGAACGCGGTGACGATCTCGGTGATCCCCACGACGACCAGCCAGATACCGCCGACCAGGGTCAGCACGGCGACCGACCGGAACGGCGAGTCGATCAGCACGATCCCGGCGATGAAGGTGATGATCCCGAGGAAGATCTGCCAGCCCCGGGCGGGCGTCCGGGGGTCGTGCAGGGCGGCCAGGGTCTGGGTGATCCCGCGGACCAGCCAGCCGATGCCGATCCACAGGGCGAGCAGCAGGATCGTCTGCATGGGTCCGCGGAAGCAGAACAGGCCGAGCAGGATCGACAGGGCGCCGCTGATGAAGGCCAGGACGCGCAGCGAGGTCGTCTTGTGCGTGCCGAACGCGGCGACCAGCTGGAAGATGCCGCTGATCAGGAGGTAGAGGCCGAACAGGACACCGGCGGCGAGCAGGGACGCGCCGGGCCAGACGAGGACCAGGATGCCGAGGATCAGCGAGGCGATCCCGGTGACCAGGACCACCTGCCAGGCGGCCCGGGACAGGGCGTGCAGGGGACCCTCGAACGGCGGCTCGGGTTCGTGGCGGGTGTGCGGCCCGCCGGGCGGCTGTGCCGCGTGGGCGCGCTGGTCGTCGTACTCACGGCCCCATTCGGGGCCACTGTTGGGTGCCTCGGTCATGGTCCATGCTTGGACCGCCCGGGTGGCGGGTGCGAGCGGGGAGGGGCCGGTCGGGTGAGGCGCCCCCAGGGGTGCGGGGAACTGCGCGACCAGCCCCCGCACGCCCGCGGCCGCGGAAGCACCGCGCCTATCGGCTCGCTTTGCCGGAGGCCTTCGCCGCTTTCATCTCCTGCTTGTGCGCGCGGACCTTCGCCAGTGACTCGGGCCCGGTGATGTCGGCGACGGAGCGGAAGGACGCGGGCTCGCCGTACGCGCCCGCGGCCTCCCGCCAGCCCTCGGGGGTGACCCCGAGCTGCTTGCCGAGCAGCGCGAGGAAGATCTGTGCCTTCTGCTTGCCGAACCCCGGCAGTTCCTCCAGCCGCTTCAGCAGTTCGGCGCCGCTGCCGACACCCCGCCAGACCGCCTCGGCGTCCCCGTCGTAGTGCTCGACGAGGTACTGGCACAGCTGCTGGATGCGCTTGGCCATCGAGCCGGGGTAGCGGTGCACGGCCGGCTTCTCGGAGAGCAGCGCGGCGAAGGCCTCCGGGTCCGTCGCCGCGATGTCGTGGGCGTCGAGGTCCCCGTCGGCTCCGGCGCCGAGCCGGTCGGCGATGGTCCGGGGCCCCTTGAACGCCCACTCCATCGGGATCTGCTGGTCCAGCAGCATTCCGGTCAGCGCGGCGAGCGGACTGCGCCCGAGGAGTGCGTCGGCCTCGGGATCCTGGGCGAGGTGCAGCGTGACGTCCATGCGTCGATCATGCCTCGCCCGGGATCCGCCCGCCGCCCGGCCGGACCGGGCGCCGTCCGCTACGGGGTCACGCCGGCGCTGGGCAGCGCGGCGCCGAAGCGGGCGTCGGTTGTACGTCTGCCGGTACGCCCCCGCTCCGCCGTCCCCGCCCCGACGCCCCCGGGCCGTCGTACCGCCATGGGTCGCGTACGATTCCCCCACGGCAGAAGCTTAGGCAAGGCTTACCTAAACAGAGGGGGTTCCGGGTGACCACCGAGACCTACCGCGACGCCTGGGGCATCCCCCACCTGCGCGCCTCCAGCACCCGTGAACTGGCCCGCGCCCAGGGCCGGGTGACCGCACTGGACCGCGCCTGGCAGCTGGAGGTCGAGCGCCACCGCTCCCAGGGCACCTCGGCCTCCTTCCTCGGCGCCGGCGCCCTGTCCTGGGACGTCCTCGCCCGCCGGGCCCGCCTCGACGACACCGCCCGCCGCTGCTTCGCCGCGCTGGAACGCCGCGACCCCGAAACGGCCGACTGGGTCCGCGCGTACGCCGACGGCGTCAACGCGGGCCTGCCCGAAGGCGCGCGCCGCGCCGCCGAGTTCACCCGCGCCGGCCTCGCCCCCGGCCGCTGGCAGCCCTGGACCCCGCTCGGCGTCTGGCTCGCCACCCACCTCCTCTTCGCCGGCTTCCCGGCCAAGCTCTGGCGCGAGCAGGCGATACGGCACCTCGGCCCCGACGCCGTCGGCCTGTTCGCCACCGACGGCCCCGGCACCGCCGGCAGCAACGGCTGGCTCGTCACCGGCGCCCGTACCGCCTCCGGCCACGCCCTGATCGCCGGCGACCCGCACCGCTTCATCGAGGATCCCGGCGTCTACCAGCAGATCCGCCTCTCCTGCCCCGAGTTCGACGTCGTCGGTCTGGCCGTGCCCGGCGTCCCCGGCATCGCCCA
Organism: Streptomyces sp. NPDC001135; assembly: GCF_053598395.1. Classification (NCBI taxonomy): domain Bacteria; kingdom Bacillati; phylum Actinomycetota; class Actinomycetes; order Kitasatosporales; family Streptomycetaceae; genus Streptomyces; species Streptomyces sp. NPDC001135. The sequence continues at coordinate 83,063 of NZ_JBSFKD010000003.1, read as the reverse complement.
CTTCGGCCACACCGGCACGGTCGCCTGGGCCATCACCAACGCCATGGCCGACTACCAGGACCTGTACCGCGAACGCCTGCGCCGCACCGGCGCCGGCGTCCAGGCCCTCGGCCCGGACGGCCACTGGCACCGGGCCGCGCGGCACACCGAGACGGTCCGGGTCGCGGGGGAGGCGCCGATCGAGATCGAGGTGATCGAGACGGACCGGGGACCGGTGATCGCTGGAGGGCCGGAGGGCCTGGAAGCGGGCGTCACCTCCCCATGCCGGTGCGACCCGCAGGCCGCCGACGGCGGGAACTCCCCACACGGCCCACTCGCACCCGACGACGAAAGCAGTGCGGGGGAGAACGGGATCGCCGCCGAGGGCGAAGCCGAGGCGCTGGCCCTGCGCTACCCGCCCCGCGTCACGGCGGACCTGGGCTTCAGCGCCCTCCTCCCGCTCCTGAGGGCCCGCACGGTCGCCGACGTCGACCGTGCCCTCGACGCCTGGGCCGAGCCCGTCAACGTCGTCCAGGCCGCGGACACCCGGGGCGGCACCCTCCACCGCGTCGCCGGCCGCGTCCCCGTGCGCGCCCGGACCAACCGCCTCCACCCCGTCCCCGCCTGGCACCCCGGCCACGACTGGCACGGCTGGCACGAGACGCCGTACGCGCCCGTACGGGACGGCATCGCGGTGATGGCCAACCAGCGCGGCCCCGCCGCCCCCCTCGGCGTCGAGTTCGCCCCACCGCACCGCGCCGACCGCATCCGCGCCCTCCTCGACGCGCGCTCCGCCTGGACCGCCGACGGCATGCCCGCGATCCACACCGACACCCATCTCGCCTCCGCCGCGCCCCTGCTGGACCACCTCGCCGCCCTCGACGGCCTCAGCCCCGAAGCGGCCCGCCTGCAGCGCCGCCTGCTCGCCTGGAACCGCCGCATGGACGCCGACAGCACCGGGGCGGCCGGCTACGCGGCCGTACGCTCCGCGGTCGTGCGCCGTCTCGCCGCCCACCCGGTGTTCGCCCCGCTCGCCGAACCCCCGGCCTACCCGGAGGTCCTGCTCCCCTGGCTGGCCCTCGTCCCGCGCATCGGCTACGCCCTGGAACACCTGCTGAGCGCCGAGGAGTTGTACGGCGTCGACCGTCCGGCGATCGTCCGGGCGGCCCTGGAGGAGGCGGCCGCCGAGCAGCCGGCCGGCACCTGGTCCACGACCCACCGTCTCGCCCCCTGGCGCGCACTCCCTCAGGCCCCAGAGGACCCTGAGGACCCGGAACCCGGGCTGGCCGGCGACCACGACTGCGTGCTCTGCACCTCCGCCGTCCCCGGCCTCACCGACCGCGCGGCCCGCGGCCCGGCCGCCCGGTACGTCTGGGACCTGGCCGACCGCGCGGCCAGCCGCTGGGTGGTCCCCTTCGGCGCCGACGGCGTCCCCGGCACCCCCCACCACCGTGACCAACTCCCCTTGTGGCGCACGGGTGAACTGGCCCCCGTCGTCACCGACTGGACCCTGCTGACCCTGGAACCCACCGAGGAAACCCATGACTGACCGCTCCGAGGAAGTCTTCGCACAGCACGTCGAGGGCTTCGGCACCGTCCGTGTCCGTCCCCTCGACCCGGTGTCCGACGCGGACGTCGTCCACGGCTGGGTGAGCGAGGAACGCGCCCTCTTCTGGGGCATGACCGGCCTCACCCGGGACCAGGTCGCCGACGTCTACGCCCACATGGCCGGCCTCGACACCCACCACGCCCACCTCGTCACCAAGGACGGCGCACCGGCGGCCCTGCTGCAGACGTACGAGCCGACCGCGGACCGGGTCGGCGCCTGCTACGACGTCCTCCCCGGCGACCTCGGCGTCCACGTCCTGCTCGGCCCGGCCGGCCCCGACGGCCCCCGTCCCGGCTGGAGCTCCGCCCTGCTGACCGTGATGGCGGCCTACGCGCTGTGCGCCCTGGACCGGCGCCGGCTCGTGGTCGACCCGGACGTACGCAACACCAGGGCGATCGCCCGCTTCGAACGCCAGGGCTTCGTGCGCGGCCCGGCGGTCGTCCTGCCCGAGGTGGACATCCCCGACGTGTACCTGCCCCGAAAGCACGCCCAACTCGCCTTCCTGGAGCGGACGGTGGCCTTCCCCGGGCACTAGCCTTTCCCGGGCACTAGCCTTCCCCGGGTGACGACGACGCCCGAAGAGCTGATCGCCCACTACGCCCTCGAACCCATCCCCCGCGAGGGCGGCCTGTTCCGCCCCACCTGGCGGGGACCGGAGGGGGCCGACGGCCGGCCCGCGGGCTCGGCCATCGTCGCCCTGCTCACCGCGGACGACTTCTGCGCCCTGCACCGCCTGCCCACCGACGAGATCTGGCACTTCTACCTCGGCGACCCGCTGCACCTCCTGCTCCTCGCCCCCGACGGCACCACCCGCACCGAAGTCCTCGGCCCCGCCCCGCTGTCCGGGCAGCACGTCCAGCTGACCGTGCCGGCCCGCACCTGGATGGGCGCGCGGGTGGCGCCCGGCGGCGCATGGGCGTTCTTCGGCTGCACGATGGCCCCCGGATTCACCTACGCGGACTACGAACACGGGAACGCGGCCGATCTCACGGCGCGTTACCCGGCCGAGGCCGCCCGGATCACGGAACTGTGCCGCCCATGAGCCTGCTCGACGGACAGACCGCCCTGGTGACCGGCGCGGGCGGCGGCATCGGCCGCGCCATCGCGCTGCGCTTCGCCGAGGAGGGCGCGGCCGTGGCCCTGCACTGCCGTACGGCGGTGGACGCGGCGGCCGACACGGCCGCCCGGATCCGGGAGTCGGGCGGCGAGGCCGTCGTACTCCGGGCGGACCTGACGGACGAGGACGCCTGCCACCGGCTGATCCGGGAGACCGCCGACTGGTCCGGCGGCCGGCTCACCGCCCTCGTCAACAACGCGGCCGTGCAGCCCGTCCAGCCCCTGCCCGGGATGACGGCCCACGAGTGGCGCACGGTCGTCGACACCGACCTCACCAGCGTCTTCGCCTGCACCCAGGCCGCCGCCGCGCACATGCGCGCCCACGGCGGCGGCACCGTCACCCACATCGCCTCCATCGAGGCCGCCCGTCCCGCCCCCGGCCACGCCCACTACAGCGCGGCCAAGGCGGCGGTCGTCATGCACGCCCGGTCGGCCGCCCTGGAGTACGGTCCCGACGGCATCCGCGTCAACACCGTCTCGCCCGGCCTGATCGACCGGGAGGGCCTGGCCCGGGCCTGGCCGGACGGCGTACGCCGCTGGCTGGCCGCCGCCCCCACCGGCCGCCTCGGCCGCCCCGAGGACGTGGCCGACGCCTGCGTGTTCCTGGCCTCGCCGCTCGCGCGCTGGATCACCGGCCACGACCTGACCGTGGACGGCGGCGTCTCGGCCCGCCCGACGTGGTGAGCACTCCGGCCGGTATCTGCGTACACATACGGAGGCGTGCGCTCATCCACAGGCGTGCGCTCATGCAGAGGCCTGCGCTCATGCGGAGGGCACGCGGCGAGGGAGGGGCGAGGTGCGCGAGGCACACCGGCGGTGGCGCGGGCTGGCCCTGCTCTGCGCGGGCCTCCTGTTCCTTCTGCTCGGCACGGCGGCCCCCGCGTCGGCGCACGCGGCCCTGCGCACGAGCGACCCCGGCGACGGCAGCGTCGTGCGCACCGCCCCCCGGCACGTCACCCTGACCTTCACCGAGTCGGTCGGCCTGCTCACCGACTCCTTCCGGGTCTACGACCCCCGCAACCACCGTGTGCGCACGGGCCCCGCCGGCCACGCCCCCGGCCGCTCGGACACGGCCCGCGTCTCGCTGCCCGCCAGGCTCGCCACCGGCACCTACACGGTCGCCTGGCGGGTGGTGTCGGCCGACAGCCACCCGGTGTCCGGCGCGCTCACCTTCTCGGTCGGCAAGCGCACGGCGACGACCGTGAGCCCGGTCCCCGACGCCACGGAGAACCCCGCCACGGAGGCGCTGTACAACATCGTCCGCTGGCTCGCCTACCTCTGCCTGGCCCTCCTCCTCGGCACCGCCGCGTTCGTGGCGTACTGCCGCCCGCCGGTCGCGGCCCCGCTGCGCACCCCGGCCCTGGCCGCCGCCTGGACCCTTCTCGCCTCGACGGCCGCCCTGTTCGTCCTGCGCACCCCCTACGAGGAGGGCACCTCCCCCGCACAGGCCCTGTCCCTGCCCGCCCTCGCGCACGCGGCGACGACCCGCCCCGGCGGACTGCTGCTCGCCCGGCTGGCGCTGCTGCTCCTGGCGGCAGCCGCCGTGGCGCTGCTGAGGGCCCGCCGCACCAGGCTCCCGCGCCGCGCCACCCTCGCCGTGACCGCGGCCCTCTCCCTGCCCCTCGCCCTGACCTGGTCGGCGGCCGAACACGCCTCCGCGGGCCTCCAGGTCCCGCTGGCGATCACTTCCGCCACCCTCCATCTGCTGGCCATGGCGGCCTGGCTGGGCGGCCTGGCGGCGCTGCTGAGGGTGCTGCACCGCACGCCGGCTCTCCCGGCCTCGGTCCCGGCCCGATTCTCCCGCCTGGCCTCCGCCTCGGTGACGGTCCTGGTCCTGACCGGTGTCTACCAGTCCTGGCGGGGCCTCGGTTCCTGGCAGGCGCTCACGGACACGACGTACGGCCGCACCCTGCTGGCCAAACTGGCGGCGGTCACCGCGCTCCTGCTGGCGGCGGCCTGCTCCCGCACCTGGACGACCCGCCTGACGCGGGTCCGGGCGAGGCGGACGACCCCCTCCGTCCGCGTCCCCGAACCGGCCATGGGCCCCCCGCTCCCGGCGGAGCCCCCCGCCCCGCCGCCGCAGCCCCCCTCCCACCTCCTGCGCCGCTCGGTGCTGGCCGAGGCGGCCGTCGGTGTGGTGGTCCTGGCCCTGACGACCCTCCTGACGAGCACGGTGCCCGGCCGGACGGCCACCGGGGCCGCCGGGACCACGCGGCCCGCGGCACCGGCGAGCGGTATCCCGACGGCCTCCGTCACCACGGTCCCCTTCGACGTCGGCACCCCCGGCGGCCACGGCCAGGTCCAGGTCACCCTGGACCCGTCCCGCGTGGGCCGCACCTCCGTCCAGGCGGTGGTCTACGGCCCCGACGGCGGCCTGTCCACGGTCCCCGAACTACGGGTCACCTTCACGCTGTCCAGCCGGCGGATCGGCCCCCTGGACACCAGGGTCGCCGACCGGGGCGGCTACTGGGCGGCCGACTCCTTCGACCTCCCCCTGCCGGGCACCTGGACGATGAAGGTGACGGTACGGGTGTCGGAGGTGGACCAGGTGACGGTGTCGGCACCGGTGCGGGTGCCGGGGTAGAACCCTCCGGAGTGACGGAGGGCACAGTGGGGGCGACCCCATCGTCAGGCGGGGCGCGCGTACGCAACCTTGATTCCACCAGGTGTACGCCGGGCCACCGCCGAGGTCGCGAGCCGCTTGGAGCGTGCCTCTATTCCGGCGAGCACGGCGAGGGATTTGGAGGCCGACTATGGGCGCCTTGAATTCTCGCTTCCATCGGTCGTCTGCACGGTGACTTCAACGTGGGTAACGTCCTGCGCGATGCGGCTGGCCATCCGCGCGTAATCGACCTGGATGGATTTGCCACAAGTCGCCGCGAGTGGGACCTGATGCACACAGCCATGTACTACGACGGCTTTGGATGGCATACGGAAGCGGTGTACGCGGGTTGGGAGGGTGGCGGACAGTGCTGGACGGGGATGAATGAGACCAGAACCGAGACCAGGGCGGCGGGTCATACCTTCTTGACGACGATGGTGTCCGGGAGGAGCTTCTCCAGGTCGTCTACGTCCGAGGTGAAGACGGTGACTTGCCCCTTCTGCTGGCGTGCGATGACAGCGAGCACGGCATCGATCGCGTACTTGTGACCGTGCAGCCTGGCGTCGGCCAGGAGACGCCGGGCTTGGCGGGCCTCGTCCTTTCCGATCTCGGCGACCTTGAGCCGGGAGAGCACCCAGTCCCAGCGCTGTTCGGTGGTTCTGCCGTCGTACGCCTCGACGAGCGTCATGGGAGATGTCACCACGTCGGCCTCACCCCCGGCCGCGAGGTCGAGCCAGGCGATCATCCTGCGGTCGCCGCGCACGGCCAGGGACAGGGCTTCGCAGTCGAGTACGAAAACGCGCAGTGACCGCTTCCTCTGCTCACCGGCGTGCTTCTTCACGCCGCCTCTCCGGCATCGTGTCCTCCGGCGGTGCGACGGCGCTCGTGCTCGGCGTCGAGATCATCCAGTTCCGCCAGGGCTGCCGCGCGTTCGCCCTCGGTGACGGGCCCGTGTTCCTCCTGCAGCCAGTCGACCAGTTCCAGCAGCCGGTCCCGATCGCGCTTGAATCGCAGTGCTTCGGCTACATACGCCGAAAGTCCCCGCTCAGCCGCGTCGGCGCGGATCTCGTCGAGGAGATCTTCGGGGATCGTCACAGTGACCTTTTTCGTCGCCATACAAGGGACCATACTCCTGGTGCAAGCGCCCTTACCAGAGTCGTTGAACCGGCCAGGCTCAGGATGCGGATGGTGGATCCCGCCGTCCTGCCCACCGTTGATCGCTGGGCCACGGCCGCCGCGTCGGTCTTGGGGCATCGAGGCGAGCGGCTCTGTGAACTTCACGTCGATCTGCACCCGGTGCCCGGGCAGCTGCTGGAGGCCGGCAGGCGGCCCATGTCCAGGCGGTTCAGGATGCGCCGGACGCCCGACTTGCTGAGGGTGACGTCGTGGTACCGCTTGAGGTACACGGCGATCTCCTCGGGGCCGAAGTGGTGGTTCTGACGCAGGTAGATGATCTTCCCGACTGTTTCGACGTGGGTCGCGTTCGAGGAGGTCTTCGGCGCCTTGGACCGGGTGCGCTCGGCCTGCGGCAGGGGGGAAGCGCTGGGGCTGCACTGGGAGGACGTCGACCTCGACGCGGGATACGTCCGCATACGCAAGAACCGGCTGCGCCCCAAGTACGCGCACGGCTGCGGTGCCGAGCCGTGCGGCCGGAAGGCGGGCTACTGCCCCAAGCGGGAGCAGACCCGGCGTGAGCACAAGTCCACGAAGTCCCGCGCCGGACGGCGGACTATCGGCCTCCCCGACCCGCTGATCAAGATCCTGCACCAGCACCGAGAAGCTCAGGAGCGGGAGCGGATCGCGGCCGGTGTGGACTGGGAGGGCAAGGGGTACGTCTTCGCCTCACCGACCGGCGGGCCACTGAGCCCGAACACCGACTTCCACGTCTGGAAGCGCCTGCTTCGGGACGCCGGTGTCCGTGGGGAGCCCGGGGGAGCGGCCCGCATGCGCGCCCGGTACATGCATGTGACGGGAGTCATGCTCCGCAAAGTCGCCCAGCAGTCGGTGACGCGCTCTGGACGCCGCCCGCCCCTGAGGAAAAGGCCGACTGAGACGGAAACTGAGACGGGCAACGTCGAAGGGCCCCACTGCGAACAGTGGGGCCCTTCGACATCGTGCCCGGTGAGGCACTGGCGGAGGATACGAGATTCGAACTCGTGAGGGGTTGCCCCCAACACGCTTTCCAAGCGTGCGCCCTAGGCCTCTAGGCGAATCCTCCGCCGGAAACATTACATGACCGAGGGGAGTGCTCGCGAACCCGTTCTCGCAGGGTCCGGATCCGTTACAGCTCGCGGGCCGCGATCGGGTACTGTGGGGCGCAGCCCCTCACGTGGCGCTATCTGACTGAACTCCCCCAGGGCCGGAAGGCAGCAAGGGTAGGTCGGCTCTGGCGGGTGCGTGGGGGGCCCTTGCGTTCCCGGGGTGTCCGCGGCCGGGGCCGGTTGTCAGTGGGCGCCTATAACCTCGTATGCGTGTCGTCTCTCGCGCTGTACCGCCGCTATCGCCCGGAGACCTTTGCCGAGGTCATCGGGCAGGAGCATGTCACCGACCCGCTGCAGCAGGCGCTGCGGAACAACCGGGTCAATCACGCGTACCTGTTCAGCGGTCCGCGCGGCTGCGGCAAGACGACCAGCGCGCGGATCCTCGCCCGCTGCCTGAACTGTGAGCAAGGTCCCACGCCGACCCCGTGCGGCGAGTGCCAGTCGTGCCGGGACCTGGCCAGGAACGGACCCGGTTCGATCGACGTCATCGAGATCGACGCCGCTTCCCACGGTGGCGTGGACGACGCCCGTGAGCTGCGCGAGAAGGCCTTCTTCGGTCCCGCGAGCAGCCGGTACAAGATCTACATCATCGACGAGGCCCACATGGTCACGTCGGCCGGCTTCAACGCGCTGCTGAAGGTCGTCGAGGAGCCGCCGGAGCACCTGAAGTTCATCTTCGCCACCACCGAGCCCGAGAAGGTCATCGGCACCATCCGGTCCCGGACCCATCACTACCCCTTCCGGCTGGTCCCGCCCGGCACCCTGAGGGACTACCTCGCCGAGGTGTGCCAGAAGGAGACCATCCCGGTCGAGGACGGCGTGCTGCCCCTCGTCGTGCGGGCCGGTGCCGGTTCCGTGCGTGACTCCATGTCCGTCATGGACCAGCTCCTCGCCGGCGCGAGGGAAGAGGGTGTGACCTATGCCATGGCCACCTCTCTCCTCGGCTACACCGACGGGTCCCTTCTCGACTCCGTCGTCGAGGCCTTCGCGACCGGGGACGGGGCCGCCGCCTTCGAGGTCGTGGACCGTGTCATCGAGGGCGGCAACGACCCGCGGCGGTTCGTCGCCGACCTGCTGGAGCGGTTGCGGGACCTGGTGATCCTCGCCGCCGTTCCGGACGCGGTGGAGAAGGGGCTCCTCGACGCCCCGGCCGACGTCCTGGAGCGGATGCAGGCCCAGGCCTCCACGTTCGGCGCCGCGGAGCTGAGCCGCGCCGCCGACCTGGTCAACGAGGGCCTGACGGAGATGCGCGGCGCCACCTCGCCCCGCCTCCAGCTGGAACTGATCTGCGCGCGTGTGATGCTCCCCGCCGCCTACGGGGACGAGCGGTCCGTGATGGCCCGCCTCGACCGTCTCGAACGCGGTGTCAACTTCTCGGGTGGTGCCGGTGCGCCCGCCGTGGGGTACGTCCCCGGGCCCGAGGCCCACCCCGCCGGTGCCCTGGCATCGCCCGGCGGTGCCCCGATGCCGCCCGTGGGTGCCCCCGTGCCGCCCGGCGGCGGCCCCGCCGCGGCCCGCGCGGCCGTACGCGCGACCAACGGTCCGGGTGCCGGCGGTCCGGGCGTGGGAGGTCCCGGCGTCGGCGGTTCGGCTCCGGCCGCCCCCGCTCCGACGGCCCCCGCTCCGACGGCCCCCGCACCCACGGCCCCGACGGCACCCGCCCCCGCTCCGGCGGCCCCGGCCGCCCCCACGGCCCCCGCCCCCGGTCAGGCCCCGGTGCCGCCGTCCGACGCCCCCGGCGCACCCGCCGCCTCCCCGGCCCCGGCCCCGGCCGCCGCCGCTCCCGGTGCCTGGCCCACCGCCGCTGCCGCCGGAAGCGGCCGGCGCCCCGGTGGCTGGCCCACGGCCGCGGCACCGGCGGGCGGTCAGCAGGACCAGGCCCCCGGCCGGGCACCCGCTGTGCCGCAGCACCAGGCGGACGGCCCCGCGCAGCCGGCCCCCGCGGCCGTGGCGGCACCCGCACCGGCTCCGGCAGCGGCCGCCCCCGCCGGCGGCCTCGACCCGCGTGTGCTCTGGCCGAACATCCTGGAGGCCGTCAAGAACCGCCGCCGCTTCACCTGGATCCTGCTCAGCCAGAACGCCCAGGTGACCGGCTTCGACGGCACCACCCTCCAGCTCGGCTTCGTCAACGCCGGCGCCCGGGACAACTTCGCCGGCAGCGGCAGCGAGGACGTGCTGCGGGCGGCTCTGGCCGAGCAGTTCCACGTGCAGTGGAAGATCGAGGCGGTCGTCGACCCGTCCGGCGGCGGATCCGCTCCCGCGCCCACCGGTGGCTTCGGCGGCGGAGGCGGCTACGGCGGCACGTCCGCCGGAAGCGGTGGTTACGGCGCCCCCGCCGCACCCCGCCCCGCGGCTCCCCAGCCGGCCCCGCAGTCGGCCGGACCCGCGCAGTCCGGCCCCGCCGCTTCCGCCGCACCCACCCCCGCCCCGCGGCCCACGGCGGCCCCCGAGCCGCCGCCCGTCTCCCTCGAGGACGACATCCCCGAGGACGACGACCCGGACCTCGACGAGTCGGCCCTCTCCGGCCACGAACTGATCGTCAAGGAGCTGGGGGCGACGGTGATGGAGGAGTTCTCCAACGAGTAGGCGGACCAGCGCGGGGTTCCTTTGGAGGAAAGTCCAGCAAACCCGGCCCCCGGTCTTCGGCGACCTTGCCAGTAGGCTGACCCCGTGAAGGTCCTCGTCATCGGCAGCGGCGCCCGCGAACACGCCCTGTGCCGCTCCCTGTCCCTCGACCCCGACGTCACCGCGCTGCACTGCGCCCCCGGCAACGCCGGCATCGCCGAGGTCGCCGAGCTGCACCCGGTCGACGCGCTCGACGGCGAGGCGGTCGCCGGACTGGCCGTCGGCCTCGGTGCCGACCTGGTCGTCGTCGGCCCGGAGGCCCCGCTGGTCGCCGGTGTGGCCGACGCCGTCCGCGCGGCGGGCATTCCGGTGTTCGGCCCCTCGAAGGAGGCCGCGCAGCTGGAGGGCTCCAAGGCCTTCGCCAAGGACGTCATGGCGACGGCCGGGGTACCGACCGCCCGCTCCTACGTGTGCACGACGGACGCGGAGGTCGCCGAGGCCCTCGACGCCTTCGGTGCCCCCTACGTCGTCAAGGACGACGGTCTCGCCGCCGGCAAGGGGGTCGTCGTCACCGACGACCTGGACGCCGCCAAGGCACACGCCGCCGCGTGTGAGCGCGTGGTGATCGAGGAGTTCCTCGACGGCCCCGAGGTGTCCCTCTTCGCGATCACCGACGGCGAGACGGTCGTACCGCTCCAGCCCGCCCAGGACTTCAAGCGCGCCCTGGACGGCGACGAGGGTCCGAACACCGGCGGCATGGGCGCGTACTCGCCGCTGCCGTGGGCCGAGCCGAAGCTGGTCGACGAGGTGCTGCAGACGGTCCTGCAGCCGACCGTGGACGAACTGCGCCGCCGCGGCACGCCCTTCTCCGGTCTTCTCTACGCGGGCCTGGCGATCACCGGTCGCGGCGTCCGGGTCATCGAGTTCAACGCCCGCTTCGGCGACCCCGAGACCCAGGTCGTGCTGGCCCGGCTGAGGACCCCGCTGGCCGGCCTCCTGATGGCCGCCGCCACCGGCAACCTCGCCGATCTGCCGCCCCTGCGCTGGAGCGAGGACGCGGCCGTCACGGTCGTCGTCGCCTCGCACAACTACCCCGCCACCCCGCGCACCGGTGACCCGATCACCGGTCTGGACGAGGTGGCCGCCGAGGACGCCCCGCACGCGTACGTCCTGCACGCCGGGACGAAGCGGGACGGCGACGCCGTCGTCAGCGCGGGCGGGCGCGTGCTGTCCGTCACCGCCACCGGCAAGGACCTGACCGAGGCGCGCGAGCGGGCGTACCGGGCGGTGGGCCGGATCCGTCTGGACGGCTCCCAGCACCGCACCGACATCGCCGCGAAGGCGGCGCGGGCAGGCGCCTGACGTACTCTCCTGCCGCCGGCACGACCCTGGGCCCCGGATGTCGAATCCGGGGCCTGGTCTTTGCTGTCTGTCACCCACCTCTGACCAAAGCCATTCCATCGAGTGAGCGATCGCCCATACGGCTGACGGGGGCCGGGGCCCCAACTAGGGTGCCGCGCAGGCGTTCCGGCACTTGGCTCACCGGCATTGCGATGTCAGTGGCGGGTGCCACAGTGGGGGAGTGAGCACCACCAGGTCGGCACGGCATCGGCAGCGAGGGGGTGAGGTCGGCACGTGACCGGAATCGGTGCGGAGGCGGGCGCGCAGGCCGCGCGTTCCCGGGCCCTCGCCGTACTGCGGGTCCGGGGCCGCGCGCTGGGCGTGGCCCTGCTGCCCGCGGCTGCCGCGGTGATCCTGCTGACCGGCGTGTCCACCGGCCACTTCGTCGGCCCGGGCTGGGACGCCGCGCGCTGGGCCGTGGGCGTCCTCGCCGTGCTGGTACTGCTGGCCGCCGCCGGCATCGCCCTGGTCGTGGCCCGGGCCCGCCCCGCCGTCAGCCCGACGGTGCCGATCCCGGAGCAGTCCGCCCCGGACCTGTACCGAATGGTGCGTGACCTCGCCGATCGCCTGGACGTCCCGGCCCCCTCGGCCATAGCGCTCACCCCGGACTGCGACAGCTGGCTGGAGGACCGCGCCCACGCGGCCCACGGCCCGCCCCCGCGCCCGGCGCCCGACGAGATAGCGGGCCCGGGCCGCCGCCGGGTCCCCGTCGCGCCGGTGCTCGTCATCGGCTCGCCGTTCCTGTGGTGGATGAGGGTCGGCGAGCTGCGGGCGGTCCTCGCCCCGGTCATCGCCGGTACGGGCCCTTCGGCGCACCCCGACATAGCGGCCGCCCGGCGCTTTGTGCGCGGCCTGGACGCGGCGGTCGCGGTCGCCTCGACGCCGGGCCGCTGCCCGCTGGTCCGCGGCGGGTGCGCGGCCCTCGGCTGGGTGGCCCGGCTGCTGCTGCGCGGCTGCCGGGAGCACGCGACGCAGATGGAGCGCGGGGTCGCCGCCGCGGCGGCCGAGCGGGCCCAGACCGTCGACTACGGCCTCAGGATCGTCGCCCAGGAGCAGGTCGGCCTCGCCTACGCCGGCTGGGACCGGCTGCTGACCCGGGTCGCGCTGCCCGCGTGGCGGATGGGCCGCTGGCCCTCCGGGCTGGACGCGGGCGTGGTGGCGGCACTGACCGAGCTGTCCCGGCGCGACCGCCTGGCCGAGGGCTTCACCTCCCGGCTGGGCGAGCGCCCCGCCTGTGACCTGCTGGAAGAGCCCGGCGCGGTGGACGAGGCCGCCTCGCTGCTCGCCGCGCGCCTCTTCCACGGCGGTCCCGCGGAGTCCGGCCCGGACTGGGCGCCGGTGGACTGGCAGGCGTATCCGGAGGAGGTCGTGGACCGCACCTGGCGTGCCGACGCGGCCCGTCTGCACCGCGTCCTGGACTCCCTCGGCGTCCGCCCCTCGCTCGACCCCGCGGCCCCCGAGCCCGGTGGCCCCACCCTGGCCCGCGTCCTGGACCACCTCACCGAGCCCGCCACGGAGGCGGCCCTGCGGAGCTCCCCGGCGACCGACCCGCAAGCCGGCGACGGCGGGACCACCCCACAGGGGCCGCCCGCACCCGACCGCGAAGGCCGCGCGGGTGGCCCGGGTGGCGCGGGTGGGAACCCGGACGCCGAAGGCGAGGCCGAGGCGCCGCAGCCGGAGCGCAGCACCACCCTCGCCGCGGGTCTGAGTGCCGCGCTGGCCCGTGAGGAGGCCGTCCCCGGGGGCGCGACCGCCACCGGCCGGAGCCCGGAGAGCGCCCTGTGGGACGACGGTGGGCTTCCGCTGTTCCCGTTGCAGCCCCCGCGCACCGCCCGCGACCTGCTCACCGACCACGTCACGGCGATGGTGTGCTGCGCGGCCGTCGACACCGCCGGCGCGCTGCCCGCCCTGGACTGGCTGGACGGCCCGTCCCTGCTGCTGGACGGCGAGCGCGCCGCGGACCTCACGCCCAGGGTGCTCAGCCTGGTCGAGGAGGGTGACCCGGGACCGCTGCGCGACTGGCTGGCCGCCTCCGGGATACGGCCCGAGAAGCCCGTACGGCTCGTCTGACGGGAGCCTTGTCTTCCAGTTCAGGTCAATTCGCAACGACTAGTGACCGAGCCCGTGCGTTATGTGATGTGCTGGGAGCGACCACGCACCTGGCAAAGGCGGGCGACATACGACAGCACGGCCGAGACCGGGCGCGTACCACCGAGCACGTCGAGCACCACCGAGACAGGACGACACGGGGGCATGAGGGAGGGGACGGCCATGGCCTCGGACCACGTTCGCCGCTGGGAGTCCGGAGCACTCGCGCACGCCGTCACGGATCCTTTCGGCCAGGGCCCCCTGCCCTGGCTGCGCGGCAGTGAGACCTACTTCGGGGACACCGGTCAGGTCGTGCCCTGGTACGTCGACCCGAGCCCGCAGCAGATCACCGACGGCCGGCCCCGGGTGCCCGCGCCGCGTGCGGGCGGCACCGGTCCCCGCGCGGCCGACGACGTGCACCGCCAGATCAAGGGCTTCACCTCCACCGGCGCGGTCAGGCCCGGCGAGGCGATCGACTTCCACGTCACGGTCGACCCGCCGCAGGAGTTCAGCGTCGACGTCTACCGGATCGGCCACTACGGCGGCGACGGTGCCTCCAAGATCACCACCAGCCCCCGGCTGTCCGGCATCGTCCAGCTCCCGCCGCTGGCCGCCGACCGCACGGTCTCCTGCCACCACTGGTGGCTGTCCTGGCGCCTCCAGGTGCCCTCCCACTGGCGCGTCGGCGCCTATGTGGCCGTCCTCACCACCGCCGACGGCTACCGCTCCCACGTGCCGTTCACGGTCCGCGACGACCACCCCGCCGACCTGCTCCTGCTGCTGCCGGACATCACCTGGCAGGCGTACAACCTGTATCCGGAGGACGGCCGCACCGGCGCCAGCCTCTACCACGCCTGGGACGAGGAGGGCCGGCTGCTCGGCGAGGCCGACGCGGCGACCACGGTCTCCTTCGACCGTCCCTACGCGGGCGCGGGCCTGCCCCTGCACGTCGGGCACGCCTACGACTTCATCCGCTGGGCCGAGCGCTACGGCTACGACCTCGCCTACGCCGACGCCCGCGATCTGCACGGCGGCCGCGTCGACCCCACCCGCTACCGGGGCCTGGTCTTCCCCGGCCACGACGAGTACTGGTCGGTGCCGATGCGCCGGGCCGTCGAGGTCGCCCGGGACCGGGGCACCTCACTGGTCTTCCTCTCCGCCAACACCATGTACTGGCAGGTGGAGCTGGGTCCGTCCCCGTCCGGCGTCCCGGACCGGCTGCTGACCTGCCGCAAGCGCAAGGGCCCCGGAAGGCCGGTGCTGTGGCGCGAGATCGACCGGCCCGAGCAGCAACTGGTCGGCATCCAGTACGCGGGCCACGTCCCCGAACCGCACCCGCTGATCGTCCGCAACGCGGGCCACTGGCTGTGGGAGGCGACGGGCGCGCACGAGGGCGACGAGATCGAGGGTCTGGTCGCGGGCGAGGCCGACCGGTACTTCCCGCGCACCCCGCTGCCCGAGCACGACGAGCGCATCCTGCTCGCCCACTCCCCGTACACCGACGGCGAGGGCGCCCTGCGCCACCAGGAGACCTCCCTGTACCGCGCCCCCTCCGGCGCCTGGGTCTTCGCCTCCGGCACCTTCGCCTGGTCCCCGGCCCTGGACCGCCCCGGCCATGTGGACCCCCGTGTCCAGCGCGCCACGGCGAACCTGCTGGACCGTATCTGCAAACGCGACTGACGACCCCCCGGCCGCGGTGGACCAGCGCATACGGGAGAATCGAGGCACTTGGACAGAACCACGGGGAGGAACCGTGTCCGGATTCGTAGAAAAGCCCGAGCCGATTCAGGTTCCGGGCCTGGTGCACCTGCACACCGGAAAGGTGCGCGAGCTGTACCAGAACGAGGCGGGCGACCTCGTGATGGTCGCCAGCGACCGCATGTCCGCCTACGACTGGGTGCTGCCCACGGAGATCCCCGACAAGGGGCGCGTCCTCACCCAGCTCTCCCTGTGGTGGTTCGACCAGCTGCGCGACCTGGCCCCGAACCACGTCATCAGCACCGAGCTGCCCGCGGGCGCCCCCGCCGACTGGGCGGGCCGCACGCTGGTCTGCAAGTCCCTGAAGATGGTCCCGGTCGAGTGCGTGGCCCGGGGCTACCTCACCGGCTCGGGCCTGCTCGAGTACGACGAGTCCCGTACGGTCTGCGGCCTCGCCCTGCCCGAAGGCCTCGTCGACGGCTCCGAACTGCCCGCCCCGATCTTCACCCCGGCCACCAAGGCCGAGGTCGGCGAGCACGACGAGAACGTCTCCTACGAGGAGGTCGCCCGCCAGGTCGGCGCCGAGACCGCCGCCCAGTTGCGCCAGGCCACGCTCGCCGTGTACTCCCGCGCCCGGGACATCGCCCGCGAGCGGGGGATCATCCTGGCGGACACCAAGTTCGAGTTCGGCTTCGACGGTGACACCCTCGTCCTCGCCGACGAGGTCCTCACCCCGGACTCCTCCCGCTTCTGGCCGGCCGACCACTGGCAGCCGGGCCGCGCCCAGCCGTCGTACGACAAGCAGTTCGTGCGGAACTGGCTGACCTCGGCCGAGTCCGGCTGGGACCGCAGGAGCGAGCAGCCCCCGCCGCCGCTGCCGCAGGAGGTCGTGGAGGC
This sequence comes from Streptomyces sp. NPDC001135, assembly GCF_053598395.1. Classification (NCBI taxonomy): domain Bacteria; kingdom Bacillati; phylum Actinomycetota; class Actinomycetes; order Kitasatosporales; family Streptomycetaceae; genus Streptomyces; species Streptomyces sp. NPDC001135. Next base: position 66,847 of record NZ_JBSFKD010000003.1, on the reverse strand, counting down.
GACCCGGCGGAAGTACGTGGAGGCGTACGAGCGGCTGACGGGCATGAGCTGGTCATGACCCCCGAGCGGTGACGCAACGCGAAAGGCCCCCGGAGGAACCCGGGGGCCTTACTGGAGCGGACGACGAGGCTCGAACTCGCGACCTCAACCTTGGCAAGGTTGCGCTCTACCAACTGAGCTACGTCCGCGTTGCGCCGTGGCGCGAGAGCAACTATACCCAACCTCGCTCCCGTGCGAGACGCACTGCCGCATGACGGTTTTCCGCACCGAGCTTCGTGACCGCCGAGGAGAGGTAGTTCCGCACGGTCCCCGGGGACAGCGCGGCCCGCTCGGCGATCTCCGCGATCGGCGCTCCGTCGGCCGCCAGCTCCAGCACCTCGGCCTCCCGCGCGGTCAGCGGCGAGTCCCCGGCGGAGATCGCGTCGGCGGCCAACTCCGGGTCCACATAGCGGCTTCCGGCGTGCACGGTCCGGATGATCTCGGCGAGCCGCTGCGCGCTGACCGTCTTGGGGACGAACCCCCGCACACCGGCCGCGAGCGCCCGTTTCAGGTGGCCGGGCCGCCCGTGTCCGGTGACGATCAGTACCCGGCAGGCGGGCAGTTCGGCCCGCAGGGATGTGGCGACCTTCACACCGTCGGCGCCCGGCATCTGCAGGTCGAGTACGGCGACATCGGGTGCGTGGGCCCGCGCCATCGCCAGCGCCTCGGGTCCGCTGGCTGCCTCCGCCACGACGAGGAGATCGTCCTCCAGCGACAGCAGCGCGGCCAGCGCGCCGCGGATCAGATGCTCGTCGTCGGCGAGCAACAGCCGTACCGGGGTGCTCATGACGTCACTTCACTCACTTCCTGCTTCAGGGGCACCTCTGCCACCAACCGGAACCGCGCCTCGGACACCGCGCCCGCCTCCAAGGTGCCGCCGACGGCCGCGAGCCGCTCCCGCAGCCCCGTGAGCCCGGAACCCCCACCCCCGTCGGGGGTTCCGGGCAGCCCGTCGTTCTCCACCGTCAGCACCGCACGCCCCTGAAGCACCCGCAGGCGCAGCGTGCAGCACCCAGCGTCCCCGTGCCGCAGCACGTTGGTGGTCGCCTCGCGGACCACCCAGCCGAGCGCCGACTGCACCTCGGCGGGCAGCCCCGTCGTCTCCGCGCTGACCTCGCAGTCGATCCCGGCGGCCGTCAACACCCCCTGGGCGCCGGTGAGTTCGGCCCCCAGGTCGGCCTCCCGGTAGCCGCGTACGACGGCCCGCACCTCGCGCTGGGACTCCTGCGCGATGCGCTGCACCTCGATCATCTGCTCCACGGCCTCCGGCCGCCCCCGCCGGGCGAGTTGGACGGCCAGCTCACTCTTGAGCGAGATCACGGACAGGTTCCGGCCGAGCACGTCGTGCAGATCCCGGCCGAACCGCAGCCGCTCCTCCGCGACGGCGAGCCGGGCCTCGATCTCCCGGGCGCGTTCGGCCTCCCAGAGCACGGACAGGGTCCATGCACCGCAACGGCCGGCGATCAGGGAGAAGCCGGTGGCGAAGGCGGTGATCGTCCCGGTGGCGAACACCCCGAGACCGGTGGGACGCGGGACGGCGAAGACGGCCGTGATCAGCGCCGAGAGGCCCCCGAACCGCACCAGGAAGTGCCGGATCGGCACGGTGAGCGCGTACAGCATCCCGAAGGTGGTGAGCACCGCCCCGAGGGCGAGCCGGGCGGTCGACGGATCGGTCCCGCCGACGGCGTGGAGCGCCGCGGTCACCGCGAGCGCCAGGCCGAGAAGGACGGCGGCGCCCCGCTGGGCGTGCGGCCGGAGCGCGGCGCGCCCGAGGAAGTGGTCGAGAGCGGGCCGCAGAAGCCGGCCGGCGGTCGCGCACTGCAGCACGTTCACGGCGACGAGCAGCAGGGCGAGGGCCATCGGCAGGGGCCGCCGGTGCAGCCCGGTGGTGAGGGGGAACAGGAGCCAGGAGAGTGAGAACACCCAGATGCTGGCGTGCCAGGTGATCAGGCTCTGCAGCTCGACCCGCTCCGCCTTGCTCCGCCGCCCCCAGTGCCGCTGCTGCCACCCTCGTATCCGGCTCACCATGCGCGCCCGTCCCCCGTCGCTTCCGTGCTCAGCGCCGCGGTTCCCACCGGAACCGCCGCCGTACAGCAAACACCGCGAGGAAGATCCAGGCCAACGCGGTCACGAGGGCGCCCAGTGCCTCGCCGGTGCTCAACTGGCCCGTCCAGCCGCCTCGGACGAGCCGGATCGCCGGGGACAGCGGGAGCAGTTCGCAGACGGTGGCCAGCTTGTCCGGCATGGACTCGGTCGGGAAGGTGATCCCGGAGCCGGCCATCGACACGAACATCAGCGGCAGCGCGGTGACCTGGCCGCTCTCCACGGTCCGGGTGAAGGACGCGGTGAGCGCGGCGAGCGCGGCACTGACCAGGTAACCGGCCAGCAGCCCGGGCAGGACCAGATACGGCGCCCTGGGCGCGCCGGTGTGCAGCAGGGCTGCGCACCCGGCGCACAGCACCAGCGCCTGGGCGAGCCCGATGCCGAGCGCGGGCAGGGCGGTGCCGGTGAGGATCTCGACGTCGGAGAGCTCGCCGGTGCGCAGCCGCTTGAGGACGAGTTCCTCGCGGCGGGCGACGTAGGCGTTCACCAGCGAGGTGTACACGGCGAAGAGGAAGGAGAAGCCGATCGCGGCCGTCAGCAGGGTGGTGCCGAGGGTCAGTCCCTGCTTCTTCAGGTCCAGCTGGTCGATGGCCGGCCGCATGCTGAAGGGCAGTATCAGCGGCACGGTCAGTGCGGTGAACACGACCCCGCGGTTGCGGCCGAGCAGCGCGAGCTCCGCCCGCCCCAGCGCCCCCAGCCGCCGGCCCACCGCCGCCCACTCCTTCCCCCCACCGCCCCGGCCCGCCACCCGCACGCCGCTCATGTCACGCTCCTCCCTCTGGACCCCGCCGTCGCCACCGCCTCCGGCACGGACCTGCGCGACGCCCCCGCCGGCGCCGGCCTCGCCGAGGTGCCCTGTGTCCCCGCCACCGTCTCCGACTCCGGCCGGCCCTCCGGCCCCGTCCCGGACCCGCAGTCGGCCCCCGCTCACGCCGTGCCCCCGGACCCCGTCCACCCCGTCGCGCCCCGTCGCGCGTGCCTCCGTCCCGCTCACGCCGCCGCCTCCTGCGCCTGCTCGCGGGCGATCCCCAGGAACGCCTCCTCCAGTGACGCCGAGCGCATGTCCAGTGCGCGCAGCTCGACTCCGGTCCGCTCGGCCCAGGCCAGGACGCCGGTCGCGGTCCGCTGCAGCTGGGTCGTCCGCAGCCGTACGACCCTTCCGTCGCTCTCGTGGTCGCAGACGCCGAGGTCGGCCAGGGGCGGCAGGTCGCCGAGGAAGTAGCCGTCGGGCAGTTCGAAGGTCATCCGGGAGGGCCGGCCCGCGGTGACCTCGGCCGGGGTTCCGGAGGCCGCGATCCGTCCCTCGTGCAGGATGGCGAGCCGGTCGGCGAGACCCTCGGCCTCCTCCAGGTAGTGGGTGGTGAGCAGCACCGTCGTGCCCGCGTCGCGCAGCCCGCGCACCAACTGCCAGGTGTCCCGGCGGCCTTCCGCGTCGAGCCCGGTCGTCGGCTCGTCGAGGAAGAGCACCTCGGGATCGCCGAGCAGGGCGAGCGCCAGGTCGAGCCGCCGCCGCTCACCGCCGGAGAGCTGTTTGACCCGCACCCCGTGTTTGCCGGCCAGCCCGACCAGCTCCAGCACCTCGGCCGTCCTTCGGCTCGTTCGCCTCCAGGGCGCTCCAGCCGGCGTCGGGGCCGCGACCGTGCCCAGCCTTTCGGGCTTCCGCGCGCTCGCACCCCCGACACCGGCGCGCCCTTTCGGCCCACTCGCGGCCGGGCGGGCCCCGCTCGTGCATCCCGCCCACATCCGGGCGGTCTCGGCGACGGTCAGTTCGGCCGGGAAGCCGCCCTCCTGGAGCATCACGCCGGTGCGGGGCCGTACGGCCGTCCGTTCCCGGTAGGGGTCGTGGCCGAGGACCCGGACCCGGCCCCCGGCGGGTGCGGCGAGGCCCTCCAGCAGTTCGACCGTCGACGTCTTGCCCGCCCCGTTGGTGCCGAGCAGGGCGAAGATCTCCCCGCGGGCCACGGAGAAGCTGATTCCGCGTACGGCCTCGAACCCGCCCCCGTAGACGCGCCTGAGATCGGTGACCTCAATCACGTGTTCGTGCTCGTCGTAGTGCATGAAGCCAGCGTCCCGGCGCCCGGGCCGGGTCGGCAGTGCGCGCTGTCATCGCTCGGCATGACAAATGTCAGAGGCGCACGGAGCGGGTCGGAGCCATGCGTGCACGAAAAAACCCCGGTATCGACGACCGGGGCTTCCCCTTGGAGCGGACGACGAGGCTCGAACTCGCGACCTCAACCTTGGCAAGGTTGCGCTCTACCAACTGAGCTACGTCCGCACTGCTCCCGACCGGCTCCCACCGATCGGTGCGAGCACCAGCCTACCTGATCCACACGAGTGGTTGTGACCGGTGCCAGAGCGGGTGACAGGAATCGCACACTGCGCCTTCCCCCTGGAAGGGGGATGTTCTGCTACTGAACTACACCCGCACGATCCTCGGGGTTTCGGCCTTTTCGGCCTCGCCCCTCGGCGTGCTCCAGACATTAGCTGATCAGCAGGGGGGTCGCGCAAGTCGGCTCCCCCTGGTTGCCCGTTATGCCCAAGTGCACGGTCCTCAGGGTCCGCTGACGGGCCCTGAGGACTGCCCCTTCGCGGGCTTCACTGCGCGGCGCTGAAGGCCTCGTAGACCTTCTTGGGGATGCGTCCGCGGGCCGGGACGTCCATCTTGTTGGCCTGGGCCCAGGCACGGACGGCCGCCGGGTCGGGGGCGACCTCCGTCTGCTTGTACGCCTTGCCGGAGCGCGACCGCTTGCGGCCGGCCTCGACGTAGGGCGCGAGCGCCTTGCGCAGTTTCTTGGCGTTGGTTTCGTTCAGGTCGATCTCGTACGACTTGCCGTCGAGTCCGAAGGCGATCGTTTCCGCCGCTTCCGAGCCGTCGATGTCGTCAAAGAGCGTGACCACGACCTTTTGCGCCACGAATATCGGTCCCTTCGTGCGGCACGTCGATACAGCTCAACGGCGATGACGTGCCGAGTATCGGCTATTGCCAATTCATTTGTACAGTGCTCGGCAATGCAAAGTGAAGCCCGACTAAATCCGCCCGCGTGTCCGAACACAATAGGTGGACGGGGTGGACCGTCGAACTTTCCCAGAACTTTTCACGGCGGTACGGCTTCGACACCCGATCGTGATGCGCCTCACGTAGTTTCCTACAACTCTACTCGCGTAGAAATTTTGTGCGGGTAGTCTGAAGGAACCTGCTCAGCACCACACACCGGGAGTGCCAGTGGCACGCGTCGTAGTCGACGTCATGCTCAAGCCGGAGATCCTCGACCCCCAGGGCCAGGCGGTCCAGCGTGCGCTGCCGCGTCTGGGTTTCGAAGGGATCTCGGACGTACGTCAGGGAAAGCGTTTCGAACTGGAAGTTGACGGGCCCGTTGACGAGGCCGCGCTCGCCCGCATCCACGACCTTGCGGAATCCTTCCTCGCCAACACGGTGATCGAGGACTTCACCGTCAGGGTCGAAGAAGTCGCGGAGGCGGCCAAGTGACCGCTCGTATTGGCGTCGTCACTTTCCCGGGCAGCCTCGACGACCGGGACACCCAGCGCGCGATCCGCCTCGCGGGTGCCGAACCGGTCGCCCTGTGGCACAAGGACAGGGACCTCAAGCAGGTCGACGCCGTGGTCCTCCCCGGCGGTTTCTCCTATGGCGACTATCTGCGGGCCGGAGCCATCTCCCGGTTCTCGCCGGTGATGGAGACCGTCATCGAGCAGGCGAAGGCCGGCCTGCCGGTCCTCGGCATCTGCAACGGCTTCCAGGTCCTCACCGAGGCCCACCTCCTCCCGGGCGGCATGCTCGGCAACGACCACCTCCACTTCATCTGCCGCGACCAGAAGCTGCGGGTGGAGAACGCGGAGACCTCCTGGACCGGTGACTACCGCCAGGGCCAGGAGATCCACATCCCGCTGAAGAACATGGACGGCCGGTACGTCGCCGACGCGTACACGCTCGACAAGCTGGAGGCGGAGGGCCGCGTCGTCTTCCGGTACCTGGACTTCAACCCGAACGGCTCGCTCAACGACATCGCCGGCATCACCAACGAGGCCGGGAACGTCGTCGGCCTCATGCCGCACCCGGAGCACGCCGTCGAGCCGCTGGTCGGTACGGGCCGTACCGACGGGCTGCCGTTCTTCACCTCGATCCTCAAGAAGCTGGTCAACGCATGAGCCGGACGCCTCTGGACACGGTCGAGCACGCGGCCGCGACCCCCGACGTCGAGCTGCCCTGGGCCGAACTCGGCCTGAAGAAGGACGAGTACGAGCGCGTGGTCGAGATCCTCGGCCGCCGGCCCACCGGTGCCGAGCTCGCCATGTACTCCGTCATGTGGTCCGAGCACTGCTCGTACAAGTCCTCCAAGGTCCACCTGCGCCAGTTCGGCGAGAAGGCACCGCAGAGCGACGCGCTCCTGGTGGGCATCGGTGAGAACGCGGGCGTCGTCGACGTCGGCCAGGGTTACGCGGTCACCTTCAAGGTCGAGTCGCACAACCACCCGTCGTACGTCGAGCCCTACCAGGGCGCGGCCACCGGTGTCGGCGGCATCGTCCGCGACATCATCGCGATGGGTGCCCGCCCGGTCGCGGTGGTCGACCCCCTGCGCTTCGGCGCGGCGGACCATCCGGACACCAAGCGGGTCCTCCCGGGTGTGGTCGCGGGCATCGGCGGCTACGGCAACTGCCTGGGTCTGCCGAACATCGGCGGCGAGGTCGTCTTCGACTCCTGCTACCAGGGAAACCCGCTGGTCAACGCCGGTGCCATCGGCGTGATGCGGCACGAGGACATCCACCTCGCCAAGGCCTCCGGCGCCGGCAACAAGGTCATCCTCTACGGCGCCCGCACGGGCGGCGACGGCATCGGCGGCGCGTCGATCCTGGCCTCGGAGACCTTCGACGACGCGAAGCCGAGCAAGCGCCCGGCGGTCCAGGTCGGCGACCCCTTCCAGGAGAAGCTCCTCATCGAGTGCACCCTGGAGGCCTTCCAGGAGAAGCTGGTCGTCGGCATCCAGGACCTGGGCGCGGCCGGCCTGTCCTGCGCCACGTCCGAGCTGGCGTCGAACGGCTCCGGCGGTATGCGTGTGACGCTGGACGACGTCCCCCTGCGTGACTCGACCCTGTCTCCTGAGGAGATCCTCATGAGCGAGTCGCAGGAACGCATGTGCGCGGTCGTGGAACCGGAGAAGGTCGACCGCTTCCTGGAGATCTGCGCCAAGTGGGACGTGATCGCCACGGTCATCGGTGAGGTGACGGACGGCGACCGCCTGGAGATCTACTGGCACGGCGGCAAGATCGTCGACGTCGACCCGCGCACGGTCGCCCACGAGGGCCCGGTGTACGAGCGCCCGTACGCCCGCCCGTCCTGGCAGGACGCCCTCCAGGCCGACGACGCGAACAAGCTGCCGCGTCCGTCGTCGAGCGAGGAGCTGAAGGACCAGGTCCTGAAGCTGGTCGGCTCCCCGAACCAGGCGTCGAAGAAGTGGATCACGTCCCAGTACGACCACTTCGTGCAGGGCAACACCGTCCTCGCCCAGCCGGAGGACTCCGGCATGATCCGCGTGGACGAGGAGACCGGCCTCGGCGTCGCCATCGCGACGGACGGCAACGGCCGCTACGCCAAGCTCGACCCGTACACGGGCGCGCAGCTGGCCCTGGCGGAGGCGTACCGGAACGTGGCGACGACGGGGGCCAAGCCGCTCGCGGTGTCGGACTGCCTGAACTTCGGCTCGCCCGAGGACCCGGCGGTCATGTGGCAGTTCGCGGAGGCGGTGCGCGGTCTGGCGGACGGCTGTCAGCAGCTGGGCACCCCGGTGACCGGCGGCAACGTGTCCCTGTACAACCAGACGGGCGAGGCGGCGATCCACCCGACGCCGGTCGTGGCGGTCCTGGGTGTGATCGACGACGTGGCCCGCCGCACGCCGGTCGCCTTCCAGGAGGAGGGCCAACTGATCTACCTCCTCGGTGACACCCGCGAGGAGTTCGGCGGCTCGGCCTGGTCCCAGGTGGTCCACGACCACCTCGGCGGCCTGCCCCCGGCCGTGGACCTGGAGCGGGAACGCCTGCTGGCCGAGATCCTCGTCTCCGCCTCCCGCGACGGCATGATCGACTCCGCGCACGACCTGTCCGACGGCGGTCTGGTCCAGGCGGTCGTGGAGTCCGCGCTGCTCGGCGGCAAGGGCGCGCGTCTGGTCGTACCCGACGGCCTCGACGCCTTCACCTTCCTCCTCTCCGAGTCGGCCGGCCGCGCGATCGTCGCCGTCCCCCGCTCGGAGGAGGTCCGCTTCAACGACATGTGCGGTGCGCGTGGCCTGCCGGCCACCCGGATCGGTGTCGTGGACGGCGCGGCCGTGGAGGTCCAGGGCGAGTTCACCCTCACGCTGGAGGAGCTGCGCAAGGCACACGAGGAGACGATTCCGGCACTGCTGGCATAAGCAGCGGGTCTTCTCCACCCCTGAGGGCCCCGCCTGTTCCGACGGGCGGGGCCGCTTCACGCACCGGCCACGGCGCTCGCGGTGCGTTCCTGCCCCCGCACCGGCCGGGCCTTCGGCAGCCGCAGGGCGAGCAGCAGGCACAGGGCCATCAGCCCCGCCCCGCACAGGAACACCCCGTCCAGTGCGGACACGTACGCCGTCATGCCCGCCGTGCGGTCCGCTCCGCCCAGGGCGGCCAGGGAGCCGACGTCACCGGGGCCGTCGTAGAGGCGGCTGAGGAGGGTGCCGAACAGGGTGGCGCCCAGGGCTCCGCCGAGGGTCTGGAAGAAGCGGATCGCGGTGGTGGCGACGCCGAGCCGGTGGCGCGGCGCCTCCTGCTGCACCAGCTGGATCAGCTGGCCGAGGAGTTGGCCGAAGCCGAGGCCGATGAGGAGCATGGCCGCCCGCAGCTGCCACAGGGGGGTGTGGGTGCCGGTGGTGGCCAGCAGCAGGTAGGCGGCCGTGCCGACCACCGAACCGCTGATCACGAACGTCCGCTCGGACCAGCCGCGTGCGGTGAGCCGCCCGGTGGCGAGGCCGACCGCCATGATGCCCGCCGCCATCGGAGCCAGATAGAGACCGGCGGAGGAGCTGGTGATGCCCCGGACGAGCTGGAGGTAGACCAGTACGCAGTAGATGGCGCCCGTCATGGCCGCGCCCATCAGCCCCTGGATCGCGAAGCCCAGGCGCAGCTCGCGGATGCGGAACAGCGAGGGCGGCAGGATCGGCTCGGTGGCGGTGAACTGGCGGCGCAGGAAGAGCCCGAGAGCGGTGGCACAGGCCAGGGTCAGGCCGACGACCTGCGGGGACGTCCAGGCGTACTGCTTGCCGCCCCACTCGGTGACCAGCAGCAGCGCGGTGGAGAACGCGGCGGCGAGCGCGGCACCGGAGAAGTCGACCGAGCGGGCGGCGGCGGGGCGGGGGAGTTTCAGTACGACGACGGCGGTGGCCAGGGCGGCGATGCCGAGCGGCAGATTGACGTAGAACGCCCAGCGCCAGCTCGCGTGGTCGGCGAGGAAGCCGCCGACCCAGGGCCCCACGGCGATCCCGCCGCCCGCGACGATCCCACCGGTGCCCGCGCCCTTGTTCTTCTCGCCGTTCGGCCCGGCCAGCTGCGCGATCACGACCATCGTCACGCTCATCAGCCCGCCCGCGCCGATGCCCTGCACGGCCCGGGACGCGATCAGCCAGCCGATCGACTGGGCGGCGCCGCACAGCGCCGAGCCGCTCAGGAAGGCACCGAGGGCGCCGAGGAAGACCGGCTTGGCGCCGAGGGTGTCGCACAGCCTGCCGTAGAGCGGGAGCATCGCGGCCGAGGCCAGGGAGAAGGCGCTGAGCAGCCAGGGCATCGTGTCGATCCCGTGGTCGGGGTCGAGGTCCCGGACGATCGGGAAGGTGACGGCGGACACGATCTGGGTGTCCAGGACGGCCAGGACGATCGTGACCAGACAGACGAGAAGGCCGATCTTGCGCTGGGTTTCGGTCATGGACACCACCATGCCCACTGAGAGTGTACCGGGTCAATCTTTCATCTGGGACCAATGTTCGTCTCGGATTAAATTTCATCGCGGTAAGGTGCCCGCATGGCAGAGACGATGGGGCTGCGGGAGCGCAAGAAGCGGCAGACGGCGATGCGGATCTACCGGGTCGCGATCGGCCTGTTCGCCGAGCGGGGCTTCGACAACGTCTCCGTGCAGGAGATCGCCGACGCCGCCGAGGTCTCGAAGATGACCGTCTTCAACTACTTCGGCACCAAGGAGGACCTGGTCTTCCGGCCGATGGAGGAGCACTTCGGCGACGCGGCACGGGCCGTACGGGAGCGGCAGCCGGGTGAGTCCGCCGTGGCCGCCGTACGCCGGCAGTTCCTGGACATGGTGGAGAGCCGCGATCCCGCGATCGGGCTGAACCCCGAGCCGATCAGCCGCCAGGCGCGCGAACTCGTCGTGCGGACCCCGGTCCTCATGGAGCGTGTCTTCCTCGCCGCGCAGAAGGGCACCCGGGAGCTGGCCGGCCTGCTGGCCGCGGAGACCGGCGACATGATGCTCGCCACGATCGCCGCCGCCATGCTCAGCGCCGCGCGCAACGCCCTCATCGAGGAGCACCACCGCCGCGTCGCCGCGGGAGAGGGCGTCGACCAGATCGCCGCCGACGCCCCCGCACGGGCCCAGCACGCCTTCGGCCTGGTGGAAAACGGCCTGAAGGGCTACGGGGTGAAGGCATAGGCTCACCGCCATGCCCCCGGCCAAGAAGCGCGCCCGCAGCTACGACCCCGCCAGGACCCGCGCCGCGGTCCTCGCCCAGTTCGGACATGTCCGGGAGGCCGTTCGCGGCCTCACCGAGGAGCAGCTCGCGCTGCCCACCCGGCTCGGCGAGTGGACCGTACGCGACCTGATCGCGCACATCGGCATGGCACTCACCGCGATCCACCGGGCGCTCGCCCTGCCCGAGCCGCCGAAGGCGGACGCCGTCCTGCTCGACTGGCCCTTCGCCACCGCGGCCAACGCCGCCGCCATCGACGCGTTCACCCGGGACACCGCCGCCGAACACCCCGACCCGGACACCTACCTGGCGGACATCGAGCAGTCCCTGCGCGCCCTGCTGGCGGAGAACCCCGGCACCCGGATCCTCCGGACGAGCGCCGGCGCGCTGCCCCTGGACGACTATCTGGTCACCCGTACCGCCGAGCTCGTCGTCCACACCGACGACCTCAACGCCGCCGTGCCCGGCCTGGACGTGCCGTACGACCGCCAGGCCCTGGCCGCCGCCACCCGGCTGTTCGCCGACGCCCTGGCCGTCAAGGCGCCCGGCGGCTCCACCGAGGTGCGCGTGCCGCCGTACGCCGTGGTGCAGTGCGTCGAGGGGCCCCGGCACACCCGCGGCACCCCGCCCCATGTGGTCGAGACCGACCCGCTGACCTGGATCCGGCTCGCCACCGGGCGCCTGGCCTGGAAGGACGCCCTCGAGGACGCCCGGGTGAGGGCCGGCGGGGAGCGGGCGGACATCGGGGGACTGCTGCCGCTCATGTCGTAGTGGCCGTTCCTGCCGCAGGCCGCTCACCCCGCGGAGCCCGACAGCGGAACCGGTCCTACCGCCGGTCCGTCGAACCCGTATGAACCGGCACAAGCAGCGCATGACCCTGACGGCGGCCGCCGTGCTCGTCCCGCTCACGGTGGCCTGTGGCATCGGAAAGGCGGACAGTGGTCCGGTGGGCGTCCAGCAGTCACGGGTGACCGGCATCGACTGGCGGGTCGACGGCCTCACCGCCGGCGGCACGACCCGGCACGCGCCCGCCGCCGCCCGCCTGCGCATCGACGAGGACGGCAGGGCGGCCGGCAACCTGGGCTGCAACCAGTTCAGCGCCCGGGCCACCGTGCACGGCGACCGGATCACCTTCGGTGACCTGCGCACGACGAGGATGGCCTGCGCCCCGGACCGCATGGACTTCGAGCGCGCCCTCGCCCGCGCGCTCACCACCGGCACCCTCGTCGCCAAGGCCGACGACGGGAAGCTGACGCTCACCGACGGCGACGGCGACCGCATCAACCTCAGCCGCAGCGCGCCCGAATGATGTGCGACGCCTCACTCGCGCATCGGGCGAAAAGCGCCCGTGAACGGCGACGGACAGCTCCCCAACGGTCACCGACACATCAGCGCCAACGCGCTGACCTGCACAAACGAAGAAACCGACAAGGTGATCGCGACCGGTGCGCCGGTAACGGCCACGTATCCCCAATTCGGACCAGTGGTCGACCTCGCCTACACTCGGTGGCGTGCCACGTGGTGACGGTCGACTCAATCACGATCTGCTTCCCGGCGAGAAGGGCCCCCAGGACGCTTGCGGCGTCTTCGGTGTCTGGGCTCCGGGTGAAGAGGTCGCAAAGCTCACGTACTTCGGGCTCTACGCCCTCCAGCACCGGGGTCAGGAATCCGCGGGAATCGCGGTCAGCAACGGCTCCCAGATCCTCGTCTTCAAGGACATGGGCCTGGTCTCCCAGGTCTTCGACGAGACCTCGCTCGGCTCGCTCCAGGGTCACATCGCGGTCGGACACGCCCGCTACTCGACCACCGGCGCCTCCGTGTGGGAGAACGCCCAGCCGACGTTCCGCGCCACCGCGCACGGCTCGATCGCGCTCGGCCACAACGGCAACCTGGTCAACACGGCGCAGCTCGCCGAGATGGTCGCCGAACTCCCGAACGACAACAACAGCCGCTCCACCCGGGTCGCGGCCACCAACGACACCGACCTGCTGACGGCGCTGCTCGCCGCCCAGGTCGACGAGGACGGCAAGCCGCTCACCATCGAGGAGGCCGCCCACCAGGTCCTCCCGAAGGTGCGGGGCGCCTTCTCGCTCGTCTTCATGGACGAGCAGACCCTCTACGCCGCCCGTGACCCGCAGGGCATCCGCCCGCTGGTCCTCGGCCGCCTGGAGCGCGGCTGGGTGGTCGCCTCCGAGTCCGCCGCCCTCGACATCTGCGGCGCCAGCTTCGTCCGCGAGATCGAGCCGGGCGAGTTCGTCGCCATCGACGAGAACGGCCTGCGCAGCTCTCGATTCGCAGAAGCGAAGCCCAAGGGCTGTGTTTTCGAGTATGTGTACCTGGCCCGCCCGGACACCGACATCGCCGGCCGGAACGTGTACCTCTCCCGCGTGGAGATGGGCCGCCGGCTCGCCAAGGAAGCCCCCGTCGAGGCCGACCTCGTCATAGCGACCCCGGAGTCCGGCACCCCGGCCGCCATCGGTTACGCCGAGGCCTCCGGCATCCCCTTCGGCGCGGGTCTCGTGAAGAACGCCTACGTCGGCCGGACCTTCATCCAGCCTTCGCAGACCATCCGCCAGCTGGGCATCCGTCTGAAGCTGAACCCGCTGAAGGAAGTCATCAAGGGCAAGCGCCTGGTCGTCGTCGACGACTCGATCGTGCGCGGCAACACCCAGCGGGCCCTGGTCCGTATGCTCCGCGAGGCCGGCGCCGCCGAGGTCCACATCCGGATCTCCTCGCCGCCCGTGAAGTGGCCCTGCTTCTTCGGCATCGACTTCGCCACGCGCGCGGAGCTGATCGCCAACGGCATGACCATCGAGGAGATCGGCACCAGCCTCGGCGCCGACTCGCTCGCCTACATCTCCATCGACGGCATGATCGAGGCGACCACCATCGCCAAGCCGAACCTGTGCCGCGCCTGCTTCGACGGCGAGTACCCGATGGACCTGCCGGACCCGGAGCTGCTCGGCAAGCAGCTGCTGGAGACCGAGCTGGCGGCCGGTCCCGCCGCCACGGCCGCGGCCGACGCGATCCGCCGCCCGTAACACCCCTGCAGTACGACACGAAAGCTCTCACAGTCATGTCTGAGACAACTGGTGCCAGCTACGCAGCGGCGGGCGTCGACATCGAGGCGGGCGACCGCGCCGTCGAGCTGATGAAGGAGTGGGTGAAGAAGACCCAGCGCCCCGAGGTCCTCGGCGGCCTCGGCGGCTTCGCCGGGCTCTTCGACGCCTCCGCCCTCAAGCGCTACGAGCGCCCGCTGCTCGCCTCCGCCACCGACGGTGTCGGCACGAAGGTCGACATCGCGCGCCGCATGGGCGTCTACGACACCATCGGCCACGACCTGGTCGCCATGGTCATGGACGACATCGTGGTGTGCGGCGCCGAGCCGCTGTTCATGACGGACTACATCTGCGTCGGCAAGGTCCACCCCGAGCGTGTCGCGGCCATCGTCAAGGGCATCGCGGAGGGCTGTGTGCTCGCCGGGTGCGCCCTGGTGGGCGGTGAGACGGCCGAGCACCCGGGCCTGCTGGGCGAGGACGACTTCGACGTCGCCGGCGCCGGTACGGGCGTCGTGGAGGCCGACCGGCTGCTCGGCGCGGATCGCATCCGTAAGGGTGACGCCGTGATCGCCATGGCGTCCTCCGGGCTTCACTCGAACGGGTACTCCCTGGTCCGCCACGTCCTGCTGGACCGCGCCGGCCTGTCCCTGGAGGCGGAGGTGGCGGAGCTCGGCCGCACCCTCGGCGAGGAACTGCTGGAGCCCACGAAGATCTACTCGCTGGACTGCCTCGCCCTGACCCGCACCACGGATGTGCACGCGTTCTCGCACATCACCGGCGGCGGACTCGCGGCCAACCTGGCCCGCGTGATCCCGGACGAGCTGCACGCGACCGTCGACCGCTCCACCTGGAACCCGGGCGCGATCTTCGACCTGGTCGGCAGGACCGGGAACGTCGAGCGCCTGGAGCTGGAGAAGACCCTCAACATGGGCGTCGGCATGATGGCGATCGTCCCCGAGGAGTCCACCGAGGTGGCCCTCGCCACCCTGGCCGACCGCGGGGTCGACGCATGGGTGGCCGGGGAGATCACCGAGCGGGGCGAGAAGGAGACCGGCGCGGACATGGTCGGAGACTACGCCGGCTGAACCTGCGGGTAGCACAGAAGCCGGTCGGTGGCAGTGCCACCGACCGGGCGAGTGCTCAGTGCAAGGTCAAGCGCCGCGACGATGTTGTGAGGGACCGTCGTCTTCATCCTCGTCGTCGTCCTCATAGAGGTCCGCGTAACGAGAGTAAAGATCGTCCTCTTCATTCTCATCGTCCTCGAACGGCTCGCTGTTCGGCGGCTGGCTCGAAGTCGATGCGCCCAGTTCACTGGCCAGCCGTGACAGGTCAGTCCCACCGCTGTTGTACTTCAGCTGGCGGGCGACCTTCGTCTGCTTGGCCTTGGCCCGGCCGCGCCCCATGGCTCGACCCCCTCGGTGACGGGGCTTGATGGCCCCAGAGTCTGACACGCGTTCATGATCTGGAACGGACCCTCCGCGGAGAGGCCGGTCCGTAGGGCTTCCACGGTACCTGAGCCCGCGCCCATACGGTACGTCGCCCGCAGCACGCGCGTGTGCACAGGACCCTCGAGGAGCCCTGTCCTCGCTGGTCAGTGGCGATTTTAACCACTTATCGGGGAACGACCCGCCGGGGGAAGTGAGAGTTCTCTCTAAGTTCCCGCCGACGGGTACCGCTCACCTGTGCGACCGGGTCAGCGCGCGGCGTGTCCCGCGCGGGCCTCGGCCATCCGCTGCTCGGCGATCCGGTCGGCCGCGGCGGCCGGCGGAATCCCATCCTTCTTCGCACGTGCGAATATGGCCAGCGTGGTGTCGAAGATCTTCGCCGCCTTCGCCCTGCACCGGTCGAAGTCGAACCCGTGCAGCTCGTCGGCCACCTGGATGACCCCGCCGGCGTTCACCACGTAGTCCGGCGCGTAGAGGATCCCGCGGTCGGCGAGGTCCTTCTCGACGCCCGGGTGCGCGAGCTGGTTGTTGGCCGCGCCGCAGACCACCTTGGCGGTGAGCACCGGGACGGAGTCGTCGTTCAGGGCACCGCCGAGCGCGCAGGGGGCGTAGATGTCGAGCCCCTCGACCCGGATCAGCTCCTCGGTGTCGGCGACCGCCGTCACACCGGCCGGGTACTGCTCCAGGATCCGCTGGACGGCGTCCGCGCGCACGTCCGTGACGACGACCTCGGCGCCTTCGTCACGCAGGTGCTTCACCAGGTGGTGGCCGACCTTGCCGACGCCGGCGATGCCGACTGTGCGGCCGCGCAGCGAGGGGTCGCCCCACAGGTGCTGGGCGGAGGCGCGCATGCCCTGGTAGACGCCGAAGGCGGTGAGTACCGAGGAGTCCCCGGCGCCGCCGTTCTCGGGGGAGCGGCCGGTGGTCCAGCGGCACTCGCGGGCCACGACGTCCATGTCGGCGACGTAGGTGCCGACGTCGCACGCGGTGACGTAGCGCCCGCCGAGGGAGGCGACCATGCGGCCGTAGGCGAGCAGCAGTTCCTCGGTCTTGTCGCGGTCCGGGTCGCCGATGATGACGGCCTTGCCGCCGCCGTGGTCGAGGCCGGCCATGGCGTTCTTGTACGACATGCCGCGTGCGAGGTTCAGGGCGTCGGCGACGGCCTCGGCCTCGTTCGCGTACGGGTAGAAGCGGGTGCCGCCGAGGGCCGGGCCCAGGGCGGTGGAGTGGATGGCGATCACGGCTTTCAGGCCGGTCGCGCGGTCCTGGCAGAGCACGACCTGCTCATGGCCGCCCTGGTCCGACTGGAACAGGGTGTGCAGGACATCGGCAGGTGCGCCAATTACGTCGGTCACTGTGGTGACTCCTGTGTAAAGAGCGGCGAGTGGGGTGGGACCCCGTACGGGTGGCGGGGTGCCGTGGCATGAGCGTAGAGCCTTGGCGCGACCACCATCCGTGCAGTGTTCAGGATCACTCTCCCGGGCCTCTTGTGCACGCATGACCGTGGCACGATTTGCAGTGGTTTTGCAGCGGTTTTCGAGCGGGGCCCGATGGGGAGGGAGCAGGCGTGCCGAAGGTGTCCTCCGTGGTCGTCCCCTATGCCGCGTACCTGCGCGTGTACGAGCCGCTGGGCGCCTTCCCGGAGCCGGAGCGCAGTCACTGGACGCGGTACGCCCGCCGCCCCGACCGCCCCTCCTACCAGGACGAACTGCGCCGCTCCCTGGCCGACTTGCTGCCCACCCCGCCGGTCGCGGTGCCGGTGCACGAGAGCAGTGACGCCTTCGTTCTGGAGGTCGACGGGGTGGTCTGCGTGTGCCCGTGGCGGACCCGGCTGCGCGGCTGGCAGGCGCTCGGCGAGCTGGCGGAGGAGCTCCCGGCGTCGGTCCTGGACGCGGTGCTGCCCCCGGTCGTGCGCCGCCAGGCGGCCCAGGACTACGAGCGCTGGCTCGACCGCAACCCCGACGCCCGCCCGTGGATCCGCACGGCGACCTGGCAGGTGCCGCTGAACTGGTTCGTGCTGGTCTCCGACGAGGAGCGGCGGTACGAGAAGGGCACCGCGGAGGTGCCGCCGCTGCTGCGCTACCGCACGCCCATGGTCCAGGCCCGGCGGCGGGTGGCGCGGGGGCTGCGCACGCTGAAGGAGACCGTCGAGGAGGGCCCGCTGATCGACGGCCTGCTGGACGTCGGCCGCTGGCTGGAGGAGTTCCACCCGCGCTCGCTGGTGGAACTGGACTACGGCGGCCTGGTGCACGTGCTGCCGGCCGGCGAGCTGGAGGGCGACCACTCGGCGGCGGATGTGGCCGAGGGCATCGAGGCGCTGCGCCGGGGTGACGGGGCGGCGGCCGGCGAGGTCTACGTGCGGCTCGTGGAGCGGTGGCGGTCGGTACGGGACCGGCGTTCCGCGAACTGAGTGAGATGACGGGTGACGTACGTCACGGCTCGAACGGCGTCGAACGACGTACGGTCTACGGCACTTGCTCATCTGACGGGACGTTGGTCCCGATCTGGACTTTTGTCTCAAGCGTGATGGACGGCACTTACAAGAGCCTTGCCCTAAGTGCCGCCCCTCATGCCAAAATAGGACAAGGAGTCCGGGGAGGACTCCGTCCGTCCAACTATGCTCCACTGTGGGCGGAATCTCCGCATTGCACGCTTTGGGGGGTCTGGTGACTCCTGATCGTCCTGTGACTGATCGTCACAGT
Source organism: Streptomyces sp. NPDC001135 (assembly GCF_053598395.1). Lineage (NCBI taxonomy): Bacteria > Bacillati > Actinomycetota > Actinomycetes > Kitasatosporales > Streptomycetaceae > Streptomyces > Streptomyces sp. NPDC001135. The sequence goes on along the minus strand of NZ_JBSFKD010000003.1, from coordinate 48,782 downwards.
GGCGTGACTGTCCGCTATGGCATGGTCCATCGGCTTCCGTCGCTGATGAACACCTGGGAGGGCAATTCCATCGGTTTGGCCGACGCGGCTGGACAGATGGTGTAGTTGTAGTGCCGAGGACAAGCCGTTCGTCCTATAACCGACTCGACTCGCGTCCGCCATTTCGGGCGACGCGGGTCAAGGTGCAGAATTTAGAGGAAAGAACCGAGAAGGTTCGGTTCTCCCGAGGAGGCCGCTCATGACCGCTCGCACCCCTGATGCCGAGCCGCTGCTGACCCCGGCTGAGGTCGCCACCATGTTCCGCGTCGACCCCAAGACGGTCACGCGGTGGGCGAAGGCCGGCAAGCTCACGTCCATCCGTACGCTCGGCGGGCACCGCCGCTACCGCGAGGCCGAGGTCCGCGCTCTTCTCGCGGGCATCCCGCAGCAGCGCAGCGAGGCCTGAACAACCACATAACCGGGTAATACGGCTGGTCCCCCAACCCGCCGAGGCGCCCGGAACCCTAGCTCCAAGCGACGCGGGACCTGCCCCAACAGGCCCCTCGCCCAGGCCGAAGAGAACGTTGTAGGCAGCGACACAGGGTGCGTCGTAGATCGCGCTGGACTCCGCCGGGTCCAGCGCGATCTTTTTTGTGCGCTGGTCGGGTGGCGGGTGGGCCCCTGTGAGCGGCCTTGTCGGAGTCTGGGCAGGGCTGTCGGAACCGCTGTGCGTGATCCCTGGGCCCGGTGCAATTGCACATATTAAATTGACCAGTTGTAGGGCAGGGGTAAGTACCGGCCTTTCAAAAACTCATGCGGTGACTCCCGTCACACGGCGCGCCGGTTGTTGCCGGTGGCGTGTGTGCGCTAGTGGAGTGACCTGTTCCAGCGTCCCACGCAGGACGGGCTGTTGGGACCGGCGTTGGTCACGCGCTGCGGGGACTCTCGTCCTCGACTTCCTCGTCGTCCGTTTCCCCGGCCCGGGGGCCGGCATCCATGGCCAGCCGCAGCAGGTGGTGACAGATGGGGCAGTGGCGGGTGAGGTGCCGGTAGGACGAGGCGGCCGACAGGTGCGCCCTCAGCAGCGCCCGCGTCTCGTGCCTGGCCGATGCCGCCATACGCCACCTCCGCGGACCGCACAGGGGGAACGGGCCCTGGTCCCTGGGTACCGGCGCAATGTGCCGCCGTCAAGGGCGCCGGGCTCCGCCGGTTCGGCCGGATCCCCCGGGCGCCGGTGCCGATCCCCGCGCGCGTGACCGGTGCTGTGCCTGGTGCTGTGCCTGGAACTCCGCCTGGTGCTGCGCCCGGGGGTTGCCGCCCCCAGCCCCGCTTCGCCCTGACGGGCCCCGCCCGGCGCCGGACCTGCTGCACGGGCCCCGCCCGGCACCGGACCTGCTGCACGCGCCCGCCCGTCACCGGACCTGCTGCACGCGCCCGCCCGTCACTGGCCGGCTGCACGCGCCCGCCCCGCACCGAGAAGCCGACGGCATGCGAAAGGGCCCGCGTCCGTTGCCGGATGCGGGCCCTTCCTTGCTGCGGTCCTGACGGGATTTGAACCCGCGGCCTCCACCTTGACAGGGTGGCGAGCACTCCAAACTGCTCCACAGGACCAGGTTTCGCGGCGCTTGGCTTGCTGCGTTGCGCTGCGAGAAGAGACTGTACAGGAGGTGAGCCCGCCTGGTCGAACTCACCCCCTGTGTGCGAGTGATTACGGGACGGCCGCGTCGATCGCCTTCACGATCCGCTTGTCGGAGACGGGGTACGCGGTGCCCAGCGCGTGGGCGAAATAGCTCACCCGGAGCTCCTCGATCATCCAGCGGATGTCCAGGACCTGCCGCGGCACCGGGCGCCCCTGGGGGAGCTGTTCCAGGAGCCAGGCGTACTCGTCCTGCATCTCGTGGACCTTCTCCATGCGGGTGGTGTCCCGCTGGACGCCCGTCGGCATCTGCTGCAGGCGCCGGTCGACGGCCACCAGGTAGCGCATCAGGTCGGGGAGGCGGCGTATGCCCGCCCAGGTGACGAATCCCGGCTTCACGAGGGCGTCCAGCTGCTTGCGCACGTCCGTCAGGTTTGCGAGGAGCACGGGGCTGCTCACGGCCTTCAGACGGCGCTCACAGGCCTGCCAGGCCGCGAGGACCTGCTGCACCTGGCCGACCGCGCGGACCGTCGTGTCGACGATCTCCGCGCGCACCTTGTCGTACAGCTTCCGGTACGACTCCTCGTCCCACACCGGGCCGCCGAAGTCCCCGATCAGCTTGTCCGCCGCCGCCATCGCACAGTCGTCGAACAACGCCTGGACGGAGCCGTGCGGGTTCGCGGACAGCGCCAGCTTCTGCGCGTTCGTCAGCTTGTCCGACGCGAACTTCGCCGCGTTCACCGGGATGTTCCGCAGGATCAGGCGGCGGGTGCCCTTCCACATGGCCTCGGCCTGCTCGTCCTCCGTGTCGAAGAGCCGTACGGACACCGTGTCGCCGTCGTCCACCAGCGCCGGGTACGCCTTGACCGGCTGGCCGGCCCGGCGGGTCTCGAAGACCCGGGTCAGCGTGCCGATCGTCCAGTCGGTCAGACCCTTGCGCTCCAGTGACTCGCCGCCCTCCCGGGAGGCCGTCGCCGCAGCCGCCTGCGAGAGCGCCTTGCGGGCCTTCGGTTTCAGGCTCAGCTTCAGTGCCTCCAGGTCCTTGTCCTCGGCCAGCTTCCGGCGCCGCTCGTCGACGATCCGGAAGGTGATCTTGAGGTGGTCGGGGACCCTGGACCAGTCGAAGTCGTCCGCCTCGAAGGGGACGCCGACCATCCGCTTGAGCTCGCGGGCCATGGTGACCGTCAGCGGCTCCTGCAGGGGCACCGCCTTCTCCAGGAACGCCTTCGCGTAGTTCGGCGCCGGTACGTAGTGGCGGCGGACCGGCTTCGGCAGGGAGCGGATCAGCTCCGTCACGACCTCCTCGCGCAGGCCCGGGATCTGCCAGTCGAAGCCCTCGTCCGTGACCTGGTTCAGTACCTGGAGCGGGATGTGGACCGTCACACCGTCCGCGTCCGCGCCCGGTTCGAACTGGTACGTCACCCGGAACGTGAGCTGCCCCTGCCGCCAGGAGTCCGGGTAGTCGGCCTTCGTGACCGCCCCCGCCGACTCCCGGACGAGCATCTCCCGCTCGAAGTCCAGGAAGTCCGGCTGCTCGTGCCGCTTGTGCTTCCACCAGGAGTCGAAGTGCGCGCCGGAGACGACCTGTTCGGGCACCCGCTGGTCGTAGAAGTCGAAGAGCGTCTCGTCGTCGACCACGATGTCCCGGCGCCGCGCCCGGTGCTCCAGCTCCTCGACCTCACTGAGGAGCTTGCGGTTGTCGGCGAAGAACTTGTGGTGCGTACGCCAGTCGCCCTCCACGAGCGCGTTGCGGATGAACAGCTCGCGACTCGTCTCCGGGTCGACACGGCCGTAGTTGACCTTCCGCTGGGCGACGATCGGGACGCCGTACAGCGTGACCTTCTCGTACGCCATCACGGCCGCCTGGTCCTTCTCCCAGTGCGGTTCGCTGTACGTCCGCTTGAGCAGGTGTCCGGCCAGCGGCTCGACCCACTCGGGCTCGATCTTCGCGTTGACCCGCGCCCAGAGCCGGCTCGTCTCCACCAGCTCGGCCGACATCACGAACCTGGGCTGCTTCTTGAACAGCGCCGAGCCCGGGAAGATCGCGAACTTGGCGTTGCGGGCGCCCAGGTACTCGTTCTTGTTGCCGTCCCGTACGTCCTTCATCCCGACGTGGGAGAGCAGACCGGCGAGGAGCGAGACGTGGACGCGGTCGGCCGGGGCGTCCGCCTCGTCGAGGTGGATCCCCATCTGCTTGGCGACCGTCCGCAGCTGGGTGTAGATGTCCTGCCATTCGCGAATGCGCAGGAAGTTCAGGTACTCCTGCTTGCACATCCGGCGGAAGGAGCTGGAGCCGCGTTCCTTCTGCTGCTCGCGGACGTACCGCCACAGGTTGAGGTAGGCGAGGAAGTCGCTGGTCTCGTCCTTGAAGCGGGCGTGCTGCTGGTCGGCCTGGGTCTGCTTGTCGGCCGGGCGCTCACGCGGGTCCTGGATGGACAGCGCGGCGGCGATGACCATGACCTCGCGGACACAGCCGTTCTTGTCGGCCTCCAGCACCATGCGGGCCAGGCGCGGGTCCACAGGCAGCTGGGCCAGCTTGCGGCCGGTGTCGGTGAGCCGCTTGCGCGGGTCCTTCTGCGTCGGGTCCAGCGCGCCCAGCTCCTGCAGCAGCTGCACGCCGTCGCGGATGTTGCGGTGGTCCGGCGGGTCGATGAACGGGAACTTCTCGATGTCGCCGAGGCCGGCCGCGGTCATCTGCAGGATGACGGAGGCGAGGTTCGTACGGAGGATCTCGGCGTCCGTGAACTCCGGCCGGGCCAGGAAGTCGTCCTCGGAGTACAGCCGGATGCAGATGCCGTCGCTGGTCCGGCCGCAGCGGCCCTTGCGCTGGTTGGCGCTGGCCTGCGAGATCGGCTCGATGGGCAGCCGCTGGACCTTGGTGCGGTGGCTGTAGCGGCTGATCCGGGCGAAGCCGGGGTCGATGACGTACTTGATGCCGGGGACGGTGAGCGAGGTCTCGGCGACGTTGGTGGCCAGAACGATCCTGCGCCCGGTGTGCGGCTGGAACACGCGGTGCTGCTCGGCGTGGGACAGCCGGGCGTACAGCGGCAGCACCTCCGTGAAACGGTACTTCTTCTTCTCCAGCGCGTCGGCGGTGTCCCGGATCTCCCGCTCGCCGGAGAGGAAGACGAGGATGTCGCCCTGGCCCTCGGCCTGGAGTTCCTCGACGGCGTCGCAGATCGCGGTGATCTGGTCCCGGTCGGTGTCGTCGCTCTCCTCCTCCAGGAGGGGCCGGTAGCGCACCTCCACCGGATACGTCCGGCCGCTGACCTCGATGATCGGGGCGTCGCCGAAGTGCCGCGAGAAGCGCTCGGGATCGATGGTCGCCGAGGTGATGACGACCTTGAGATCCGGCCGCTTGGGCAGCAGCTGCCCCAGATAACCGAGCAGGAAGTCGATGTTGAGGGACCGCTCGTGGGCCTCGTCGATGATGATCGTGTCGTAGGCGCGCAGCTCGCGGTCGGTCTGGATCTCGGCGAGCAGGATGCCGTCCGTCATCAGCTTGATGAACGTGGCGTCCGGGTTCACCTGGTCGGTGAACCGCACCTTCCAGCCGACGGCCTCGCCGAGCGGCGTCCTCAGCTCGTCCGCGACCCGCTCGGCCACGGTCCGGGCGGCGATACGACGGGGCTGTGTGTGCCCGATCATGCCGCGCACACCACGGCCCAGCTCCACACAGATCTTCGGGATCTGCGTGGTCTTTCCGGAACCGGTCTCACCGGCCACGATGACGACCTGGTGATCGCGGATGGCCGCCGCGATCTCGTCCTTCTTCTGGCTGACCGGGAGCTGCTCGGGGTACGTGACGGCGGGCACACGGGCACGCCGCTCACCGATCCGTTCCTCGGCCCTGCCGATCTCGCCCTCGATCTCGGCGAGGACGGCGGCGCGGGCCTCCGGCTTACGGATCTTGCGCGCGCCCTCGAGCCGCCGGCCGAGCCGGTGCGCGTCGCGCAGCGACAACTCGGTCAGACGGGGGGCGAGGGTGCCGAGAACGGGGGCGGGATGCGTAGACATACGCGATCCAGGATCTCACCCCCCAGGAAAAACACGCGAACGATTTGGCGGGGGTCCTGCAGCGCGGGGCCGCGTCATCGTCGCCCGCCTCGCAGCTCGGCGATCCGCGCATCCACCTGCGTACGGTCGTACCCGCGCCGGACGATGTCGAAGGCGGGCGGTGCGTCGGCTGCCGTACCCGTGGCCAGACCGGCCAGATAGGCGTCCACCTGGGCACGGTCGTAACCACGCCGTGCGATGTCGAAACCCCGGACGTCGTCTGCCACAGATGCCCCCCTTCGGCGCCTGATCATACGGCGTGGGGGTGGTCCCCTAGTCGCCGCCCGGCGGACACGCAGGGCACTGAATGCAAAGCCTTGGCCATCGGTTCATGTCATGATCACGGTGAGCACATCCGTCTCTGGCAGGACCCTTGCATGCCAACCATCAGCGTCATCACCGCCGTACACAACGGCGGCCACCACTTCCTCCGTGACACCTATGAATCCCTGCGCGAACAGAAGCTCCCCGACGACTGGCAATGGGAATGGTGCGTGCAGGAGGACGGCACCTCGGGTATCCCCGCGAACAGCGTGCCCAGTGACCCCAGGGTCACCTTCGGGACAGGACTGCAAGCGCGCATAGCGGTGACGCGTACCCATGCCCTCGCGCGCGCGACAGGAGACCTGATCCGGACGCTGGACGCGGATGACGTGCTGCTGCCGGGCGCGCTGGAGAGAGACATAGAGGCCCTGGAACGCGTCCCGTGGTGCGTGTCCGCCTGTGTCGACCTCCACGAGGACGGGAGCACCGCACCGGGTCCCTGCGACCCTCCGGGCGGCCCCCTGGAGCCGGCCCGCTTCTATCACGAGGTGCGGGAGCAGCGTCTGTCCGTCCAGGCGACCACCTTCGCCGCTCACCGTCGTCTGGTGCTCGCGCTGGGCGGCTGGCAGGCACTGTCCGGAGCCGAGACGGTCGCCCTGCTCCTTGCTGCGGAAGCCGTGGCGCCCGGAGAGTTCATAGCGGAGCCGAGCGTCCTTTATCGCAAGCATCCCCACCAGACGACCGCATCGACCCACTACTGGGAACCGGCGGAAGCGGCCACCCGGATCGACGCGCTCATGCAACGCGCCGGTGCCCTGCGGGAGTCGGGCTGGAAGTGGACCTAGGGGTCGTGGGCGGCATCGGGTAGCCGCGCGGGCTGAACACCCCCTGGCCGACGGTTCCGGCCAGGGGTATGGCTCCCGACATGATCATGACCCGCTCCGTCGTCATCCGCATGCGACGACGAGCCCGCAACGAACGCATCAAACCCTTCCGGGCCCGCATCCACGAGGCGGAAGGCCACAAGCTCCGTGACCGACTCGCCCAAGGGCCGAACACGCCCAGGGTTCGTCATGGGCGCCTGGCCCGACATGCCCGACGGCGTCACCGACCGCCCGGCGGACGTCTGGGAAACCTTGCTCGCCGTCGTCGACGCGGCCGGCGGCACCTGGCCCGACCGCCCGCGCGGTGTGCGTGACGCTGGTGGCCGCGTCCAAGGCGTGAGGCTCGTTGGCGTACCGGATGGCGTAGACGGCACGAAAGAACCCCTCCCCGGTGGAATCGGGGAGGGGTTCAGGCCCTGGTAGGGCGGCTGTGGCTGGGGCCGGGGTCGAACCGGCGACCTTCCGCTTTTCAGGCGGACGCTCGTACCAACTGAGCTACCCAGCCACGGTGTTTCACGTGAAACACCAGCGGTCCTGACGGGATTTGAACCCGCGGCCTCCACCTTGACAGGGTGGCGAGCACTCCAAACTGCTCCACAGGACCAAGCGTGCGTGCAACAGTGTCGCACACGGTATTGCGTGCCCCCAACGGGATTCGAACCCGTGCTACCGCCTTGAAAGGGCGGCGTCCTAGGCCGCTAGACGATGAGGGCTATCGGCCCGCCTGGGCGCTTCTCAGCGCGTCGGGGACGTGAGAAGCATATGGGATGGCGGGGGGTATCGCCAAAACGGTTTACGGCGAGGGCATGGAAGAGGTGTGCGAAGGGGCCGTCGGGCCGGGTGTGGACCCCGGTTCCTCGCGGTGGTGCCGCCGGCCGAGGGCGTCGTCGGCCAGGTGGCGGCTGACCTCGGCCGTCGTCTCGCCCAGCCCGCCCAGTTTGATCGCGTCCCAGGCCTGCAGGCGGCGGCTGTCGCGGTCGAAGTAGAGGATCGAGGCCTCGATGGGGGCGGGGTACTTGCGCTCCACCGCCCGCAGCCCGCTTCCGCCCGTGGAGCCCTCCATGCGCAGCCGGGTGCCGTAGGGGAGCCTCTCGTCGCCTTCGTGATGCAGATGGCCGCACAGGACCAGCGGCACCTCGCCGTCCGTCTCGCGGGCCGCGACGGGCTCGTGCGCGATCGCGACGTCGACCGGCTTCCCGGCCGCCCGCTGGTCGCGCAGGGCGCTGGCCAGCCGGTCGCCGGCCAGTTGCTCGGCCGCGTCTCCGCCGGGCACCACCGAGCGGTCGGGGGTGAACTGGGGATCGCCGATGCCCGCGAAGCGCAGGCCCGCGACGGTCTGGGCGCGTCCGTCGTCCAGGACGTGCACGTTCTTCATCCGCTCCAGATAGTGCTGGGTGGTCCGGGAGTCGTGGTTGCCCCGCACCCAGACGTAGGGCGCCCCCAGGTCCCGGACCGGGTCCAGGAAGCCGCTCTCCGCCGCCGTGCCGTGGTCCATCGTGTCGCCGGAGTCGACGATCACGTTCACCCTGTACTGCTCCACCAGCGAGGAGATGATCTTCCAGCTCGCCGGGTTGAGATGGATGTCCGACACGTGCAGGACCCGGATGGTGGAGGGGTCCGGCTGGTAGGCCGGGAGTGTGGAGGTGACGTCGTAGAGCTTCGTCACGTTCGTCACCAGGCGGGCCAGCTCCTGCTGGTAGACGTCGAAGTCGGTGACGATGCTGCGCGCGTTGCCGACCACCTGCGGCGCCGAGCTGAGCAGTCCGGAGAACCTCGGCTCGAGGATCGACTTCGGGTTCCAGGTGGCGTACGCGCTCGCCCCGGACGCCGCCAGCAGAGCCAGGGCGAGGCCGCCCGCGGCGAGGGCCCGGCGGGGGCTGCGGTAGACGGCGAGGCCGAGGGCCGTGGCACCGGCGACCACGGCGACACAGGAGCGAACGGCCAGGTCCAGCGTGCCGTGCTCGACGTCCTTGGCGACCTCGTCCTGGAGGCCCGAGATCCGCTCGGGGTGGTCGACCAGGGCCTGGGAGCGGAGCGGGTCGAGCTGGTCCACGTTCACGTCCAGGCGGACCGGTGCCACATGGCTGTCCAGGGAGAGTGCGCCCAGGGGCGAGATGTTGATCCTCGTGCCGCCGGTGAGGGACGGGCGCAGGGCCATCGTCGTGTTCATGGGCCCGACCGGGGTCCGTACGTTCCCCACGATCAGCAGGCCCAGCCAGGCGCCGAGCAGGACGACCGCCGTGAGGCCGAGGGCGCGGATCCAGGGGCGGGGGCGGGGGGCGAGTTCCGGGGCGCGCAGCGGGCGGCTGGCGCGGCGGGCGGTGTGCATGCGGTTCGTCATCGTGCGGAGTGCTGCGACCGGGACGCGGACCATTGGTGCCGTATGCCCACGGCCCGGGGCGGATATGCGGATATCCGGCCCCGGTAGGCCTCGTACAGGTCTCGCCCGGCCCGTCGGGGACGCTCCCGGGAGCCCCTCGTGCCGGACAATGACCGTGTGCTGGAGATGACGCGCGAGGAGTTCGAGGAACTGGTGGCCGAGGCGCTCGACCGGATCCCGCCGGAGCTGACGCGGCTCATGGACAACGTGGCGGTGTTCGTGGAGGACGAACCGCCCGTCGACGACCCCGAGCTGCTGGGTCTCTACGAGGGGACGCCGCTGACCGACCGCGGCGAGTGGTACGCGGGGGTGCTGCCGGACCGGATCACCATCTACCGCGGGCCCACACTGAGAATGTGCACCAGCCGCGCGGACGTCGTCGCGGAGACCGAGATGACCGTGGTGCACGAGATCGCCCACCACTTCGGCATCGACGACGCCCGCCTGCACTCCCTCGGCTATGGGTGAGGGCGGATGACGGGCGAGGTGGGGCGTGGGGGCGCCGCGCCGACCTCGGGTGGGCGGTGCGTGCGGGTGTGTGGCTGATCGGTGATGCCTGTGGGGATGCGGGTGGGGCGCGTGTCCTCTTGTGGGTAGCGGGAGTTGGGGAGGTTGACTCCTTTCCTTGCCTCCGGAGGTGGCCGCCGTGCGCCCCTTGCCCGTACCCGTCCGGTTCACCGTCACGGTGCTGGCCCTCGCCGCTGCCGCCGGCTGTGTGAACGTCGGTGACGCCGCGGGCCCGGCCAGGCCCTCGCACTCGGCGGGGCAGCGCGGCGGCAAGGCGCCCGACGGCGGCCCGGTGGTCGGTGCGGGCGGCCTCGGTCACAACGGCGCGGCGGTCGACGGCAAACACGGGCACGGCAGCAAGCCGAAGCCGGAGGAGCGGGCCTCCGCGTCGCCCACCCCGTCCGGCGAGGACAGCGCCTCCGCGACCCCGGCGAAGCCCCGCAAGACCACGGAGCCCGTGGACCCGGCGCCCACCAAGGCCCCACCGCCTCCGCCGGTCACCTCCGCCCCGCCCGAGCCGCCCCCGTCCTCCCCCCCGCCCCCGGCGACCTCCGAGCCGCCGTCGGCCGAGCCGTCCTCCTCGGCGCACGAGGGGACCGGACCACAGCTCGTCCAGCGCGAGCCGGCGCCCACGGCCGGCGTACCGGCGTGAAGGTCCGAGCGGACGATGAGCCGAACCGCGCGCGCCGAGCGAACTGTGGGCGCCGGGCCGGACCGGGGACGGCGAGTCGATCTGCGGGTGCCGGGCCGGACCGGGGGCGGTGAGTCGATCTGCGGGTGCCGGGTCGCCCTGTCGCCCGCCGAGTCGGTTCGCAGGCGGTGAGCAGGTCCGCGGTTACCGTGCTGACCTGCGGTGATGGGGCTCGGTTTGCCTTCAGGGGTGGTGGGTGCGTATGGTGGTAGATCGTTTGATCCCATTTGCCCGGCGCCACCACAGAGCGCGCCGTGTGGCGCGTACTCTCCTTTGCCGTGGCGGACCGCATTGAGGCGGTCGTGAGCGAATCACGGAGTTGACGGGCGCGTGCCGAAGAGACTCCGGAAGGTTTCGCATTCGCATGTCCGTGTCCAGTGTTGATCAGATCGTCGTGTCCGAGAACGAGCTCGAGAACGAACTCGTCGACGTGACGACCGAGGTCACCGAGGCCCCCGAGGCCGACACCAACCAGACCCCCCAGACCACCTTCGCCGACCTCGGCCTGCCCGAGGGCGTCGTGCGCAAGCTCGCGCAGAACGGCGTGACCACCCCCTTCCCGATCCAGGCCGCGACCATCCCGGACGCCCTGGCCGGCAAGGACATCCTCGGCCGTGGCCGCACCGGCTCCGGCAAGACCCTCTCCTTCGGTCTGCCCACCCTGGCCCAGCTGGCCGGCGGCCGCACCCAGAAGCACAAGCCCCGTGCGGTCATCCTGACCCCGACCCGCGAGCTGGCGATGCAGGTCGCCGACGCCCTGCAGCCGTACGGCGACGTCGTCGGCCTGAAGATGAAGGTCGTCTGCGGCGGCACCTCCATGGGCAACCAGATCTACGCCCTGGAGCGCGGCGTCGACATCCTCGTCGCCACCCCGGGCCGCCTGCGCGACATCATCAACCGCGGCGCCTGCTCCCTCGAGGACGTGCAGATCGCCGTCCTGGACGAGGCCGACCAGATGTCCGACCTGGGCTTCCTGCCCGAGGTCACCGAGCTGCTCGACCAGGTCCCGGCGGGCGGCCAGCGCATGCTGTTCTCCGCCACGATGGAGAACGAGATCCAGACCCTCGTCGACCGCTACCTGAACAACCCCGTCTCCCACGAGGTGGACGCGGCCCAGGGCGCGGTGACGACCATGTCGCACCACATCCTCATCGTGAAGCCCAAGGACAAGGCGCCGGTCACGGCCGCGATCGCCTCCCGCAAGGGCCGCACGATCATCTTCGTCCGCACCCAGCTGGGCGCCGACCGGGTCGCCGAGCAGCTGCGCGAGGCCGGCGTGAAGGCCGACGCGCTGCACGGCGGCATGACGCAGGGCGCCCGCACCCGCACCCTGGCCGACTTCAAGGACGGGTACGTCAACGTCCTGGTCGCGACGGACGTCGCCGCGCGCGGCATCCACGTCGACGGCATCGACCTCGTCCTGAACGTCGACCCCGCGGGCGACCACAAGGACTACCTGCACCGCGCCGGCCGTACCGCCCGTGCGGGCCGTACCGGCACGGTCGTCTCCCTCTCCCTGCCGCACCAGCGGCGCCAGATCTTCCGCCTGATGGAGGACGCCGGCGTCGACGCGGCCCGCCACATCATCCAGGGCGCCGGCGCCTTCGACCCGGAGGTCGCCGAGATCACCGGCGCCCGCTCCATGACCGAGGTCCAGGCCGAGTCCGCCGCCAACGCCGCCCAGCAGGCCGAGCGCGAGGTCGCCCAGCTCACCAAGCAGCTGGAGCGCGCCCAGCGCCGTGCCACCGAGCTGCGCGAGGAGTCCGACCGGCTGGTGGCCCGGGTCGCCCGCGAGCGCGGCGAGGACCCCGAGGCCGCGGTGGCCGAGGCGCAGGCGACGGCGGCCGAGGAGCTCGCCGTGGCCCAGGGGTCGGCGGAGCGCGAGACCGAGCGCGAGGAGCGCCCGGCGGCTTCGGCGCCGTACGAGCGCCGGGAGCGGCGCGGCTTCGACCGCCGCGACGACCGTGGCGAGCGCGGTTTCGAGCGCCGCGAGGACCGGGGCGACCGTGGTGACCGCGGTGGCCGTGGCTTCGAGCGCCGTGACGAGCGCCGCCCGTTCGACCGCGACCGGTCCTCCGAGCGCCGTGACGACCGTGGTGGCCGCTCCTTCGAGCGCCGTGACGAGCGCCGCCCCTTCGACCGCGACCGCAGCGACCGTGACCGCGGCGACCGTGGTGGCCGCTCCTTCGAGCGCCGTGACGACCGGGGTGGTTTCGACCGCCGTGACGACCGCGGTGGCCGTGGGTTCGAGCGCCGTGAGGAGCGCCGTCCGTTCGACCGTGACCGCAGCGACCGTGGTGGCCGCTCCTTCGAGCGCCGTGACGACCGGGGCGGCTTCCGTCGCGACGAGCGTGGCGGGCACCGGGGCAGCGACCGGCCGTTCAACCGCGACCGCCGCGACGACCGCCCGGGCTTCCGCTCCGGCGGCCACGAGCGCCCCTACGGCCGCCGTGACGACCACCGTGGCAACGGCTCCTTCGGCCGCCGCGAGGACAAGCCGCGCTGGAAGCGCAACGGCTGACACCACGGCGGAAGCCGCGGCTGACGCCGAGTGACCCGACGAGGGCCCGTACGACTTCGGTCGTACGGGCCCTTTTCAGTCACCGGGTGACGCATGTCACGCCCCCATGGAGGGAATTGCTGGGGGCATGACAGATGACGCGAGAGCGAACGGGACCCACGGCCTCTCGGACGAGGAGCGGCTGGCCCAGCTCGGCTACACCCAGGTCCTTGCCCGCCGGATGTCGGCGTTCTCGAACTACGCCGTCTCCTTCACGATCATCTCGGTGCTGTCGGGCTGCCTGACCCTGTATCTCTTCGGCATGACCACCGGCGGGCCCGCGGTGATCACCTGGGGCTGGGTGGTGGTGGGCCTGCTGACCCTGTTCGTCGGCCTCTCGATGGCCGAAATCTGCTCGGCCTACCCCACCTCGGCCGGCCTCTACTTCTGGGCCCACCGCCTCGCCCCACCCCGCTCGGCGGCGGCCTGGGCCTGGTTCACCGGCTGGTTCAACGTGTTGGGCCAGGTCGCGGTGACCGCGGGCATCGACTTCGGCGCGGCTTCCTTCCTGGGCGCGTACCTGAACCTGCAGTTCGGCTTCGAGGTGACACCGGGCCGCACGGTCCTGCTGTTCGCGGCGATCCTCGTCCTGCACGGCCTGCTGAACACCTTCGGCGTGCGTATCGTCGCGTTCCTGAACAGCGTGAGCGTGTGGTGGCACGTGCTGGGCGTGGCGGTGATCGTCGGCGCGCTGGCGTTCGTCCCCGACCACCACCGGACGGCGTCCTTCGTGTTCACGCACTTCGTCAATGAGACGGGCTGGGGCAGCGGCCCGTACGTCGTCCTCCTCGGCCTGCTCATGGCCCAGTACACCTTCACCGGCTACGACGCCTCCGCCCACATGACCGAGGAGACCCACGACGCGTCCACGGCGGGCCCGAAGGGCATCGTCCGCTCGATCTGGACGTCCTGGATCGCCGGTTTCGTGCTCCTGCTGGGCTTCACGTTCGCCATCCAGTCCTACGACGGGGAACTGACGTCCCCGACGGGCGCGCCCCCGGCCCAGATCCTCCTGGACGCACTCGGCGCCACGACCGGCAAACTCCTGCTCCTGGTCGTGATCGGCGCCCAGCTCTTCTGCGGCATGGCGTCGGTGACGGCCAACAGCCGCATGATCTATGCCTTTTCGCGCGACGGCGCGCTGCCGTTCTCCCGTCTCTGGCACACGGTCAGCCCGCGCACCCGCACCCCCGTGGCGGCGGTCTGGCTGGCCGCGCTGGGCGCCCTGGCCCTGGGCCTGCCCTACCTGATCAACACGACGGCCTACGCGGCGGTGACGTCGATCGCGGTCATCGGCCTCTACATCGCGTACGTCATCCCGACCTTCCTGCGGATCCGCAGGGGCGCCGCCTTCGAACGCGGGCCGTGGCACCTGGGCCGCTGGTCGTCCCTGGTCGGTGTCGTCTCGGTGACCTGGGTCGTGGTGATCACGATCCTCTTCATGCTGCCGCAGGTCTCCCCGGTCACCTGGGAGACCTTCAACTACGCCCCCGTCGCCGTCCTGGTCGTGCTCGGCTTCGCGTCGGCCTGGTGGCTGGCGTCGGCCCGCCACTGGTTCCTCGGCGGGGAGCGGGCCGCCGCTCCGGCGCTGGTCGAAAAGTGACCATCCGGCCCGCTCCTCCCGTTCCGAACCCCACCCGACGCGGCCGGGTCACCGATACCCGATCGGAGACTCGGCCTCGTCCGGCTATGCTCGGACAGGCAACATCGTCTGGGCCCTTAGCTCAATTGGCAGAGCAGTGGACTTTTAATCCATTGGTTGTGGGTTCGAGTCCCACAGGGCCTACGAGTTGTAGGCGAGGGGCAACCCTCTGACCTGCTACGCAGCGCTCGTGTCGGCTTCGGTCGGCTCGGGCGCTGCGGCGTTTTCGGGTGTCTCCTCCCGGCCTGCACATCCGGCCGAGGCCTTCCGGTGCGGGTAGGTGTTTGCCTACCCCAGAAGTAGGTTCCGGCCCATGGCGCCTGCCAGGTCCCTCGCAGCAGCATGATCTCCAGGTCGCAGCGGGTGGCCTGGAGGACGAGACGGGGGGCGGATATGTGGCCGTTTCCGGTGAGCGGGGCGGCGCCCTGGCCGGGGGGCGTGCTCGTGGCGTTGACCGCGGTCTGTGCCGTGCTGGCTTTCAGGGCGGAGCAGGCGCGGGACCGGGCGGCGCGTAGCGCGCGGCCGGCTGGGCGGATCGGCTGGCCGGTCGTGGCGGGACTGGTGGGTACGGCCGCGTACGGCAGTGTGCCTGCTCTGCTGTTCGCCCTGCACGACTCCGCCGGAGGGGCCGGCTACGTCGTCACCGTGCCGGTTCTGGAACCCGACGGGCTGCTCCCGGCGGCGCTGCTGATGGCCGGCCTGCTGGCCACCACGCTGCTCACGTCGGCGAGCGTGCCCAGGCGGTGGGTGCTGCCGGTGGTCGCGGCGGTGACCGGCGAACTGCTGGAATGGACGTACTGGCTCACGCATTCCTCTGCCGGCTATGGGCGGACCCTGCTGAACGTCCTGGTGGGCAGTGTGAGCGTCCCGGTGCTCGCCGCCCTGGCCGGTGCGGCTCTGCTCCGGCCGGCGAACGGCAGGCCCGCGCGTCTGGCCGGAGCCGACGCGCCCAGGTCCGCGCGCTGGGCCCTGCTGCTGCCCGCCGTCGTGGTGATGACCGGTGACCTGCTCGGCCTCGATCTGTGGCAGTTCGCGTCGCCGGGCACCGGGATCGGGCCGGCAGTGGTGGGTTACCTGGTGGGGCTGGCGCTGCTGGCGGCCGTCGTGGCCGGGCTGGTGCGGTGGCCCAGGGCGGCGGCGGACCTGGCGGCCCTGGGGCTGGTGGGGATCGGGGTGTACGACGTCGCCCAGAGCGGGTTCGGGCAATCCCTGGTGGTGGTGCGGAAGTTCGGCTCCCCGCGCGGGCCGGCGCCGTCGCTCCCCCTGGAGACGGCTCACCATGTGTCGGTCCTCGGCGGGATCCAGGGGGCAGCGCTGCTGGCCCTCGGTCTCTGGCTGCTGCCGCTGACCGTGCTGCCGGATGCCAGGCGGCTGTGGGGGCGTGGGCCGGATCCGGCGCTGACCCGGCGGGTGCGGGAGCTGACCGAGACCCGGGCCGAGGCGGTCGGCTCCGCGGCCGCGGAGCTGCGCAGGATCGAGCGGGACCTGCACGACGGCGCGCAGGGACGGCTGGTCACCATCGGGATGAACCTCCGGGTCGCCGAGGAGATGATCCACAGCGATCCGCACGAGGCCGCCGCACTGGTCGTCGAGGCCCGCGTCGCCTCGGCGGCGGCACTGGAGGAACTGCGCGGCCTGATCAGGGGGATGCACCCGCCGATGCTGGCCGACCGGGGCCTGGGGGAGGCGGTCCGGGCGCTCGCGCTGGACCTGCCCCTGCCGTGTGAGACCGAGATCGATCTGCCCGGGCGGCTCGCCGCCCCGCTGGAGTCGGCCTGCTACTTCGCCGTCGCCGAGGTGGTCACCAACGCCGTCCGGCACGCATCGGCGCACGGTGTCCGGATCCGCATGGCCCGGACGGACGGGCTGCTGCGCATCGAGGTGGTCGACGACGGGGTGGGCGGCGCGGATCCCGCCCGGGGCACCGGGCTGGCCGGGGTGGAACGGCGGCTGGCGGCCTTCGACGGGATCCTGGCGGTCAGCAGCCCGCCCGGGGGGCCGACGATCGTGGTCATGGAGGTGCCGTGCGCGTAGTCGTCGCGGAGGATCTCTTCCTGCTCCGGGAAGGGCTGGTCAGGCTCCTCACGGCACGCGGGTTCGAGATCGTGGCGGCCACCGACAGCGCGCCGGGCCTGCTCGGCGCCCTGCTGGAGTTCCGGCCGGACCTCGCGATCGTGGACATCAGGCTGCCGCCCACCCACACCGACGACGGACTCCGCGCGGCGCTGTCCGCCCGGGAACGGATACCCGGACTGCCGATCCTGCTGCTCTCGCAGTACGTCGAGCAGATCTACGCCCAGGAACTGCTCGCCGACCAGGCCGGCGGGGTCGGCTACCTGCTCAAGGACCGGGTCTTCAGCGACGACCAGTTCGTCGACGTGATCCGTACGGTCGCCGCGGGTGGCACGGTCATGGACCCGGAAGTGGTCACCAAGCTGCTCGGCCGCAGCAGCCGCGGCGCACGCGGGCCCCTCTCCCGGCTCACCGAGCGGGAACGCCAGGTGCTCGAGCTCATGGCCGAGGGACGCTCCAACAGCGCCATCGCGAACCGGCTCTTCATCAGCGACAAGGCCGTGTCCAAGCACAGCACCAGCATCTTCACCAAGCTGGAGCTCGCCCCCTCCGACGACGACAACCGCCGCGTGCTGGCCGTGCTCGCCCACCTCATGTCGGCGCCACGTGACGGTCGCGTTCCACCGAGCCGCTGAGCTGATCAGGACCGGAACACCCGGCGTGCCGCCGTGTGGATGGCCTGCGTGTACGGGGCGTCCGCGGCGCGTGTCTCCTGGTCGAGGTCGGCGAAGGGGACCAGGGCCCTGTGGTCGCTGTCCACCGTCCGCATCCAGGCACACCAGGCGTTGTGCACGTCCTCGTCGGTCACCTGTTCGCCCTTGGCCAGCAGGAGCACGGCGTAGAGGCGGAACAGGGCGTCGGAGTCCGCGGGAGGCTTCGCGTGCGGGGGCAGACAGGACCGGATGCGATCGGCGAGAGCGTCCAGATACGTCACACCGACAGTGTGCCCGCACAAAGGATCAGGTGTGCCACGGCGAACACGAGGGGGACGACGCGCTCGGACGCGCCCAGGTGACGGACAGGGTGGTACGCCGTCCCCCGTTCCCCCTCATCGGTGCCGGGTGTCCAGTGCCGCCAACTGGTTCATGACCGGCTGGAGTTCCGGATGAACCTCGCCTCCCGGTCCGGCCGGAAGACGACCATTCCCTTGAGGGCGAAGTCCCAAAGCAGGCGCTGTCGCCCGCCGTTCAGGAGCACCTCCCGGCGCGGACGCTCGGAGCGAGCGGGCGACGGGTAGGCCGGCAGGAACAGCCGGGGTTCGCTCCGGAAGCCCACTGGTCGGTTCCCAGGTTCTTCCTGAAGACCGCGAAACCCAGGGGCCCGACGCCGCACCCAAGATGCGCCAACCGGGCTGTGCGCACAGAGCAGTTGGACCTGCTCGCGGAACCTTCACACGGAACGCGAACAGGCCGCGACCTCCACGGTCGACGGCCTGTCCACGCTCAAGAAGGGGTTACCGCCAGCACAGCGAGCTAATCGTGTGGGTATCGCAGATGTGGCCGTCGGCGGCCGAGGCGGTACCGGCGGGGATCGCAAGTGCCGCGAGGAGCGCGGCGATGAAGAGGGCGGAGATGTGTCGCATGGCGAACGGTCCTTTCTGGGTCCTCCGGCAAGACAGGTGTCTTGGGGGTGAGCCCAGGCTTGCGTAGACCCGCACACTCCGCATGTCGAACGAACACGGTCGGTGACCAAGGGAGGCGCCCGGACCGGCTGCGGCCGGCCCGGGCGCCGTACGTCACGGGGTGTCGAACGTCGGCCCTTGCGGCTTGGAGTTCCGCCGGCTGTGTGCGGCGTGCCGGGGCTTGGACACCTTGGACGAGACCTGCCCCACGATCTCCCAGAAACACACCAGTGCGGTGATGGGTGGAATTCCGAAGATGATCAGTGAAAGCGGTGAATGTGATGAATGGCTGACGCACAGGGCGACGGCCATGGCGGAGGCACCCAGCAGCACACCCCACGATCTGCGCGCACTCCGGTTCTGCACGGTGGCCCGCAGAATGGACAGGGCCGCCACGAGCCACGGCCCGTACACCGTCAGCGGCCACCACTGGGCCAGTCTCATCGGCAGTACGGAAGAAGCGGTGGCACGGAGCTGGGTATAAGAATAAGAAAACGACCAGCCCAACATGCAGATTGCGCACACCGAGATCGTAGCGATCAGCAGGGTGACATGAGCGCTGCGATTGGTCTCGGGCGAGCGGGATTCCGTACGGATCCGCCGCCGGTTCCGTCTGTGGCTGGAGCGCTCGTGCGGCGGGCTCGGCTCGGGATTCGCGCCGGATGCGGCGGACAGCATCTGAGCCAGCTCTTCGACCGGGTCCCACTCTATCTCGATCGTGCTGAACTCGGAGTCGCTGAAGATGTCTTCGTCCTGAATCCTGTCCATCAGGTAAGTCCTATAGCCCCACCATCGCCTGCAGATACTCGGTTTCCAGCTGGGTGATTCTCCTCAGGAACTCATCGAGTAGATCCGAACATCCGTCAAAACGTCCCTCCCCTTCGTCGTGTTCCGCCTGAAGTGTGAGCGCCGAGCGAAGATTCCCGGCTGCGATCCTCTCAGTCAGTGTCACGACCGCCTAACGAGCTCCTCGGGCGGCGGGGGTGTGCGGCATTCGGGTGTTTCCGTGGCCCGAAAGCAGTATCCGGCGGGTCCGATGACAGCAATTGGCGAAAATGCGAGTAACTGGGAAATTGCATTCCGTGAATGGAGAGGGGACGGATCCGGCCACCGACGGCGTCGCCGTCGTGGCCGGCCTCCTCGGGCCCCTGTGCGTCCGTCAGGGTGAAACGCGCGTGTCGCGGCGGCCGGTACGGAACCGGTGGGGCTGGGACCTGTTACGGCCGGTAGGCCCGTAGGAACGCCGCCACCCCGCCCGTGATCAGGCGGTCCGTCTCCGCCGGCGGGCGGGGATGGACGCCGTAGTTGGTGAACTGGACGATCGTATGGGTGGTCAGGGCCATGAAGTGCGCGGCGGCCATCGCGGCGTCGCCGTGCAGGTCGAGGAGTCCGGAGTCCGCGAGCTGTGTCATCGCCTCGGCGACGGCCCGGCCGACCGGTCCTGGGCCCGCCTCGTGCCAGGCCTTGAGGACCTCCGGGGGCACATGGTCGGCCTCGGCGTGGATGTGGCGGACGAGGGCGAAGTGGTTCGGGTAGTCGGCCATGAGGGCGACGAACGCGCGGGCCAGGGTGACCAGGTCGCGTTCGAGGTCCTCGGCGCGTGGCGGCCGTTCCGGGTCCAGTACGGCGTGCAGGCGGGCCAGTTGGGCGTCGCGGACCTCGTTGGACGTCCAGGTCACCACGGTCTGGAAGAGCTGTGCCTTGCCGCCGGGGAAGTGGTTGTAGAGCGTGCGCGTGGAGACGCCGGCCTCGGCGGCCAGCGCGTCGACCGAGGCGCGCGCATAGCCCTCGCGGCCGAAGAGGGTGCAGGAGGCGCTCGCGATCGCCATCTGCTTCTCCAGCTTGCGCGGTGAGACCTCGCGTCGCGCCTGCGCCGTACGGGACTCGTTCGTTTCGCCCACACCCGCCTCCTTGTGACCAGTCACTCTACCCGAGTTACAACGACCGTTGTATTTTCTACAACGACCGTTGTACTTTGCAGTCCGGGAGGCCGCACAGGGCGGTCGTCCCACCGCAGAAGGGGGACACCTGTGTCTGTCACCGAAGCGTCTGCCACCGATGTGCCTGTCACCGACCACGAGGCACCGCTGCGCGTCGCCGTCGTCATCGGCAGCGTCCGGGAAGGCCGGCTGGGCCGGGCCGTCGCCGACTGGTTCCTCGGCACCGCCGCCGGGGACGAGGGGCTGCACTTCGACGTCATCGACCTCGCCGAGGTCGAGCTGCCGCTGGTGCTACCCGACTGGGGCGGCAGGCCGAGCCCCGAGGCCGCCGCCGCACTGCGGGAGGTCTCGCCGCGGCTGGCCGCCGCCGACGCGTTCGTCGTCGTCACGCCCGAGTACAACCACAGCTTCCCGGCGTCCCTGAAGAACTTCGTCGACTGGCACCACACCCAGTGGCACGCCAAGCCGGTGGGCTTCGTCTCGTACGGCGGCCTCGGCGGCGGACTGCGCGCGGTCGAGCAACTCCGGCTGGTCTTCGCCGAACTGCACGCGACGACCGTGCGCGACTCGGTCAGCCTGCACGGCCCCTGGTCCGGGCTCGGGGAGGACGGCACCCCGCGGGACGCGGCCGTGTGCGCCGGTGCCGCCAAGGGCATGCTCGGCCAACTCAGCTGGTGGGGCCGGGCGTTGCGAGCCGCGCGGGCCGAGCGCCCGTACGCGGGCTGAGGGCGGGGCGAGAGAGGTGGGGGAGATACGTACGACGGCGCCCGCCGTGGCACCGGCCCGACCGGTGCCGGACCCGGCCAGGGCCCTGAACCGCACCCTGGCCGTCACCGTCACCGGCAGCGTGATGGCGGTGCTGGACATGACGATCGTCAACGTCGCGCTGCGCCGGCTCTCGCAGTCCTTCGGCGCCTCCCTGCAGACCATCCAGTGGACCGCCACCGCGTACACGCTCGCGCTGGCCGCCGTCGTCCCGACCGCCGCCTGGGCCATGGCCCGGATCGGCGCCAGGCGCACCTATCTGACCGCACTCACCCTCTTCACCCTCGGTTCGCTGCTCGCCGCGTGCGCCTGGGACGCGGGCAGCCTCATCGCCTTCCGGGCGGTGCAGGGGCTCGGCGGCGGACTGCTGCAGCCGGTCGGCATGGCGATGGTGATGGGCGCGACCGACCGCAGCCGTCTCGGCCGCGCGATGGCCGTGGGCGGGCTGCCCGTCCTGGTCGGGCCGATCGCCGGTCCGGTGCTCGGCGGCTGGCTGGTCGACGCGGCCTCCTGGCACTGGATCTTCCTGGTCAACCTGCCCGTGGGCGCCCTGGCCCTGGCCCTCGCCCTACGACTGCTGCCGCCGGACGCGCCGACGGCCGGGCCCGGGAGGACCACCGCCCGCCTCGACCTCCCCGGCCTGCTGATGCTCTCGCCCGGCCTCGCCCTGCTCCTGTACGGCCTGGCCCGCGGCGGTGAGCGCGGCGACTTCACCGCGCCCGGCGCCCTCGTGCCGACGCTCGCCGGAGCGGCCCTCGCGGCGGCCTTCGTACGACGGGCGCTCACCGCCCGCGCACCGCTGCTGGACCTGCGGCTGCTGCGCGACCGCACCTTCGCCGCCGGCGCCGGCACGCTCGCCCTGTTCACCTGCGGCTACTTCGGTTCGATGCTGCTCGGCCCGCTCTACTGGCAGCAGGAGCGGGGCCTGAGCGCCACGGCGACCGGGCTGCTGGGCATGCCGGTCGGTCTCGCCGTCGGTACGACGATGCAGATCGCGGCGCGCCGGATCGACAAGGTGGCGCCGCGCCGGCTGATCCCGGCCGGCATCGCGGTGGCCGCCCTCGGGATGGCGCTGCTGGCGTGGCAGTCCGGAACGCCCGGGGCCGCGCCCTGGCGGATCGTCGCGTCGGCCATGGTGATGGGGGTCGGCACCGGCATGGTGCTGATGCCGACGATGACCACCGCGAGCCGGGGGCTGCCCGGGGAGCGGCTGCCCGCGGCGAGCACCGCGCTGAGCATCACCTCCCAGCTGGGCGCCTCCGTCGGCACGGCCGTGCTGTCGGTGGTCCTGGGCTCGGCGGGCCTGCACCCGTCCGGCTTCCGCACCGCGTACACCGTCGCGGCGGCCCTCCTGGCCCTGGCGGCCCTGCCGGCCCTCCGCCTCCCGGGCCGTGGTCACATGCGGTGAGCGGATCCGCCGATCCCCCGACTCCGCCCCCGTCTCAGCCCGCGGTCAGTTCCGTCAGTTCGGCCAGGGGGAGGGTGTGGCGGGTCTGGAGGACCTTCGCGCGCAGGTAGCGGACGTTGTGAGCCGTGGTGAAGACGCCGGTCGGCACCCGGTCCCGTACGACGACGCCCAGTGCGCGCAGCTGCTCGGCCTTGTCGGGGTTGTTGGACAGCAGGTCCAGTTCGTCGATGCCGAGGGCGGCGAGCATCTGCGCGGCGGCGGTGTAGTCGCGGGCGTCCTCCGGCAGGCCGAGCGCGGCGTTCGCCTCGTAGGTGTCGAGGCCCTGGTCCTGGAGGGCGTAGGCGTCGAGCTTGTTGTAGAGGCCGATGCCACGGCCCTCCTGGCGGAGGTAGAGCAGGACGCCGCCGGTGGTGGCGATGCGTTCGACCGCCTCGCGCAGCTGGGGTCCGCAGTCGCAGCGGGCCGAGCCGAAGACGTCGCCGGTCAGGCACTCGGAGTGCAGGCGCACCAGCGGAACCGGGCCGGGGTCGCCGAGCACGACGGCGACATGCTCCTGGCCGTCGGCCAGGCCGTGGAAGGTGACGAGTTCGGCGTCGACGCTGTAGCCGTCGTCGAAGCGCAGCGGTACCCGGACGCGGGCGCGCGGCGTGGCGGCGGTGGTGTCGGGCATGCGGGTCCCTCCGGGGAAGGTGCTTCAGATTTGAAGCAGTGATCGTGCGGGGACCCTACCGCATGATTAAAACTTGAAGCAATTAGTTTTCGGGTGCCTGGTGGGACTCGGGGGGTGCGGGCGGGGCCGACGAGGAGCAGGACGACCGGCGCCGCCAGGGCACGTCCTCCGCGCCGGGTGCGGCATCGTCGCCCTGCAGCCCGCGGGCGATCCCGGTGCAGATCTCCTCCAGTTGCCCCACCTGTTCCGGGGTGAGCCGGTCGAACAGGGTGGCGCGTACGGTCTCGACGTGCCCGGGCGCCGTACGCTCCAGCACGGCCAGTCCCTCGTCCGTCAGCACGGCGATGCTGCTGCGCTTGTCCCAGCGGCAGTCCTCACGGCGCACCAGCCCGTCCCGCTCCAGACGGGTCACCGCATAGGTCAGCCGACTGCGCGTGATCTTCAGCGTCTCCGCGAGGTCGGTCATGCGCAGCCGCCGCTCGGGCGCCTCGGAGAGGTTGGCCAGCACGGAGTAGAACAGATGGGGCATGCGGGCCGTCTGCTGGAGGTTCCGGTCGATCGCGTCGTCCAGCAGCCGGGCGGCGGACAGGTAGGCGCGCCAGGCGCGCTGCTCCTCGGCAGTGAGCCAGCGGGTCGTCATGCCGCCAGTGTAGGTTTGTTTCAAACTTGAACCAAGAGTGACTTCAGGGAGAGCGCGCCGATGTCGTACCCCTATGTGCTGCTGTCCGCCGCCGTCTCCCTCGACGGCTACCTGGACGACACCGGCCCCGAACGGCTCCTGCTGTCCAGTCCGGCCGACTTCGACCGGGTGGACGCGGTCCGGGCCTCCGTCGACGCGATCCTGGTCGGCGCCGGCACGATCCGCGCCGACAACCCACGGCTGCTGGTCAACTCCGCCGAGCGCCGCGCGGCCCGCGTGGCCGAGGGCAGGCCGCAGTACCCGCTGAAGGTGACCGTCACCGCCACCGGCGACCTCGACCCCGGCGCCCATTTCTGGCACACCGGCGGCGACAAGCTCGTCTACACGACCGACAAGGGCGCCGAGCGAGCCGCACGCCTCCTCGGCGGCACCGCCGACATCGTCCCGCTCGGCCCCGACCTCGACTGGCGCGCCCTGCTGGGTCATCTGCACGACGTGCGCGGCGTACGGCGGCTGATGGTCGAGGGCGGCGGCACGGTCCACACCCAGCTGCTCCGGCTGGGCCTGGCCGACGAGCTCCAGCTGGTCCTCGCCCCGCTGTTCGTCGGCGACCCGGCCGCCCCCCGCCTGTTCGGGCCGGGTGCCTACCAGGCCGGCCGGCTGCGCCTGACCGAGACCCGCCGCATCGAGGACGTCGTCCTCATGCGCTACGAGCCCACGGCCCCCGGCACCGGCCCGGTCCCCACCGCCGCCGACCGGCACTGGCTGCGCACCGCCTGCGAGCTGGCCGCGTTGTGCCCGCCCTCGGAGACGGCGTTCAGCGTCGGCGCGGTGGTGGTCGCCGCCGACGGTACGGAGCTGGCCCGGGGGCATTCCCGGGAGGGCGGCGACCCCGTGGTCCACGCGGAGGAGGCGGCGCTGGCGAAGACCGATCCGGCGGATCCGCGGCTGGCCGCCGCCACGGTGTACTCCAGCCTGGAGCCCTGCGCCCGGCGTGCCTCACGGCCGGCGCCGTGTGCCGAGCTGATCCTTCGGTCGGGGGTGCGGAGGGTGGTCACGGCTTGGCGGGAGCCGGACACGTTCGTCTCCGCGGCCGACGGGACGGGGCTCCTGGTCACCGGGGGTGCGCAGGTGGTCGTACTGCCGGAGCTGGAGGGACTGGCCAAGGCACCGAACGGGCATCTGCTGGGGCACTGAAAAACACCCGGGGCCGGAATCCACTGGATTCCGGCCCCGGGCCTTCAGTAGCGGGGACAGGATTTGAACCTGCGACCTCTGGGTTATGAGCCCAGCGAGCTACCGAGCTGCTCCACCCCGCGTCGTTGTGACTCCAGAGTACCCCATCCGCGGGGCGGCTCGCACACCGCTTTCCCGCGGGCCGCCCCGGCCCCGGTGATCCTCTGTACGGACAGTGACCGGACGACCGCCCTCCGCATAACATCTGAGTCACCATCAAAAACGCCGAGACTCCTGAACGCCGGTCAACTCGCCCGTTTTGCAGGACTCCTGACCGGTACGTCCGGGCCGGAAAAGGTTAATGATCAAGGCGGATGGCTTGGAAAGTGACCAGCAGGTCTATTAACGTTCGATAACGCAGCGCGGTCGTCCCAGCCGTCACAAGAGACGGCTCCGTGCGCACGCGCCGAATCCCGCGAGGGAACCGGGGAACCACCACCTTGGGGTGAATCACGCGGATGCCGTGACCGGTATACGCGCGTAGGAGACCTTCCTGCTCCGAACCCGTCAGCTAACCCGGTAGGCGGAGGAAGGAAAGGAGTACGCCCGCGTGGCGTCCAACCGGCCTACCCCAGAAGCCCCGTTCATGCCCGCGGAGGCCGAGCCCGAGACCTTCGGCTACGGCGCCTACCGCACCGAAGAGGGCCCCTGGGAGGAGTGGAACCCCACCGAGGACTCCCTCGCCCCCGTCCGCGGCCGGCACCGTGTCGCCAAGCAGCGCGGCGGCTTCGCGCGCAGCTCCACCGTCCTCGGCGTCGGCGTGATGGCCGCCGTCGGTGCGGGCGGCATGGCCAGCGCCAACACCGGTAAGCCGCCGGTCTCCATATCCCTGCCGGACCTGGACTCCGTCGGTCACCTCTTCGGCGACGACGCCTCCGACGCGCCCCGGACGGACGGCAGCACGCTCAGCAACGCCGGCGTGACCTCGGCCGACAGCAAGGACTCCGACGCGGGCGAGACCCTGCGCAACCGGATCATGGCCCAGGCCGAGCAGCAGCGGAGCAAGGCCGACAGCAGGGCCACCGCCGCCGCGCTCGCCGCCGCCGAGAAGCAGACCGCCGACACCGCGGCCAAGGCGGAGCAGGACGCCGCCGCCAAGGCCGCCGCCGCCAAGCAGAAGGCCGAGGCCGACGCCAAGAAGGCGGCCGAGGCCAAGAGGCTGGCCGAGCTGGCCAAGCAGTACCAGCTGCCCGTCGTCTCGTACACGATCACCGGCACCTTCGGCCAGCCCGGCGCCATGTGGTCCTCCGGCTACCACACCGGCCTCGACTTCGCCGCCCCCACCGGCACCCTGATCAAGGCCGTCCACGGCGGCACGATCACCCAGGCCGGCTGGGCCGGCGCCTACGGCTACCGCACCGTCCTCACCCTGGACGACGGCACCGAGCTGTGGTTCTGCCACCAGTCCTCGATCAACGTCTCCGTCGGCCAGAAGGTGTCCACCGGCGAGGTCATCGGCCGCATCGGCGCCACCGGCAACGTCACCGGCCCGCACCTGCACCTGGAGGTCCACCCGGGCGGCCAGGCCACCGGCATCGACCCGGCGCCGTGGCTGCGGGACAAGGGCCTCAACCCCTGAGCGTGTCAGCCATGTGAACCGTGGGAAGTCGGCGCCGGCGGTGGAATGCGATCATCCACCGCCGGTGTTGATGTGAAGCATGACTTCTCTGCGCCCACTCGGTTCCTCCGACCTCGAGGTCTTCCCGCTCTCCCTGGGCGGCAACGTCTTCGGCTGGACCGCCGACGAGGAGACCTCCTTCGCCGTCCTCGACGCCTACACGGCCGCCGGCGGCAACTTCATCGACACCGCCGACGCCTACTCCGCCTGGATCGAGGGCAACAAGGGCGGTGAGTCCGAGACGATCATCGGCAAGTGGGTCAAGGCCCGCGGCAACCGCGACAGCGTCGTCATCGCCACCAAGGTCAGCCAGCACCCCGAGTACCAGGGTCTGTCCGCGACCAACATCAAGGCCGCCGCCGACGCCTCCCTGCGCCGCCTGGACACCGACTACATCGACCTCTACTACACCCACTTCGACAAGCCCGAGGTACCGGTCGAGGAGATCATCGGCGCGCTGGACGAGCTGGTGAAGGCGGGCAAGGTCCGGCACATCGCCGCCTCCAACATCAGCCCCGAGCGGCTGCGGGCCTCCCTGGACTTCTCCGACCGCGAGGGCCTGGCCCGCTACGTCGCCCTCCAGCCCCACTACAACCTCGTCTCCCGCGACACCTACGAGGGCCCGCTGCAGGACCTGGCCGCCGAGAAGGGCCTGTCCGCCGTGCCGTACTTCTCCCTGGCCGCGGGCTTCCTGACCGGCAAGTACCGCCCCGGCACGAAGGTCGACAGCGCCCGTGCCGGCCGCGCCCAGCAGTACGCCGACTCCCAGCGCGGCCAGAAGGTCCTGGCGGCCCTGGACGAGATCGCCGCCGCCCACGAGGCCCCCGTCCCCACGGTCGCTCTCGCCTGGCTGGCCGCCCAGCCGACCATCACCGCCCCGATCGCCTCGGCCCGCACGGTGGCCCAGCTTCCGGCCCTGCTGGGGGTGGCGGACCTGAAGCTGACGGAGGAGGAGGTGACGAAGCTGACGGACGCGTCGGCCTGATCCCGGCACGGCTGCGGGCCACCGCGCCCGCCCGCCGCTCCCGCCGCCCACGGCCACTTTCCTTCCGCCGCGACGGCGCTCAGCCGCAACGCAGTGATCCGGCGGTGCCGAACTCCCCCGCCACCCGACCGGCTAGGACCGGTACGGGTTCTCCGCGGGACACGGCCCCGCCGGATACCCGTACGCCGTGGTCACCGGTGCCGCCGGATACCCGTACGCCGTGGTCATCGGTGGCGCCGGGTGCCCGTACCCCGGCCAGTACGCCGCAGGCACCGGCACCGGAGCAGTCGCCCCGGCCGCGTACTCCAGAGCCGGCCGAGCCACATCCCTCCGCTTCCACAGTTCGTCCAGCAGCTCCCGCTCCCGTACGACGAAGTCGGCCCCGCCCTTCCCCTTGCGCCCCCGGTGCCGCAAGGACGCCAGCGACGTCGCGTACGCCTCGTACTGGGCCACGGCGCGTGCCGCGGGGCGCCCGGCGTGGTGGCGGGCGTAGTCACGGGCCGCCCGCCGCGCCCGCATCGACCCGAGCGCGAACGGCTCCGCGGGCCCCAGCCACCCGGCCAGCACATACGCCGGCAGCTCCGTGCGCACGGTCCGCAGCTCCCGCTGCCGCGTCCAGATCGCCAGCCAGGTCAGCAGCCCGAACGCGGGCACCATGAATCCGCCGTAGACGGCGAAGAACCCGAACTCGCCGAAGGTGGAGGAGCCGTTCCAGAAGGCGTGCATGCTCATCGCGAGCAGCAGACCGCCCAGCGGCAGCAGCACCCGCCGGGCGTGCTGCCGTTCGGCGGAGAGCGCGGCGACGCCGAAGCCGATGCCGGTGAGGGTGGTGAACAGGGGGTGCGCGAACGGGGACATCACGATGCGCACGAAGAAGGTCGCGGCGGTGACGGAGGCGATGCCGCGGCCGCCGCTGAGCTGGTCGGTCCCGAAGGCCGTCCCCAGGTAGAGGATGTTCTCGGTGAACGCGAACCCGGTGGCGGTGATCCCGGCCACCACCACCCCGTCCACGATCCCGGTGAAGTCACGTCTGCGGAAGAGGAAGACCAGCAGGACGGCGGCGGCCTTGGCGGACTCCTCCACGATGGGCGCTATCACGGTGGCGCCCAGTGTGTCGGCACTGGCGGGATCGGCGGTGGCGGTGGCTATCCACTTGGTCGCGAAGCTGTTGGCGACGATGGCTATCAGCGCCGCCGCGCACGCTCCCCAGGCGAAGGCGAAGACCAGGTTCCGCCAGGGCCCCGGCCCCACCCGGTCCAGCCACCGGAAGGCGGCTATGAGCCACGGCACGGGCAGCACGGCCAGTCCTAGCCCGACGAGGAACCCCTCCGTACCCGTCTGTCTGCGCACCAGCGCGAGAATGACCAGCCCGGACAGCGCCAGCAGTGTGATCAGTGCCCCGTACCGCACCCACCTGCGCTGCCACCAGTGCGGATGGTGAAGCACAAGGCCCTCGGGGCCCGGGGGGTGCGTCGGAAACGGAGGACTGGTGGCCACGGCATCGACCCTAACGGTGGCGGGGCGAGGGGCTGGAGCGTTTACCGGCCCCGATGCGGTACGCGTTATCGGTCCTGACTGTGCGGTACGCGCCGGAACAGCAGATCGTTCACGACATGTCCCTTGTCCAGTCCCTGTTCCTCGAAACGGGTCAGCGGCCGGGACGCGGGGCGCGCCGCGAAACCACCGTCTGCCTGCGTGTTCTCGAAGTCGGGGTGCGCGGTGAGCACCTCGAGCATCTGCTCGGCGTACGGCTCCCAGTCGGTCGCGCAGTGCACGATCGCGCCGGGCCGCAGCCGGGTCGCGGCGAGCGTCAGGAACTCGGGCTGGATGAGCCGGCGCTTGTGATGCCGCTTCTTGGGCCACGGGTCCGGGAAGTACACCCGCAGCCCGTCGAGCGAGTCGGGGGCGAGCATCTCCCTGAGCAGGATGATCGCGTCACCGTTCGCCACCCGGACGTTGGACAGGCCGTTGCGGTCGGCGAGAGCCAGCAGATTGCCCTGCCCCGGGGTGTGCACGTCGACGGCGAGGATGTCGGTGTCCGGGTCGGCGGCGGCCATCTGCGCGGTGGCCTCGCCCATCCCGAACCCGATCTCCAGCACGACGGGCTTGTCGTTGCCGAACAGCTCGCCGAGGTCGATGACCCGCCGCCCGTCGATGTCGAGCCCCCACGTGGGCCACAGCCGCTGCAGCGCGTCCGCCTGCCCGGCGGTCACCCGGCTGCGCCGCGGCTGGAAACTCCGGATCCGCCGCTCGAAGTGGGACCCGGCGGGATCGGCCTTGGGCCCGTCCGGGAACCGCGGCTCCCCCTTGGCCCGGGTATGCCGGACGGAGACGCCGGGGGTGTGGGGGGTCGGCGAGGGGGCTTCGGGGAGGTTCAGCGAGTCAGACACAGTGCTTCCGATTTTACGGGGCGCCGGGAGGACGCCCTTGCGAGCCGAGCATGTCCAGCACCCGGCGCCCGACCTCCCGCCCGATCGGCAGCGAAGCGGTGGCCGCGGGCGACGGTGCGTTCAGCACATGCACGGCCCGCGCCCCCTCGCGGATGAGGAAGTCGTCCACCAGCGTCCCGTCCCGCAACACCGCCTGCGCCCGCACCCCGGCGGGGGCCCGCACCAGGTCGTCCGCCTCCACCCCGGGCAACAGCCTGCGCACCGCCGTCAGGAACGCCCCCTTCGACAGCGAGCGGCGCAGCTCACCCGCGCCGTATCTCCAGTGCCGCCGGGCGATCGCCCACGACCCCGGCCACGCCACCGTCCCGGCCAGCTCCCGGGGGCGTACGACTTTCCAGCCGTACCCCTCCCGGGCCAGCGCCGGTACCGCGTTGGGTCCGATGTGGACGCCCCCGTCGATCCCGCGGGTCAGATGCACCCCGAGGAACGGGAACGCCGGATCCGGCACCGGATACACCAGCCCGCGCACCAGCTCCGGCCGCGCCAGCTCGTAGTACTCCCCCCGGAACGGCACGATCCGCACCCCGGGCTCGTCCCCGGTCAGCCGGGCCACCTCGTCGCAGTACAGCCCGGCGCAGTTCACCAGCACCCGCGCGCGTACGACATCTCCGGCGGAGGTGAGCACCGCCACGCCCCGCTCCGGTCGCCGGTCCACCCGGACGACCCGCGCCCCGTACCGGATCTCGGCGCCCGACGCCCGGGCGAGCTGCCGGGCGACCCCGACGAAGTCGCACACCCCCGTCGTACCGACGTGTATGGCGGCGAGTCCGCGCACCTCCGGCTCGTACTCACCGATCTGTGCGGCGCCCAGCTCGCGCACCGGGATGCCGTTCTCCCGGCCGCGCTGCACGAGCGCGTGCAACCGCGGCAGCTCCTCCCGCTCCGTGGCGACGATCAGCTTGCCGGTGACGGCGTGCGCGATGCCGTACTCGGCGCAGAACTTCACCATCTCGGCGGCGCCGCCCACCGCGTACCTCGCCTTGAGCGAGCCGGGGCGGTAGTAGATCCCGCTGTGGATGACCCCGCTGTTGCGTCCCGTCTGGTGCCGGGCCGGCCCCGGCTCCTTCTCCAGCACGAGGACCCGCGTGCCCGGCGCGGCCCGGGTGATCGCATACGCCGTGGACAGCCCGACGATCCCCCCGCCCACCACGAGCACATCACAGTCGTATGACCCGACCAGCACCGAGCACCACCTCCACTCCCGATAGTGCACTGCGCCACTGACAATGCCTTCAAACGCCCTCGGTTCGCGGTGTCCGCGTGCCGGGCCGGGGTCAGGCGGGGGCCATCAGCAGCGGCCGAGCCCTCTCCCGCAGCTCCACCACCCGCGGCTCGTCCCCGTACGGCTCCAGCCGGTGCAGGAGATCCTTCACGTACTCGGTGGTGCGCGCGGACGAGATCCGCCCGGCCACCTCCACGGCCCGCACCCCCTGCTCGCACGCGGCGTCGAGGTTCCCGGACTCCAGCTCGGCGACCGCCGAGACCACCAGCCGCAGCCCGTGCGACCGCACGAACTCCTCCGTCGGCTTCGACAGCGCCTGCTCGGTGAACCGCCGCACCTGCCGGGGCGCCTTCAGATCCCGGTAGCACTCCGCGGCATCAGCGGCGAACCGGTCATAGCCATAGAAACCAAGCCAAGAAGGATCGTTGTCGCCCTCCCGGGACCGCTCCAGCCACCCCTCGGCGGCCTTCAGCGCCGCACCCGCCGCCTGCGCGTCTCCCGCACGCGCGTGTGCCCGCGCCTCCACCAGCCGGAAGAAACTCATCGTGCGCGCGGTCGCCAGCCCCCGGTTCCGCTCCAGCGCGGCCTGCGCCAGATCGACCCCCTCGTCGCCGAAGCCGCGGTACGTCGCCTGCAGCGACATGGAGGCCAGGACATAGCCCCCCAGGGGGACGTCCGCCGCCGCCCGCGCGAGCCGCAGCGCCTGGATGTAGTACCGCTGCGCCGCCTCCTGCTGGCCGGTGTCGAAGGCCATCCACCCGGCGAGCCGGGTGAGTTCGGCGGAGGCGCCGAACAGGGCGCGGCCCACCTCGTCGGAGTAGGAGCCGAGCAGCAGGGGCGCCGCCTCCACGCGCAGGCACTCCGGCACCATCGACGAACGCCAGTCCCCGCCGCCGTACTTGGAGTCCCACCGCCTGGCGTCCTCGGCGGCCTCCCGCAGCTTGCGCACATCGCTGTGGCCGACTTTGATCGGTGCGCCGGAGCCCTCGGCGGAGCCCGTCTCCCGCGCGACCGAGCTGTCGGCGGGGGTTATCAGCCATCGTGAGGCGGGCGTTGCGTATGCGCTCACTGCGAACGATCCGGCGAGGGACTGCCAGATGCCGCCCGTACCGGCCCGGCGCCCGGCGAGGTCGAGACGGTACAGCTCCGTCGCCGACCGCACCGCCTGTCCTACGTCTCTGGGGAAGGCGAGGCCCACTTCGGGCGCGGGATCCGCGTCCGCCAGGCCGATCTCGTGGAGCGGCACCGGGCGGCCGAGCTTCTGTCCGATGGCGGCCGCGATGAGGTGCGGTGCCGCGCCCTGCGGCACCATCCCCTTCGACACCCAGCGCGCCACCGAGGTCTTGTCGTAGCGAAGAGTCAACCCGCGTTGGGCGCCAAGGTCGTTGACGCGTCGTGCGAGTCCTGCGTTGCTGATTCCCGCGAGGGCGAGAACGGCGCCGAGCTTTTCGTTCGGCCCGCGTTGCTCCCTGGACATGCGCCACCCCTCGACACAGACGGCTGCCGCGCTGGCATAACCACGCGGCATTCGTAAACCCAGCGTAGTTCGCCGCATCCCAAGCGTTAAGGGGCATTGTTCCGGATGGCGGGATTGTGGTCCGTACGGAAGTGCGGTCCTGTACGCACCGTGCACGGCCTGTCGCCGCGTGCCCCCGCGTGTGTGGCCGTGCGCCCGTCCGTGCGCTCTTCTCCGGCCATCGGGGGAGCGGTTCCATGGCTCTTGCGTGGGTCGGCCCGCTGTACTGGATCCAGTGGGCTGGGGGACACCGCCACCTTCATCCCCGCGGGTGGCGGACCGGTCCGGGAGGCGATGCCCGCCTCCCGGACTGTGCGCGTGTCCGCGCCGCCACGCGTTCCGCAGGCCTGTACGGAGCGTACGCATCTCCCGCTTCGCTCTGCGTATTTGGCTGAAAATCGCCCCAGCCCTTCGCCGTGGGAATCCGCTCCGACCATGGAACTTGACGGCGCGAAGGGCGTCTTGGGGGAGCGTAGAGGGGGCGCATTCGAGTCGTACTCACCTCGGCCCGCCTTGCACGTCCCTCGATCGAAGCCGGTGCCGCCGCCCCTCCACAGTGCTCCCTTCATGGCAGCATGGGGATCCGGTTCGTACGGTGCACTGTTGTCCACAGCCTGTGGAGGCGTCGATGCGGTGGTTGGTGGGGTGGAGCAGCACCGCCGCGGGCGTCGCGGGGACCGGCACCGCGGGCGCCACCGGTTACGACGGCGAGACGCTGCACCCGGTCGGCTCCCACCTCCTGTGGGGCGACCCGGATCCGCTGTGGGCCGTCGGCGACTGGCGCCCGGACGAGGTGCGCGTGGTGCGGGCCGACGCGGACAGCCACATCGCCGTCCTCGGCATCTGCGGCGCCTCCGACGAGGAGCTGAGGCGCGGCCTGTTCACCGCGCGCGGGGGCGCACTGCGCCATCTGACGGCCTGGCCCGGCAGTTACACGGCCGTCGTGAAGGTCGGCCGCCGCATCACCGTCTGCGGCGATCTCGCCGGTGCCCGCCCGGTCTTCCACACCCCCTGGGCCGGCGGCACGGCCTACGCCACCGCCGCGCTCCCCCTCGCCGACCTCATCGAGGCCAACCTCGACTTCGCGCACCTGGCCGCCCTGCTCGCCGCCCCCGAGGTACCGGCCGCGCTGCGCGACAGCACCCCGTACGAGGGCGTGCGGCGCGTTCCGCCGGGGCACGCGCTCGTGCTCCGCGCCGGGGCGCGCGAGATCGCCGGGTACGAGCCGGTCGCCTCGCTCGCCGTGGCCGCGGCCCCCGCAGACCCGGGGCGCGCCGTGGACGCCGTACGCGACGCCCTCGTGGAGGCGGTCCGCACCCGGCTGTCGGCACCGCGGCACGTGCCCGGCCTCGACCCCGGGCCGGTGCCCGGCATGGGCCCGGCCGAGCGGCGGGCCCGGCGCGGGATGCCCGCGCCCGGTATCGGCGCCGACCTCTCCGGCGGCCCCGCCTCCGGCACCCTCGCGCTGCTGGCCGCCGGGCTGCCCGGCAGACCCGGCACACTCCTCGGCCACGGCACCGGCGCGGGCGAGCGGCTCGTCGCCGTCACCTTCAATGACCTGACCGTGCCCGGCCGCGAGGCCGAACTCGAACGCGCCGGAGCCCTCGCCGCCAACCCGCGCCTGCACCACATGGTGGTCACCGGCGGCGAGGAGACCCTGCCGTACGCCGATCTCGACGGCCCCCTCACCGACGAACCCGGACCTTCGCTGGTCATGGCCGCCCGGCACCGCGCCCGGCTCGCCGCGGGCAGCGCCGACCACTTCACCGGCCACGGCGCCCGGCAGGTCCTGGACGCCCACCCCGCCCGCCTCGCCGACCTCCTCATGGACCGCAAACGGCGTCATCTGGTCCGCCCGGTCGCCGCGCTCGCCAAGGCCGACGGCTCGGTGATGGTCCCCGCGCGCGTGTACGGCGCCGCCCGCCGCCTCGCCCGCACCCCCTACCGGACCGGACTGGAGGTGCTGGGCGAGCGGCTGATGCGGCGCCGCTTCGACGAGCCCAAGGGAGCGGTCGGCGCGTCCCTCGCCGCGCTGACGTGGGCCAGACCCGGGCCGGCCGCCCGTTGGCTGACGGGGGAGGCCCTGGCCGAAGTATCGGTTCTTCTCCAGTCGGAGGCGGACCGTTCCGCAGCCGCCGCCCAGCGCCCCGGCGACTATCGCGCGCGTGCCGCCCTCGCCCGTTACGCCGCCGATCTGCGCGTCCTCGAACAGGCCGCCGAGATCCGCTCCCAGCGCCTGCACGCGCCGTTCCTCGACAACCAGGTCGTCCGCGCCTGCCGCGCCCTGCCCGAGGCCCTGCGCGTCCAGCCCGGCGCCCGCGCCGCCATCCTGCGTACGGTCCTGGAGGGCGCCGGCGTCACCGACCTTCCGCCCGGCTGGGGCGCCCCCTCGCACGCGTCCTCGGCGGCAGCCGCACGCGCGGGTCTGCGCGGGGCGGCCGACTCCCTCCTGGACCTCTTCTCCACGCCCCTCCTGGCCGACGCCGGCCTGGTGGAGGCCCGCGTCGTCCGCAAGGCGCTCCGCACGGCAGCCGCAGGCGACCCCCTCCCTCTGGACGGCCTGGCCGAGCTCGTCTCCCTCGAACTCTGGCTCCACCGCCTCCTGTCCCGCCGAGGCACCTGCTGGACGGGGACCCCGGCACGCGCGCGTGCGGTGCCCTCCGGGATCCAGCCGAGAAGAGGGGCCTTGGCCTCCGGCGCCTGAGCGGGCTGCGAAGGGGCGGCGCCCCGCCGTACCTGTCCCCGGGTCCGCCGTGGCCGTTCGCGCACCTCCCCGCGCCCTTCGGGGAGCCGCGGTGCCGCGTGCCCCGGGGCACCGCCGCAGCCGGCCGTCGTGCCGCCGGGGCGGCACATCGGGCACCGCTGAGCGAAACCCCGTCGACCCGCCCCGCGGCCGCCGCGACAATGACCAGGTGCGGTACAGAATCCTGGGCGTGACCGAGGCGGCAGACGACCAGGGCACCCCCGTACCCATCGGCGGCCAACGCCTGCGCACGCTCCTCACCGCACTGGCCCTGCGCCCGGGCCGCACCACCGCCCCCGAAGCCCTCATCGACGACATCTGGGCCGACGACCGCCCGAGCGACGCCCCCGCCGCCCTCCAGGCCCTCGTCGGCCGCCTCCGCCGAGCCCTCGGCAAACAGACCGTCAGCTCCGGCCCCGGCGGCTACCGCCTGGAGGCGACCGAGGACGATGTCGACCTGTACGTCTTCGAACGCCTCACCCGCACCGGCACCCAGGCCCTCACCGCGGGCGACCCGGCCACCGCCCACCGCACCCTCACCGAGGCCCTCGCGCTGTGGCACGGCCCCGCCCTCGCCGACCTGGCCGACCGCACCGCCGCCGCCCGCCCCGACGCCCTGCGTCTGACGGCGACCCGCGCCCGCGCCGCCGCCGCCCTCGACCTGGGCCGCGCCCCGGACGCCGTACCGGAGCTGACGGAACTCACCGCGGCCCACCCCCTGGACGAGCCCCTGCACGCCCTCCTCATCCGCGCCCTGCGCGACACGGGCCGCACCGCCGACGCCCTCGCCGCGTACGAGTCCGCCCGCCGCACCCTCGCCGACACCCTCGGCACCGACCCCGGACCGGAACTCAAAGCCCTGCACGCGTCGTTGCTCCAGCAGCAGGAACCACAGCCACGGCCGGAGCCCCGGAAGGCACCGCCTCCCGCCCGGCCTCCCGAGCGCACCGGCAACATCCGCCCCCGTCTGACGTCGTTCGTCGGGCGGGAACCCGAACTCGACGCCATTCGTTCCGATGTGCACAGGGCCCGCCTGGTCACGCTCACCGGACCGGGCGGCTCAGGAAAGACCCGCCTCGCCGAGGAGGCCGCAGCAGGGCTCCCGCAGGCATGGCTGGTCGAGCTGGCCCCGCTCGACCGTCCGGAGGCGGTGCCCGGCGCGGTGGTCAGCGCCCTCGGTCTGCGCGAGACCGTGCTGCTGACCAACGAGCTGGCGACCCCGCAGGCCGACCCCGTCGCCCTGCTGATCGAGTACTGCGCCCCGCGCAGCCAACTCCTGGTCCTTGACAACTGCGAACACGTCATCGGCGCGGCCGCCGCCCTCGCCGAGACCCTCCTCACCCACTGCCCGGGGCTCACGATCCTCGCGACCAGCCGTGAACCCCTGGGCGTCCCCGGTGAGTCGGTGCGTCCGGTCGAGCCCCTCGTCCCGGAGCAGGCGCACCGCCTGTTCGCCGAGCGCGCGAAGGCCGTCCGTCCCGACGCCGACGCGGCGCTCGCCGACACCGAGGCCGTGGCGGAGATCTGCCGCCGCCTGGACGGGCTGCCGCTCGCCATCGAGCTGGCCGCCGCCCGGCTCAGGCTGCTGACCCCGCGGCAGATCGCCGACCGCCTCGACGACCGCTTCCGCCTGCTCACCGCCGGAAGCCGCACCGTCCTGCCCCGCCAGCAGACCCTGCGCGCGGTCGTCGACTGGTCCTGGGACCTGCTGGACGAGCGCGAGCGCACGGTGCTGCGCGAGGTCTCGGTGTTCGCCGGCGGCTGGGACCTCACGGCGGCCGAGGCCGTGTGCACCGGCCCGGCGGCCGACCTGATCGGCGCCCTGGTCGACAAGTCCCTCGTCGTCGCCGCCCCGGACGCCACGGGCGGCATGCGCTACCGCATGCTGGAGACCATCCACGAGTACGCCACCGAGCGTGCGGCCGA
This sequence comes from Streptomyces sp. NPDC001135, assembly GCF_053598395.1. NCBI lineage: Bacteria > Bacillati > Actinomycetota > Actinomycetes > Kitasatosporales > Streptomycetaceae > Streptomyces > Streptomyces sp. NPDC001135. The sequence goes on along the minus strand of NZ_JBSFKD010000003.1, from coordinate 11,370 downwards.
GGTCCCCGGGCTGCGCGCCACGGCCGAGCGACGGCACCGCGCGTGGGTGCGGGCACTGGTCGAGGAGGCCGAGCCGCGCCTGCGGTCGGCGGACCAGCTGCCCTGGATCTCCCGCCTGGAGACGGAACACGACAACGTCCGGGCGGCCCTGGACCGCTCCGTCCGCGCAGGCGACGAGGCGGAGGCGGGCGCGATCGTCGTCGCCATCGGCTGGTTCTGGTGGCTGCGCAACCACCGCCGGGAGGCGGTGTCCTGGGTCCGGCTGGTCCTGCGCCTGGGTGTGGCCCTGGACACCCGGGCGGCTTCCCGTCCCTCCGGGTCCCCCGCGGACGCCGACGACCCGGAGACGCTGACGACCCTCATCGAGTCGGCCGACCCGATCGGCTCCCTCGTCTCCGCCCCCGACGGCGAGGCCGGGCACCCGCTGCGGGAGCTGCGGATGGACCTGCGGATGCTCGACCTGTTCCTGACCTCCGAGTCGAACCCCGAGCACCTCGGGACCGACCCCCGCTCCCCGCAGTACATCGCGCGCGTCCGGGCCGCCTACGAGCCGGGCGGTCCCCGGGCCGCCCGCCTCCCGGGCATCGTCTGGCCGCTGACCGCCTACTACCTGGGCGGCCCGGTGGACGTCGGCCCGGACATGGCCGCTGCCGTCGCCAACTGCCGTGCGTACGGCGGCGACTGGGAGGTCGGTGTCTCCCTGATGTACCGCACCCATATGACCGTCGACTCCCCCGGCAACCTGCGGGGCGTGGACGAGGACCTCGCCGAGCTGCGGACGCTCAGCCGGCGCGTCGGGGACCGCTGGATGCGGGCCCAGGTGTGCAGCGCGGCCGGCGAGGCGGCCATGGCGCGCGGCAGGTTCGACCGGGCACGCGGTGAATACGAGGAGGCGCTGCGCCTCGCCTACGAGGTGGGGGCCTACGCCGAGTCGCCGTTCCTGATGGCGCGGCTGGCCGAGATCGCCTACCGCTCCGGCGACCCGCAGGCCGCGCTGTCCGCCCTGGACGAGGCGGAAGCGGCCGCCGACCGCTACGCGGTACCGGAATCGCGCGCCTTCGTCCTGCTGATGCGCGCTCACATCGCCGTGCGCCACGGGCGGATCGTCCAGGCCCGCGAGCTGTACGAGGCGACGTGCGCGGTGACGCGGGGCGGCAACCCGCCGCCGCAGTTCCTGGCGGCCCTGCGCACCGTCGAGGCGCTCCTCGCGGCCGACGAGTCGGGCCCCGAGCACGGGCTGCCGATCCTCGCGGAGGCGCTGCGCGAAGCCGTGGCCCAGCGGTGCTCCGAGGCGATCACGGCGGTGCTGGTGGACACCGCGGCCGGCCTGCGGGCGCGGTGCGGCGACCCGGCCGGCGCGGTCCGGCTGTTCGCCGCGGCGGACCACTGGCGCGACGGCAATCTGCGTCCCGAGCCGGAGCGCGGCGAGGCCGTCCGGGTGCAGGCCGAAGCCCGTGCGGCCCTGCCCGCCGGGCGGTACGCGGCCGAGCGCGCCCGGGGCGCGTCCCTCGACGTGGCCGCTGTGCTGCGGGAGCTGGGCGCGCCGAAGGTGGCCGCGGAGCGCGGCTGAGGACGGCTACCGGCAGGTGAACCGGGACTGGGCCCAGTCCGCGAGCGCCGCCCGGTCGAAGAGGTTGCGGTGCGGTCGCACGACGAGCCGTACGGTCCTGCGCCCGCTCAGGTCCACATGGACGGGCACGGCCCGGTCGTTGCCCTTGACCGTCCCGGACTGCCACAGCCGGACCCCGTCGGCGTAGACCGAGAAGGACACCTTGCCGAGGCCGAGTGTCATGTCGTCGACGCCGGCCAGTGCGTCGTAGGCGGTGCACTGGCGGTTGAGGGCGACGGTGACGGAGGACTCGCCGTGCACGGTCACCCCGCGCGTGTACCGGGTGCCGCCGACCGACATGCCGTAGCGCTGCCACACCCAGCTGCTCTCGCCGAGCCGGATCTCGGGCCGGGTGCCGTCGCCGGTGAGGTCGTAGTGGAGGTCGCTCAGCTCGTAGACGGCGGTCGCCGGCGGCGGAGCGGGCTTCGGGGTCGGCTTCGGCGTGGGCGTGGGCGCGGGATTGGGAGTGGGAGTCGGTGCCGGTGCCGGAGTGGGAGTCGGCTTGGGCGCCGGTTTCGGCGTGGGGGTCGGGGAGGGCGTCCGCGTCGGGGCGGGGGCCGCCCCGGCAGCCGGTACGACCGGCCGGGGAGCGGGCTTCTTCACCTGCTTCGGCGGGGTCGGCTCCGGCGGCTCGGAGCGCACGACGGGCGCGGGCGGCGGCGGCCCGGCCGTCTTCTTCGCCGGCGGGTGGCCGTCGTTCACCAGGGCCAGCGCCACCGCGGCGGCGGCCACCGCGACCACACCGGCCGCGATGCCCGCCTTCACCGGCGCCCCGAGCGCCTCGGAGGCCGCGGCTCCGCCCGCTCCGCCGGACGAGCCGGGGGCCGCGGCGGCACCCGCCGCACCGGCTCCCGCCCCGCCGGCGACGATCCCGAGCGCCTTGGCGTACCCGGCGGCCCCGAACCAGCCGATGACCGCGACCGGGACGACAGCGGGGATACCGCCGGCGACCTCCTCGATCTGCGCGGCGGCCAGCCGGCACCTGGCGCATTCCTCCAGGTGCTTGCGCAGGCCCCGTTCGGCGCGGACGCGCAGTTTGCGGCGGGCGTAGGTGCCGAGCTGGTCGGCGTAGCGGGCGCACTCCTCGTCGCCGGCGAGCGAGGCGCTGACGTGAGCCTGCAGATAGGCCTGCTTCAGCCCCTCGCGCGCCCGGCTGGCGAGGACCCGGGTGCCGTTGGCGTCCAGCCCGAACAGCACGGCGACCTCGCTCGGGGACTCGTCCTCCACCTCGGTGTGCCACAGCACGGCCTGCCAGCGCTCGGGCAGGGAACGGAAGGCCCGCATGGCCAGGGACTGCTCGGCCTCGTGCATCGCGCGCACATCGGCGCCGAGGTCCACCGTGCCGTCGTCGGACACCTCGGATGCGCGCGAGGCCCGCTGGGAGAAGACGGCGAAGTCGTCCACGAGCTGCTCGCGCCGGGCCGACCTGGTCCAGTGTGCGGCGACGCGCCGCACGGAGGTCAGCAGATAGGCCCGAACGGCGTGCTCGGGCCCCGATCCGCCGCGCACCGCCTGCAGCATCCGGGCGAAGACCTCCGCCGTCAGGTCGTCGGCGGTGTGCCCGTCCCGGCAGCAGGTGCGCGCGTACCGGCGTACGGAGTCGGCGTGCCGGCGGTAGAGCTCCGCGTAGGCGGAGTCGTCACCGCCGCGCATCCGCGCGATCAGCTCACCGTCGTCGGGGGGCGTCTCCCGGGGCGGCGGCAGCACGCTGCCCCCGCGCTGGGCGGGCACGCTCGCGTCGCCCCGCCCGCCGGGGGAAGCCGCACGCCCGCCCTGGTGCGGCACCTGGGGCGGGGTCAGCCCGGCGGCCTCCGCGCCCGCTTCGTCACCGCGTGACTCGTCCCACCCGTCAACGCCCATCGCGGACAGCCCCCGACACCGGCCCAGCCCAACCCGTCACCGGCTCAGGGTGCCACAGGGTCCTTTGGTCAAGGACCCTGCGTGCACGGCATCCACTCGTCCGAGGGCCCTGGTCATCACGGGTACGCGCGCACCACCCGAACGAGCGGGCAGCCGTTCCGCAGGGGCGTGGGACCGCATCGGCACGCGGCTGCCGCCGCGCGGGCGCGACCAGCCACATCAGACCCGCGGCCCGACGACTGCGCGCGCCCGCACCCCGAACCGTCCCGGCCGGCCCCTACGCCGGCCGGGACCGGAGCCCCTCCAGCAAAATCTCCAGCAGCCGGGCGGAGGCCGCCGCCTGCTGCGCCGCGTCCGGCAGAGAAGGCGCCGCGGTGGCGATCACCAGCAGCACATCCCCCACGGACACATCCGCCCGCAGTTCCCCGGCCGCCCGAGCCCGCTCCACGAGCTGCCCGACCACCTCGAGCAACACCCCGACGCCGCTGTCATCGGCAGCCCCAGCGGATTCCCCCGGCACCAGCCGCAGCTCACCGGCCCCCGGCTGCACCCGCTGCTGAGGCACCCGGGCCTCGCCCACGGCCTCGGCCGAACCGGCGGAGCCCTGCGCGGAGCCGACCAGCACCTGCGGCGGCAGCAACCGCCCCGCCCCCGACGCCACGGACGTCCGCAGGAACCGCGACAGCGCCGACCACGGCTCGTCCTCCTGCCCCAGCGCGGCCCGCGCCTGCTCGGTCAGCCGCGCCGTCTCCTCCTCGGCTATCCGCCGGACCAGCACGTCCTTGCTGGGAAAGCGCCGGTACACCGTGCCGACACCCACCCGCGCGCGCCGCGCCACGTCCTCCATCGGCGCGCCGTACCCCAGCTCGCCGAAGACCTCACGCGCCGCACGCAGCACGTGCTCCAGATTGCGCTGTGCGTCCACCCGCAGCGGAGTCGTACGCGACCCGTCCGCGCGTCCGTTGGCCGCCGCCGCGCTCACCGCGCCACCGCCGGGCGCGATCGCGGTTGCCGATGACCAATGCGTGTCCTGAACATGCATGTATTCCCCCGGTAATGACGTCTCCCCCCGGAGACTCCCCGTCACTGAACGCGGAGTGCGCGGAACGTGCGCCGGTCCCGACCGGGTCCGCCCGTCGCGGCACCCGCTCAACCACATTCCCTACACCCCGTCGACACATGAACATAGTTGAGAGGGGGTCAATTCAGAAGGGGCAGGTTCCGCACAGTGCGCCCCCCGATCGGAGTACGGGTCTTGTACGTCCCGTTTCCTCACCTTCCATCCACCTCGCCCGCCCCCACTGACCTGCCCCCTTTCGTCCCGCCCGGACACCACGCCCGGCCCCGCGCACACCCGGCCGCCGGTCACACAAATTGCCGGGGCTGTGGACAAACACCTGCGCCGGGTGCGTCATGGGATGGTGAAGGAACGTGCGCGCATTCTGGTTGTCGGCGGCGGCTACGTCGGGATGTACACGGCCCTGCGTCTGCAGCGGAGGCTCAAGGGCGAGCTCAAACGGGGTGAGGTCGAGATCACCGTCGTCACCCCCGACCCCTACATGACGTACCAGCCGTTCCTCCCCGAAGCAGCCGCGGGTTCGATTTCCCCTCGCCATGTCGTCGTACCGCTGCGCCGCGTTCTGTACCAGTGCCACGTCGTCATCGGCGAGGTCACCTCCATCGACCACGCGGTGCGCACCGCCGCCGTCCACACCCTCGCCACCGCCGGGGAAGGCAGGGCGGCCGAACTCCTCGGCTACGACGAACTCGTGCTCGCCCCCGGCTCGATCTCCCGCACGCTGCCCATCCCGGGCCTCGCCGAGTACGGCATCGGCTTCAAGACCGTCGAAGAGGCCATCGGCCTGCGCAACCACGTCATCGAGCAGATGGACATCGCCTCCTCCACCCGCGACCCCGCCATCCGCGACGCCGCCCTCACCTTCGTCTTCGTCGGCGGCGGCTACGCCGGCGTGGAGGCGCTCGGCGAACTGGAGGACATGGCCCGCTACACCGCGCGCTACTACCACAACGTCCGCCCCGAGGACCTGAAGTGGATCCTCGTGGAGGCCTCCGACCGGATCCTGCCCGAGGTCGGCGCCGAGATGGGCCGCTACACCGTCACCGAGCTGCGCCGCCGCAACATCCAGGTGCTCCTCGAAACCCGCCTGGACTCCTGCGCCGACCGCGTCGCCGTCCTCAGCGACGGCCAGCGCTTCCCGACCCGTACGGTCGTGTGGACCGCCGGCGTCAAACCCCACCCGCTGCTCGCCGCCACCGACCTGCCGCTCACCGGGCACGGCCGGCTGAAGTGCACCGCCCAGCTGACCGTCGACGGCGCGGAACACGCCTGGGGAGCGGGCGACGCGGCGGCCGTACCCGACGTCACCGCCGCCGAACCCGGCACCGAGACCGCGCCGAACGCCCAGCACGCCGTACGCCAGGCCAAGGTCCTCGGCGACAACATCGCCCACGCCCTGCGCGGCGAGCCCCTGGAGACGTACGCCCACAAGTACGTCGGCTCCGTCGCCTCCCTCGGCCTGCACAAAGGAGTCGCCCAGGTCTACGGGCACAAGCTGAAGGGCTACCCTGCCTGGTTGATGCACCGCGTCTACCACCTCAGCAGGGTGCCCACCGTCAACCGCAAGGCCCGCGTCCTGGCGGAATGGACCCTCGCCGGGCTCTTCAAACGGGAGATCGTCTCGCTCGGTTCACTCGAACATCCGCGAGCGGAGTTCGAACTCGCGGCCGGTGGAAAGCCTCCTCACAGCCCCTCGGACAACCCGAAGGGGTCGTCCTGACCGGACCCAGGAACTCCCCGGCCCGCCCAGGCGTCTGACGGATGTCGCCGAGGCGCCGCCCCTGTCAGACTGCCCCACGTCCGCGGCCGGGCCACCCACCCGCCCACAGCACCCACGAGGCTTCTTCCCAAGTGAACTTCACGCGCTGGAGCGCCCGGCTCCCCGGAACGCAGCGCCGCGCCGCCGCGCGGACCGAGACCCCGGTCTCCCCGGACCGGCGGGGGGAAGGCTCCGTGCCCGCGGCCCGCGCCGAACAGCCGGCCGACGGCACATCCCCGGTGCCCGCCGTCGACGAACTGCCCGCGCGCGACGTCCTCGACCGCGTCCCGGCCCTCGTCGCGCTCGTGCACGGCCCGGACCACCGCATCGGCTACGTCAACGACGCCTACGCGGCGGCCTTCGGCGCACGGCCCACGGACGCGCCCGCGCGTGAGGCGCTCCCGGAGCTCGCCGAACTGGGCCTGCTCCCGCTCCTCGACCAGGTGCTGCGCAGCGGCAAGCCGCGCACCCTGAAGTCCCGCAAGGCCGTCGACGGCCGGTCCTACACCTTCACCTGCACCCCCGTCGCCGAGGACGGCGACCGCGACGGCGGCGTCCTCGTGTTCGCCACCGACGTCACCGACCACGCCGAGGCCGCCGAACGCCTGCGCGCCAGCGAGCGCCGCCAGCGCGAGACCGCCGTCACCCTCCAGCGGTCCCTCCTCCCCCAGGAACTGGAACAGCCCGACGACCTGCGCATCGCCGCCACGTACCAGCCCGGCGGCACCGAGGCCGCGGTCGGCGGCGACTGGTACGACGTGATCACCCTCGGCGGCGGCCGCACCGCCCTGGTCATCGGCGACGTCATGGGGCGGGGGGTGCGCGCGGCGGCCGTGATGGGCCAACTGCGGACGGCCGTCCGGGCGTACGCCCGCCTCGACCTGCCCCCGCACGAGGTGCTCCAGCTCCTCGACGGCCTCGCCGCCGAGATCGACCCCAACCAGATCGCCACCTGCGTCTACGCCGTCCACGACCCCAACGAGGGCCGCCTGGTGTACGCCTCCGCCGGCCACCTGCCGATCCTGGTCCGCGACGAGAACGGCACGGTCTCCCGCGCCGACGAACCCACCGGCCCCCCGCTCGGCACCGGCGGCTGGATGCACTCCTCCGGCTCCATCGCCCTCGGCCCCGGCGCCACCGCCGTCCTCTACACCGACGGCCTGGTCGAGCGCCGCGACGAGGACCTGGACGAAGGCATCGCCGCTCTCGAAGGCGCCCTCGCCGGCGCCACCGGCACCCCGCAGGTGGTCTGCGACCGCCTGGTCCGCTCGGCCGGCGTCACCGCCGACCACGACGACGACGTCGCCGTCCTCGTCCTCCAGCACCCCGCCCGTACGGGCCCCGACGGCGACCTCTTCCGCAATGCCGCCCTGGAACTCCTCGGCGGCGTCGAAGCGGCTCCCCGCGCGCGTGCCTTCGCCTCCGGCGTCCTCACCAGCTGGCGCTTCCCCGCCGAACTGCACGACCTCGGCGTCCTCGCCACCAGCGAACTCGTCGCCAACAGTCTCCAGCACGGCACCCCGCCCATGCGGCTGCGGCTGCGCCGCACCGACCGCCGCCTGATCGTCGAGGTCACCGACGGCGACGACCACCTGCCCCGGCGCCGCCGCGCCGAACCCGCCGACGAGTCCGGCCGCGGCATCGCGATCGTGGCGACCATCGCCTCGAACTGGGGCTGCCGCCGCACCCCGGGCGGCGGCAAGGCGGTGTGGTGCGAGTTCGTCCTGCCGGCGAACAAGGCGTGACCCTCTGCGCGGCATCTCGCCGAGCGGCCTGCCCGGTGCTAAAGCCTCTCTCATGGCAGACGCACCGGGTTTTCACCTCAAAGGCACCCAGTCCGAGCGGTACGAGACCTACGCCGCCCCGATCAACACGCCGTTCGCGACCGCCCTCCTGGACGCCGTGGACCTGTGGCCGGGGGCCGCGGTCCTCGACCTCGCCTGCGGCACCGGCTTCACCGCCCGCGCGGCAGCCGCACTGGTCGGCCCCACCGGCCGGGTCTACGGCACCGACATCGACGAGGGCATGATCCGGGTGGCCCGGGAACGCCACCCCCGTCTCTACCCCGACATCGAGTTCACCGTGGCCCCCGCCGACCGGCTCCCCCACCCCGAGGGAGCCTTCGACGTCGTCGTCTGCCAGCAGGGCGTCCAGTTCTTCCCCGACCTCGCCGCCGCCCTCGCCGAGACGGCCCGGGTAACCCGCCCCGGAGGCCGCTTCGCCGCGACCGTATGGGCCGCCCTGGACCGGCAGCCCTACTTCCGCGCCCAGCTCCACGCCATCGAGGACCACGGCAGCCCCGAGGCCGCCGAGGCTCTCTCGGAAGCCTTCTCCTGCACCGCCGAGCTGTTGACCTCGGCCCTGCACAAGGCCGGCTACCGCGATGTCGCCCACCGCGAGGTCAGCTTCGGCATCGCCCTGCCCCCACTGGACTCCTACGCCCGCGACCAGCTGGCCTGTACCTCCTGGGGTGCCCTGATCGAGGAAGCCGGCGGCGAGGACGCGCTCACCCGAGCGGGTGACGTGGTCCGCGACCAGCTCGCCCCCCGCCTGGCCCCGGACGGCACGGCGACCGTCCCCTTCACGGCGACCCTGGTCACCGCGGCCCGCTGAGCCGAGGGGGCCGGCACACGGCGACGGCCGCCACCAGAAGGTGACGGCCGTCCAGGACCACAGCGGGCTGGTCCATGGGCTCACACGGGGCTCACGCCTCCGCCGCCACCGGCTCCGCAGGCGCACCACCGCGCGCCACCAGCCGGCTCTCGCGGGCCGACCACGGCTGGTCCTGCACGGCGGTGAGCCGCCGCCCGAGCCGCAGCGCCAGGACGGTGATCCCCAGCGAGAACAGCAGGAAGGTCACGATGTACGGCGCGTGCAGCGAGGCGCCCAGGGGCCCGCCCACCGCCGGACCGACGGCCAGGGCCAGCTGCTTGACCAGCGCGAACGCCGAGTTGTACTGCCCGGCCATGCCCTCCGGCGCCAGATCGGCGACCAGCGGCGCGACCGTCGGCGACAGCATCGCCTCACCCAGCCCGAACAGCGCGTACGTCGACACGAAGGCGGCCGTCGCCATCTCCTGGCTGCCGTGCCCCAGCCCCGCGTACCCGGCGGCCAGCCAGGCGACGGCCCAGATGAGGCCCACCCCGGCGATCACCCGGGACCGCCGACGCCGCTCCACGAACTTCAGCACGGCGAACTGGGCGACCACGATCATCAGCGTGTTCGCGGCCAGGGCCGTCCCCAGCGCGGAGGTGGATATCCCGGCGGCCTCGACGCCGTACGCGCTCAGCCCCGACTCGAACTGGCCGTAGCAGGCGAAGAACAGCACGAAGCCCAGCACGCACAGCTGCACCATCGCCCGGTTCCCGACCAACTGCCTCCAGCTGCCCTTGCCCGACGCCGTGGGAGCCTCCTCCATCCGCGGCGAGTGCGGCATCCGCACCGTCGCCATCACGCCGACCAGCAGCAGGAACATCGCCGCCTCGATCGCGAACAGCAGCGTGAACGACGACACGCGCGTGGTGTCGACGAGATGACCGCCGATGAGGCCGCCGACGCCGAGCCCCAGGTTCTGCAGGAAGAACTGCATCGCGAACGCCCGCGACCGGGTGTCGGCCGAGGAGCAGTCCACGATCATCGTCGCCAGCGCCGGCTGCATCACGGCCTGCCCGGCACCGAGCGCCGCGGCCGACAGCAGTACGGCGGCGGCACTGCCCGCCAGCCCCAGGCTCAGCGCGCCGAGCGCGGCGGTGACCAGGGCGGCGAGCAGGACCGGCAGTGGGCCGCGCCGCACGATCGCCCTGCCGGCGAACGGCAGCACGATCAGCGCGGCCACGGCGAAGACGGCGAGCACGAGTCCCGCCGTCATGGCTCCCAGCCCCCGCACCTGCGCCACATAGACGTACAGGTACGGGACCGTGAAACCGAGCCCGAACGCGCTGAGTGCGTTGCCCACGTGGATCCGGCGCATCGCTGCGCCCATCGCCCTGGTCACGTTCACCTCTCTCACTAGTTAGGTGTGAAGACTTCGAAGCTAAAGTTCGAAGCTAAAGAGTACACATCGAAGGACTTCAAGGCAAAGGCGCCGCGTGCGATACTGCGGCCATGGCCGACACCGCCCCCGACGTCACCGAGCCGACCCTCGACGAGCAGATCGCCGCCTACCAGCGCGAGTTCCGGGACCTCGACCCCCAGGTCGAGAAGATCGTGTCGGCGCTGTCCCGGCTCAACCGCCGTATGAACGTCGCCTACGGCCGCCAGACCTCCGCCCTCGGTATCAGCAACGCCGAGTGGGAGGTACTCAAGGCTCTGGTCCTCTCCGGCGCCCCCTACCGCATGGGCCCCAGCGACCTCGCCAAGCGCCTCGGCCTCACCCCGGCCGCGATGACCCACCGGATCGACCGCATGGTCTCCGAAGGACTGGTGACCCGTGAGCGGGACGAAACCAATCGCGTACGGGTCATCGTCGAGCTGACCCCGGAGGGACGGGAGAAGTGGCTGGAGGCAATGCGCATGGCGACCGTCTTCGAGGAGGACCTGCTCCAGGACCTCACGCCGGCGGAGCGAGCGGTCCTCGGCGAGGTGCTGACCCGCCTCCTGCGCAGGGTGGAACACGCCCAGCCGGACGCCGGCGGGCGCCTCAGCGACCTCGACTGAGGGTGCGGAAAAGATCTTGACAGGGGCCGGTTGACACGCCCCTCCCCGTTCCGTAAAGTTCTTCGGGTTGCCACGGAGCCGTAACGGTTCCGCAGCAACACCTCAGCCGCCCCGAGCGGCGCCCCTCACACCTACAGCACGATCTCCCGCACGGGTTGTTTTCGGCGTGCCCGAAATTCAATTCGACGGGAAGCCCGGTGGCCCGATTGGGAAAAGCCGAGCGGATCCGCTAAGGTTTGAGACGTCGGAACGGCCCAACGGCCGGGAAGACAACCCCCCTGACTGGGAGTCAGACACCGAAAGGATCTGATAGAGTCGGAACCGCCGGAAAGGGAAACGCGGAAGCGGGAACCTGGAAAGCACCGAGGAAATCGGATCGAGAAAAGATCTGATAGAGTCGGAAACACC